>LNEW01000065.1 GCA_001464375.1 Rhodospirillales bacterium Ga0074136 | reverse complement strand
TGATGGCCTTCGAGATGCTGGGCGGCGCCGACGTGCCCGACGACGGCAACCGCTTCGCGGTGGTCGGCTGGAAGCAGTGGAGCGAGCTGCTGGCGATCGACGAATTCGCGCGCAGCGACTACGTGGGCGACGACGCGCTGCCGTGGAAGGGCACGCAGGCCAAGCGCTGGCTGGGTGCGCTGTGGATGCCGCATTCCGGCCTGACCAAGACCGGCGTGCTGCGCTACTGCTACTTCTTCCACAAGACGGCGGTCGGCCACGCGGTGGCGAGCGAAGTCGTCACCGACATCACCTGGCACGGCGACCGCGCCGCGCACTTCGTGAACAACATGATGTCGCAGGGCGCGGTGATGATCGACCCGACCGGCGTCGTGCGGATGCGCGCGAAGGAATAGCCAGGTTGGGGGGAGGGAACTCCCCCCAAACCCTCCTCCTTTTTTTGGCACGTGGGGACTGACCTTCGCGGTCAGTTCCCAACGGGCAGAAATGGGAGGGCGTGGGGTCCCCGCGGCGTTGCGGAGCAACGTCGTGGGGTCCCGGCTCGGAGGAGTTCTCTCCCCCGACCTTCCTCTTTTTCTTTCTGGAGGTTCCCCGATGGCGCTTTCCGCCCTCGCGCTCTGCTCGCGCGCGCTGCTCAAGATCGGCGCGCAGCCTGTCGCCTCCCTCGACGAGGGCACGGCCGAGGCCGAGGTCGCGGCCAACCTCTACCCGGGGATCCGCGACGCGCTGCTGTCCTTCCACCCCTGGTCCTTTGCAACCGCGCAGGCCGCGCTTGCGCGCCTGTCGGCCGCACCGCGCGCCGATTTCGCGGTCGCCTTTCAGCTGCCCGCGGGGTTCCTGCGCGCGCTGTCGGCCGGCACGGCGGGGCGCGCGCGCGGCATCGTCTATCGCCTGCAGGAAGACCGGCTGTTCACCGATGTGAACGAGGTCGCGCTGACCTATGTGTTCCGCCCGGACGAAAGCGCCTTCCCGCCCTATTTCGCGCACGCCCTCGTTGCCCGCCTGGCCGCCGAATTCTGCATCCCGCTCACCGAGAACTCGTCGCGCGCCGAGATGCTGTTCCGCCTGGCGGAAGCCGAGCTGCGCCAGGCCCGCCAGGCCGACAGCCAGCAGGCCAGCGCGCGCGTGCTGGAAGGCTTCTCCCTCATTGACGTGCGGGGCTGAGCCATGCCCGCCGTCAAGCGTGCCAAGACCAGCTTCGCCGCGGGGGAACTCGCCCCTGAACTGCTCGGCCGCGGCGACCTGCGCGCCTTCGAGAACGGCGCGCGCCGCCTGCGCAACGTGTTCATCCAGCCGACCGGCGGCGTGACGCGCCGGCCCGGCCTGCGCCATGTGCTGACGCTGCCCGGTGCGGCACGGCTGATCCCGTTCGAGTTCAACACCGAGCAGACCTACGTGATGGTGCTGACCGCCGGCGCACTGCGCGTGCTGCAGGGCGATGCGGCGGTGGCCACGCTGGGCGGGCCGTGGAACGCCGCCATGCTGCCGCAGATCGGCTTCACGCAATCGGCCGACACGCTGCTGCTGGTGCATCCCGACATGGTGCCGCAGCGCGTGACGCGGACCATCGCGGGCTGGACCATCGCGCCCTGGGCCTTCATTCGCGAGCCCTTCTTCCGCTTCGCGGCACCGGAGGTGACACTGGCGCCGACCGCGACCGGCGGGGCCATCACGGTCACGGCGAGCGCGGCGATCTTCCTGCCCGGCCATGTGGGCGCGCGCCTGCGCATCGCGGGCAAGCGGGTGATCGTCACCGCGGTGCTCTCCACGACGCAGGCGAATGCCGCGGTCGAGGAACTGCTCACCGGCACCACCGCCACCACCGATTGGGACGAGGCCGCCTTCAGCACGGCACGCGGCTGGCCGGTGAGCTGCGGCTTCCACCAGGATCGCCTGGTGGTCGGCGGGTCGCGCGACCTGCCGAACCGGCTGTGGTTCTCGCGCACCGGCGATCTGTTCGACTTCAACGCCGGCACGGGCCTTGATGACGAGGCGATCGAATTCGGCCTGGTGTCCGACCAGGTGAATGCGATCCGCGGCGTCTTCTCCGGCCGCCACCTGCAGGTCTTCACCTCGGGCGCCGAATGGATGGTGACGGGCGATCCGCTGACGCCATCCTCCATCCAGTTGAACCGCCAGACGCGCGTCGGTTCGCCGGTCGATCGGCTGGTGCCGCCGGTCGATGTCGATGGCGCCACGGTCTTCGTCGCGCGCGGCGGGCAGGGCGTGCACGAATTCGCCTATACCGACGTGAGCCAGGCCTACCAGGCGAATGACCTCGCGATCCTCGCGCGGCACATCGTCTCGACGCCGGTCTCCATGGCCTATGACCAGCGTGCGCGGTTGCTGCACATGGTCATGGCCGATGGTGGCATCGGCACGCTCACGCTCTATCGCGCCGAGCAGGTCACCGCCTGGACACGGCAGGAGACCGCGGGTGCCTTCCGTGCCGTGGCGGAATCCGACGGCACCGTCTGGGCCGTGACGGAACGCGACGGCGCCTTCGCACTGGAACGCTTCGAATCCGGCCTTGCGCTGGATGCGGCGCTGACCGGCGCCGCCGCGATTGCGCAGGATGAATGGAGCGGCCTGGCGCATCTCGAAGGGCGCAGCGTCGGCGTGCTGGCCGATGGCGCGCCGCGCGAGAGCGCGACCGTCACCGACGGCAAGGTGACGATCGACCCGCCGTCCAACACGGTGCAGATCGGTCTGGCGTTCAGGCACGAGATCGAGCCGCTGCCACCCGATATCATCACGTCATCAGGTGCCGCGACCGGGCCACTGCGCCTGGTCGCGGTGACGTTCCGTCTGCTCGATACGGCGGCCTTGTCCGTCGACCTCGGCCGTGGCGCCGAACCGGTGCCATTCCGCCGACTGGACACCTCGGTGCTCGATGCCGCGCCGCCATCCTTCACCGGCGACGTCACGCTGCGCGGCCTCGGCTGGCGGCGCGACCGGCTGCGCCCCGTCTGGCGCGTCGAGGGCGATGCGCCCCTGCCCATGACGCTGCTTTCCGTCACCACCGAGATCAGGATGACCGACTGATGGCCCAGCTCGCTTCCCTCGCCTCGCTCGCCGGCACGGGCCTCGCCGTCTATGGCCAGGTCCGGCAGGGCCAGCAGCAGCAGGCCACCAGCCGCGCGCAGGAGGAGAACGTGCGCGCGCAGCAGACCGCGCAGACCGAACAGGTCGCTGTGCAGTCGGCGGCGCAGGACCGCGAACGCCAGGACCGCCTGGCACGCACCATCGCCTCGGCCCGCGCGCGGCTTGCCGCCGGTGGCGTCGCGCCGGACGAAGGTTCGGCCGCCGCGCTCACCACCGGCCTGCGGCGCGACGCCGCGCAGGACGCGGCGGAGGATGCCGCGGTGACCAGCGCGCGGCTTGCCGCCGGGCGGCGGTCGCTGCTGACGCCCGATGGCAGCCTGAACTCCTTCCTGCGCGCCGGGCAGACCCTCGGCGGCGCGGTCCGCTCCCTGCTCGATTGATCGGCGGCGCTCCGCCCCACCCTTTCCAGACATCGAGGACCACCCATGGCCGAACACATCACGATCGGCGATGTCGCGCCGCGCGTGCAGTATGTCGCGGACGGCGTGCTGGCCGACTTCACCTATCCCTTCCCGATCTTCGACGAGGCGGATCTCGAGATCCGCCTGGATGGCGCGGTGCTCACGGGCGGCGCGTCGATCGTCGGCGCGGGGTCGTCCGATGGCGGTACGGTCAGCCTGGCCGAAGCGCCGGCGGCCGGCACGCGCGTCACGTTGCGCCGACGCCTGAAGATCGCGCGCGCGACCGACTTCCAGGACAACGGCATCCTGCGCGCCCGCGCGCTGAATGACGAGCTCGACTACCAGGTCGCCGCCATCCAGCAGGTGGCGGACGAGGTATCCGGCACGGTGCGGCTCGATCCCGCCGATGGCGGCGCGCTGGTGTTGCCGTTGCGCGGTGCGCGCGCCAACCGCGTGCTGGGATTCGATTCCGTGGGCAATGTCACGGTCTTCGATCGCGGCACGCAGGCGCTGGGCGTGCCCTATCCGGGCGGCGTGCCCCGCATGGTCGAGGACAAGCTGGCCGAACGCCTGACCGCGCGCGACTTCGGCGCGACCGGCGATGGCGTGACCGATGACGGGCCGGCCCTGGCCGCCGCCATGGCGGCCGCGGCGGCCTCGGGCAGGGTGCTCGAGATCGGCGAGGGATCCTTCCGCACCACGCAGCCCCTGACGCTGGGCGGCGGTGCCGCGGGCCTCATCATGCACGGCGCCATCATCTATGCCGGGCCGGCAGGCAACACCGCGCTGACGCTCGGCGACGGCGCCGCCGTCCGCAACGCGGCCAAGCGCTACGAGGGCCTGCGCGTGCTGCGCGCCGCCATATCCAGCTGGGATGACGAGGCCGATATCGGCCTGGTGATGCGCAACCTCGACGCCTCCTTCGTGGAGATCCGCCAGGTCGAGGGCTTTACCATCGGCGTGCGCACGCTGGGCGTCGAACGCGGCTTCGAGGACAGCACGCTGATGCTGGGCCGCATCGTGAACAACAAGATCGGCCTTGATGTCCGCACCGAGACGGCGGGCGCCTGGAACACGTCCGTGCGCTATTATGGCGGGCATTTCGCGCTCGGCAGCACCGTCTATCCGGACAAGGACCGCTACGGCGTGCGCTTCTCGGCCGCACCGGGCGCCTATGTCTCGCACAACCGGCATGTCTTCGACGGGCCGGGCTTCGAACTGCAATCCGAAGGCCGCCCGATCAGCGGCATTCCCTTCCTCATCGAGGTGAACAGCCGGTCGGTCTGGGCGCGCGCGCTGCGCATGGAAGGCTGCTCGCCCTTCGTCGCACGCCACACGGGTGCGGCGCAGGATCATATCTACGAGGTCGCCTGGGCGAGCCAGACCTACCTGGTCGACGTGGACTACGCCGCGACCGCGACACGCGTCGGCGCGGTGGTGCGCGCATCGCACCAGGCGGCGGCGTTCCGCGAGGCCTCGCGCGAGGTGGCGGCGGTGCCGAGCCTGCGCGCCGCGCGCATCCGCTGGTCGAACACCGAATGGGGCTTCGAGAAGCTCGCCTGCCTGTCCAGCAACGTTTCGGGCACACCCAGCACGCTGGCCGACTTCGCCTTCCCCGCGCTGGAGTCCTATGGCTTCACCAATGAGGGCGTGGTGCTGACCGGCGGGCGCGGCTTCGGCTTCGTGGTGGATGCGCGCACCTGCCGCGAATTCGCCCTTGCGGTCGATGCCGATGCGCCGCGCCTGGTGGTGATGTGCTTCGACGCGGCGCGCACCCTGCTGAGCGACACCGGCACGGCGCTGGTGCGCGCCTCCGGCCAGTCGATGGTGTGGAACGCCGCGGCGCGCTGGTGGCAGGGGTCGGCCGACATGGCGGACGCCACCTTCACGCGCCCGCAGGTGGTGCGGCTCGCGCCGAATGTCGCGTACGCCATCATCGGCCTCGCGCGGATCGGCACGGATTACGAGGTTCGCGCGATGCGCCTCGCCTGCGACCCGCTGTTCGCGCCGCCGCTGCTGTATGCCCAGCCGGGCCTGCCGCATGGCGGGCGGGAGCTGGTGGCGGAGACGGCGTGGGATCCGCCCTCGATCGCCGCGGGCGCCATCGCGCAGATCAACGTGGCGCTGCCGGGCGCGCGGCCGGGGGATTTCGCCTCGGCGGCCTTCTCGCTGGCGACATCCGGCGTGGTGTTCCTCGCGCAGGTGGGGGCCACCGACCTGGTGACCGTCACGGCCTGGAACCGCTCGGCCATCGCCATCGACCTCGGCGCGGGCACGGTGCGCGCACGCGTGGTGAAGGCGTGACGGGCCGCCGCGAGCCCGTGGTTCGCGGACCCGACCTGCGCAGCGCGATGGCGGTCGTGGCGGAGAGCTACCTCGGCTTCGTTCGCTGCGGGCCGGAACCCGGCACCGGCGACGACGCCAAGGCCTTCATCGCGCACCACGCCGCCTGCAAGGCCGCGCTCGCGCACCTCGAGGCGCTGCTGAAGCTCGCACGAGCCATGGGTACGGCGCCGGCCGAGGCGGAGGAGGCGCGCATCATGCTGGTCGAGGCGCGCGAGGCGATTTCCCGGTTCGAGGAGGACGATGCGGATGGCGGAGCGGAGCA
Source organism: Rhodospirillales bacterium Ga0074136 (assembly GCA_001464375.1). Lineage (GTDB taxonomy): Bacteria > Pseudomonadota > Alphaproteobacteria > Acetobacterales > Acetobacteraceae > Neoroseomonas. The sequence goes on along the minus strand of LNEW01000065.1, from coordinate 5,165 downwards.
ATGCTGAGTCCGGCTTCCTTGAATTCGCCTGGGTGTGGAACCGGCGGCACCGCATGGAGACGCCGCCGGTTCATCGCCGCATCGCGCGCTGGCTGGAAGCGCGCCACGCCGCCTGCGAGGCACGCCTGCTGCTGATGGCCTTCCGCGGTTGCGGCAAGTCCACGCTGGTCGGGCTGTGGTGCGCCTGGCAGCTGGCGCGGCAGCCCGATACGCGCATCCTGGTGCTCGCCGCCGATGCGCCGCTTGCGGTGAAGATGGTGGCAACGGTGCGCCGCATCGTCGAACGCCATCCGCTGTGCCGACACCTGCTGCCGGATGGCGCGGAATCCTGGGCATCGGACCGCTTCACCGTGGCGCGCGACGGTGCGCTGCGCGACCCGTCCATGCTGGCGCAGGGCATCGGCGGCAATGTCACGGGGTCGCGCGCCGAGGTCATCGTCTGCGATGACGTCGAGGTCGCGGGCAATTGCGACACGCCCGGCAAGCGCGCCGAATTGCGCGAACGCCTGGCCGAGGCGGAGTTCATCCTGACGCCGGGCGGCACCATCCTGTTCGTCGGCACGCCGCATTGCGAGGACAGCCTGTATCGCGACCCGAAGGAGGATGGCGCCTTCCTGCGCGGCTACCGGCGGCTCGCCGTGCCGGTGATGAACGCGGCGGGTGCCTCCGCCTGGCCCGAACGCTTCCCGCGCGAGGCGATCGCCGCGCTGCGCGACCGCGTCGGGCCGCTGCAGTTCCAGCGGCAGATGCTGCTCCAGCCCGTGGCCGCAAGCGCCGTGCGGCTCGATCCCGCCGCCATCATCCGCTACGGCGACGAACCCGATTACCGGGAGGCGCAGGGCAGGGGAGTGCTGACGTTGCTCGGCCACCGCCTGGCCTCCGGCGGCGCCTTCTGGGACCCCGCCTATGGGCGGCCGGGGGCGGGCGACGCCTCGGTGCTGGCCTGCTGCTTCTCGGATGGCGAGGGGCGGCATTTCCTGCATCGCCTGTCCTACCTGACGCACGACCCGTCATCGCCGGTCGACCCGGCCACCCAGCAATGCCGCAAGGTGGCGGCGATCCTGCGTGAATTGCTCCTGCCGATGGTGCGGGTCGAGACCAATGGACTCGGCAAGTTCCTGCCCGCGCTGCTGCGGCGCGAACTGGCCGAGGCCGGCGTCGCCTGCCAGGTGATCGACCATGCCAGCACGCGGGCGAAGGAGGATCGCATTCTCGCCGCCCTCGAACCTGCCCTGGCGGCGCGCCGGCTGCATGCGCATGAGAGCGTGTTCCGCACGCCCTTCGCCTGCGAGATGGCGGAATGGCGCCCCGGTGCGCCCGGCGCGCGCGACGATGCGCTGGATGCGGTGGCGGGGTGCCTGTTGGCGGAACCCGTGCGCCTGGTGCGCGGTGCGCGCCCGGCGCCGCGCCCGTCCTGGCGCGGTGCGTGACACGTTCGGGGGAGCAACGCGCAGCTACGCGGCGCTGCGCTTCACGATCTCGAGCGCGTGCCGGCCCCGCCCGGCATCGGTGATCTCGAAACGCCCATCCGCGCGCGGTTGCGCGAGGCCCATCGACGTCAGCCGGTTCAGGCACGGCCCGTCCTTCAGGCCGGGCGGGCGGCCGTGCGGGCCCACCAGCGTCAGACGGTGCAGGGCCGAACGGCAGCAGGTCTCGAGATACGGCTCGTTCCACATCGCGGCGCGGTCACTCCCGGGGGTGTCCCCAGGGTGGGCCGCCGGCCGCTTCCCTTCAAGGTTCCAGCAGAAGGCAGTTCAGAGAATGCCGATACAGATCGAGCCCCTGTGGTGGATCACGGCCGTGGAAGCGCCGGTCGTGGCCGCGCTGTTCTGGATGATCCACGGGTTGCGCAAGGACGTGAACGACCGCATCGAGCGCGGCGACCAGCGCGATTCCGATGCGTTGACCCGCACGCGCGAGGATCTGGCGCAGTTCAAGATCGAGGTGGCGCGCACCTATGTGCCGCTGTCGCTGATCCGCGACCTCGATCGCCGCATCGCCGACCACCTGATCCGCATCGAGGAGAAGCTGGACGAGGTGACGCGCGCCAGCATCGCCGTCGCCCAGGCCGCCCGCCGCGCGGAGGACCGGGAATGAGCGCCGCCCTGCAAATCCCGCGCGAGGCGGCCGCCGAGACCCTGGCGCTGACCCTGTGGGGCGAGGCCGCCGACCGACCTGTTCGCGCCATCGAGGCGCTGGCCGCGCTGGTGGTGAACCGCGCGCGCGCCGGCGTGCCGCATTGGGGCCGCAGCGTGGCGCAGGTCTGCCGGGCGCCGTTCCAGTTCCCCTGCTGGAACCGCAACCATCCGCGGCATGCGCGCCTGCGCGAGATACCGCCGGGCGATGCCGCGCTGGCCATCTGCCGCCGCATCGCCGCGCGGGCCTTGGCCGGCGCGCTGCCCGACCCGACCGGCGGCGCCACGCATTTCCATGACGCCACGGCGCTGCCGGGCTGGGCGCTCGGGCGGCCGGCAGCAGCCGAGACCGCGCCGAGGACCTGGCCTGACACAGCGTCAGGCGGTGCGACCCAAGCGCGTGGCCATCGCGACCACCAGCAGCACGACGGCCGCGCCGCCGATGACGTACAGCGTCATGTCGGGCACGTAGAAGGTGGTGTAGACCTCCCACCCCATCGCACGCAGCGCCTGCGAGGCGGCGGTGGGCGTGCCCGTCAGGTGGCCGCCCAGGGTGCCCGTGATGGTCAGCAGCACGCTTCCCAGCAGCGCGAGGCCGACCATCACCCAGCGCGACAGTCCCTCCCACACCGCCTCGCCACCACGCCAGCGCACCAGCAGCAGCACAGCCCAATACGCGAGCGTCCAGGATGCTGCGAGAATGTGGTTGCGCCCGAGCGGCGAGGAGGTGATGGCCTCGACCGACCAGACGCGGAAGCCGATGGCATAGGCGACGGCGGTGGAGACCACACCCACGGCCAGCAGCGGCACCAGCGCGTGGTCGACGGCACGCGCGAGCGGCCCGTCGGAGACCGCGCGCAGAAGGATGGCGACCATCGCCACCGTCAGCAGCGCAATCGGGAAATGCACCAGCAGAATGTGATAGGCGGCCATGGTTCAGGCTCCCTTGCCACGACCGATAGTGGCGGTCAGCGCGATGCCAAAGGCGGCGATCAGCCCCAGGCCTGCCAGCAGCGTGAGTCGCCATTGGCGCTGGATCGCGTCGTTGAATTCCATCTCGACGCCATAATGCGCGAGCTGGTCCTCGCTGTGGCGGAAGCGCACCGGCACGCCGGCCCGCACGCGGTCGGCGCCGGGGTGCCGGTCGCCGATGATCAGCGGCCAGTTGACCTGGCCGGGATAGAACAGCGTGACGGCGTGCGCCGGCTGCGACCAGCCCGGTGCCTCGCCCTCGAAGCGCGTGGCCCCGACATCGGCGGGCCGGCCGAAGCCGACCGACAGCGGCAGCGAGACATAGTGCCAGCGCCCGCCGGTCGCCTGGCGATGGATCGCGAAGGCCGCCTGGTAGACACCGCCATCGCGCAGGATCTTGTCGTCCTGCGGGTTGCCGGTGTCCATGCGCCGGCGCAGCGTCACGTCCCATTCGCCATCCGTCCAGCGCGCGCGGCCGGACACCGCGATGTCGCCGCGCGAGCCCTGCGGCGCGCGCAACAGCCGGCGCGGAATGGTGTCGCCGTCCTGCCACGCGTGATTCGGGTCGAAGGCGACGGAATTGGCGTCGGTCAGCGCGTTCACGCTGTCCTGGCCGATCCGTCCGGCCATCAGCTCGTCCCAGCGGAAGGCGGCGCGGCCATTGTTCTGCGCCGGGTCGAACATACGGGCCGGGCGGCGGTTCGGCCCTTCCCAATTGGTGGTGTACATGCCGCGCCCGGCATCGCTGAGGCGCCCGGCGGTGATCACCTGGTCATCGGCGACGCCGACCGGGTTCGATCGCGCCGCGCGCCAGTGCCAAAGGTCGAGGAAATAGCCCGCCGATTGCAGGCGGCGCTGTTCGGCCTCGGGCACCACCGAGAGAAACTCGACCGGATTGCTGCGCGTTGCCGGCAGGTACTTGGTCGGCTCGTCCTGGCCCAGGCGGCGGCCGAGTTCGGGATGCGCCGCGACCTCGCGGCCGCTGATCTCGTCGCGGAACCCCGCGAGCCGGTTGCCGATCGCGACATAGCCGCCGTAGCGGCCGAATTCCGGCACGGACCCGTCATCCAGCATCATCGACACGCGGTCCTCGTGCAGGCCGTCGGGCTGCGAGCCCGGCACCGCGGCGCCGCGCACACGCCAGGCACCGCCCTCGTAGCGCAGCATGTCGTGGAAGATGCCGGCATTGGGCGCGGGCCAGCGGTAGCGGAACAGCACGTCGGTGCCGTTGTGCGCGACCTGCACGCGCAGCGGCATGGTCAGCGCCGATGGCACGCTGATGTGGTGCTCGGGATCGTTGCGCACCACGCCGGTGCCGTGCGTGAACCAGGAGTAGCCCAGCGCCGCGACGAACACGGCCCCTGACGCGAGTAGCGCGGAACGGCGCATGGTGGTGTCCCTCCTGTCTCGATCGCTTCTCGATGGCCGGGCGCGGTCTGTCCTAGGGGCACCGATGCTTGGGAGTGGTGCGCGCTGTCGGCGCTCTTGTCGTTGATGTCGCGCAAGTCCATGGAGTACTTGGTGAATCGGGGCAGTACGGATGATGGAAGCGTTGGTCTACACCCTGGTGCGCGCCGCGGCGGCCGAAGCGGCCGGCGTCTATGCCGGCAGCGCGGATGATGCGCGCGACGGCTTCCTGCATTTCTCGACCGCGGCGCAGCTGCGCGCGAGCGCGGCCACGCATCGCGCCGGCGTGCCCGACCTGGTGATGGTGGAAGCCGACGCCGCCGCGCTGGGCGCTGCGCTGCGCTGGGAACCGGCTTCAGGCGGATCGCGCCCGGGACTGTTTCCACATCTCTACGCGAAGCTGCCGATGTCCGCCGTGACGCGCGCCGTGGCGCTGACGCTCGGCGCCGATGGGTATCACGTGTTCCCGGATGGCGTTCCCTGACGGCGCGTCGTCGCCCGCTGGCTCATCACCAGCGCGAACACCACGACCACGGCGCCGCCCATCGTCCAAGCCGTCGGCCAGACATTCCAGATCAGCAGGTCGAAGCCGACGGCGAAGACCAGCGCGCTGAACTCCAGCGGCGCCAACCGCGCCGCCGAATCATGGCG
>LNEW01000064.1 GCA_001464375.1 Rhodospirillales bacterium Ga0074136 | reverse complement strand
TGGCCGGCGCTTGGGCGCCAGACTGGCCCGGCCGGGGCCATGGCCGCAAGCGCCGTCATGGGCGGCAAGGGCCGCGGCCGGCATGGCGTTGGTCGAGGCTTCCTCCGTCACGTCCACTGGCAATGGCGCGACCTGCGGCCCGGCCTCGGTGGCGAGGTCCGCCGCGATCACCCGCACCCCCTCGGCCGCGATACGCCCGGCGATGGCCGCGCCGATACCCGACAGCCCGCCGGCGACGATGGCGACCTTGCCGTGGAGCCGCCTGCGCGCGCCTTCCGATTCCTGCCCGTGCTTGCGATGAGCGCCGCGGCGCGGCAGATCAGGCGACGGAGGAAGCGCCATGATCCCGACCTCGAACCTGGCCAGCCTGCTGCTCCAGACGGCGCGGCGCCTGCCGGACCGCCCGGCGTTGATTTGGCGTGATCGCTCATGGACGTGGGCGGAGGTGGCCATGCGTGTCGCGGCGGCGGCGGCCTCGCTGCGCGCGCGTGGCATTGGCGCCGGCGACCGCGTGCTGGTGCATGCGCGCAATGGCAACGCCATCTTCGAGTCGTGCTGGGCCTGCTGGCTGGTCGGCGCGGTCTGGGTGCCGACGAATTTCCGCCTGAGCCCGCCCGAGGTCGCGTACCTCGCCAGCAATGCGGGCTGCCGCGCGCATGTGTTCGACGTGGGCTTTCCGGAACATCGCGAGGCCGCGCGCGCCGGCAACGTCGCCTGCGTGCTGGATGTCGCGATCGGCGAGGGTGCGGGCCTGTCCTGGGAGGATCTGGTGGCCGAGGGTGCCGCCGCGCCGGTGACCGAGACCACCGCCGTGGATCGCGACCACCCGGCCTGGCTGTTCTACACCTCCGGTACCACCGGCCGGCCCAAGGGCGGCACGCTGACGCACGGCCAATTGGCGTTCGTGGTGGTGAACCACATCGCCGACCTGATGCCGGGGCTGAACGAACAGCATGCCTCGCTGGTGGTGGCGCCGCTGTCGCACGGGGCGGGCATCCATGCGATGGCACAGGTGGCGCGCGGCGCGGTGTCGGTGCTGCTGCCGGGCGAAAGGCTGGATGTGCCGGAGGCCTGGCGGCTCGTCGAACGGCATCGCGTCACCAACATGTTCACCGTGCCGACCATCCTGAACGCGCTGGTGCGCGACGCCAGCGTCGATGCGCACGACCATGCGTCGCTGCGCCACGTCATCTACGCCGGCGCGCCGATGTACCGCGAGGACCAGAAGCAGGCGCTGCGGAAACTCGGGCGCTGCCTCGTGCAGTATTTCGGCCTGGGTGAGGTGACCGGCAACATCACCGTGTTGCCGCCCGAATGGCACAGTCTGGAGGATGACCCGGCGATGCCGCTGGGGTCCTGCGGCTATCCGCGCACGGGGATCGAGCTGGCGATCCTGGATGCGCAGAACCGCCGCCTGGACGCGGATGCAACAGGCGAGATCTGCGTGCGCGGACCCGCCGTCATGGCTGGCTACTTCGACAACGACGCGGCGAACGAGAAGGCCTTCGCCGGTGGCTGGTTCCACACCGGGGACCTCGGCCATCTCGATGCGCGCGGCTTCCTGCACATCACCGGGAGGCAGTCGGACATGTACATCTCCGGCGGGTCGAACGTGTACCCGCGCGAAGTCGAGGAGGCGCTGCTGACCCACCCCACCGTCGCCGAGGCGTGCGTGGTCGGCGTGCCGGATGCGAAGTGGGGGGAGTCCGGCGTTGCCGTGCTGGTCGCGGCCGAAGGCACGACGATCGATCCGGCCGCGGTGATGGCGCATCTCGATGGCCGGCTCGGGCGCTACAAATGGCCCGCGCGGATCGTGCTGTGGGATGCGTTGCCGCGGTCGGGCTATGGCAAGGTGCCCAAGGCCGAGGTGAAGCGGCTGCTGGCCGAGCGGGGAGAGGCCTGACTCAGCGCGGGGTCGGGTTCTTGCCCGCGGGCGGCGTCGGCGCATCGATCACGCCGTGGCCCTGTTCGTCCGCACGCTCCTCCTCGGGGTCGGGCTGGGGCGCGGGCCTGGGGGTCTTCGCATTGGCGGGCGTCGGCAGCGGGATCGTGCCCTGGCCGGTTTCGTCGGGCTTGGGCGGCGGCGGCGTGGTCTTGCGGTCGGACATCGGGTTCTCCCTGCGGCGCGTTGGTGCGCGCAACAGGGAAAACACCTGCGCGCCGCCGAAGTTGCGGCGCCCGCCGTTCGGCCCGTGCTGGCTCAGCCACGCCCCTCGAACGGCATCTTCGAGGCCTTGATCGTCATGGTCAGGATGTTCGATTCCAGTGGCAGGTTCGCCATGTGCAGGATCGCCTGGCCGACATGGTTCACGTCCATGGTGGGTTCCACCGCGATCGACCCATCGCCCTGCTTCACGCCCTTGGACATGCGCGCCGTCATCGGCGTCGCGGCATTGCCGATGTCGATCTGGCCGGCGCAGATGTCGTACTTCCGGCCATCGAGCATCAGCGACTTGGTCAGCCCCGTGATGGCGTGCTTGGTCGCCGTATAGGGCGCGCTGTCGGGCCGCGGGGTATGCGCGCTGATCGACCCGTTGTTGATGATGCGCCCACCCTGCGGCGACTGGTCCTTCATCATGCGAAAGGCCGCCTGCGCGCACAGGAAGGACCCGGTGAGGTTCACCGAGACCACGCGTGTCCAGTCGGCGTAGGTCAGGTCCTCGAAGGGCATGCCGGGCACGTTCTGGCCGGCATTGTTGAACAGCATGTCGCACCGCCCGTGCTTCGCCTTGACCGCGGCGAACAGCGCATCGACCGAAGCCGGGTCGGCCACGTCCGACGGCACGGCCAGCGCGCGCGGCGCCGCGTCGCCTGCAAGCGCGATGCTTTCCTCCAGCGCATCCTTGCGCCGGCCGGTCAGCACCACCGACCAGCCGCCGCCCAGCAGCGCGAGGGCCGCGGCACGCCCGACGCCGGTGCCGGCCCCCGTGACGACGGCGATCTTGGTGGTCATGCGCGTTTCCTCCGCTGCGTTGCGGCCGCAATGTGCGCGGGCGCCGCGGCGCTGGCAACGCCGGTTGCCGGGCTTCGGGCCTGCTGACATCCTCACGCGCCGTAGCAACGGGGAGGACCACATGGCGGGATGGCCGGAAGGCGCGGGATGGGCGGGCTTTGTCGCGCGCTGGCAGGCAGCCTGCGACGCCGATGCGGTGCTCGCGGAATGGCGGGCCGGTGCCGCGACGCGCTTCGCCATTGCGAACGGCACCGCGCGCGCTGTCTTCGCCTTCGGTGACGCGCCGGCCAACGAGGCCTTCGCCCTGGAAGCCCCGCCGCACATCTGGGCGCTGCACCTTCAACCCGTCCCGCCGCGCCATCACCACGCGATCTTCGCGATGCGCCACCGCGTGCCGGAATTCCGCATCACGGGCGAGGAGGTCGCCTTCCTGCGCCACTGCCACCTCGCGCGCCGCGTGCTGGAGATCGGCCGCTGGCTTGTGCTGCACGGCGCCGGCCCGGTGCCCGCCTTCCCGCGCCCCACGCTGCCGCCATCGCCCGCGCCCGACGTCACCGGCCGCTACCTGGACGTCACCGCCGATGGCCGCGACTGGCGGCTCTACGCCGAGCAGGCCGGGCAGGGGCGCGACATGCTCTGCCTGCACACCGCCGGCGCGGATGGGCGGCAGTTCCACGGCATCATGGCGGACCGCCGCCTGACCGACCGCTACCGGCTGACCTCATTCGACATGCCCTGGCACGGCAAGAGCCCGCCGCCCGCCGAGGCGCCCGGCGCCTGGCGGCTGACCACCGACCGCTACGTCGATCTCATCATGGGCGTGGTCGCCGCGGCGGGTCTGGACAAGCCCGTGCTGCTCGGGGCGTCGATGTCGGGGGAGATCTGCCTCGAGGTCGCGCTGCGCCACCCCGAGGCCTTCTCCGCCATCATCGCCTGCGAGGCCAGCGACCACGTGCCCGGCCGCCGCAGCCCCTGGGGTGCCGACGCACGCCTCAACCAGGCGATCTTCGTGCCCGAATGGATCCACGGCCTGATGGCGCCGCAGAGCCCGGCCGAATGCGCCGCGCAGATCTGGTGGCACTACTCGCAGGGCGGCTTCGCCACCTTCGACCGCGACATCGGATTCTACGCCGGCGAATGGGATGCGCGCGACCGCGTGCACCGCATCGACACCACGCGCTGCCCGCTGGTCATGCTGACTGGCGAATACGATTATTCCTGCACGGCGGAGATGTCCGAGGCGACGGCGGCGAAGATCCCGGGCGCGCGCTTCAGGCGCATGAACGGCATCGGCCACTTTCCGTTTGCCGAAAACCCGCCGCTGTTCCTAGACCACCTGTTGCCGGTGCTCGACAGCCTTCAGTAGGTTCCGCGCCCTCCGGAGATGTCGAACACCGCGCCGGTCGAGAACGAGCAATCCTCCGAACACAGCCAGCAGGCCAGCGCGGCGATCTCCTCGATGGTCACGAAGCGGTCCATGGGAATCTTGGAGCGCATCCACGCGACCTGCTGTTCCGTCATCTGCTTGAAGATGTCGGTCTCCGCCGCGGCCGGCGTGATGCAATTGGCCAGCACGCCGGTCTTCGCCAGTTCCTTGCCCAGCGACTTGGTGAAGCCGATCAGCCCGGCCTTCGACGCGCTGTAGTGCGAGGCGTTCGGGTTGCCCTCCTTGCCGGCGATGGAGGCGATGTTCACCACGCGGCCATAACCCGCGGCGATCATCACCGGCACCACGGCGCGCGATACCAGGTACGGCGCGACCAGGTTCACCTCGACCACCCGCTTCCATTCTGCCACGGGCAGTTCCCAGGATGGCGCGTTGCCGCCGGTGATGCCGGCGTTGTTCACAAGGATGTCGATCCGCCCATGAGCGGCCTGAGTCCCCGCCAGCGCCACCCCGATCGCCGCCTCGTCCGTCAGGTCCAGCACATGGGCGGAGGCGCGGCCGAGCACGCGCACCGCCTCCTCCGCCGCCGAGCGATCCATGTCCCACACCGCGACGGCGCCGCCTGATTCCACGACGCGCTTGCCGATGGCCAGGCCAATGCCGCGCGCCCCGCCGGTGATGACGGCAACGCGCCCTGCCAGGTCGATTCGATTCATGGGCTTCCCCTGTGCGTTCCCAAGCTACTCTCGGATACCGGCGCCGGGGCGGGAAGGGGGGCGGTAACCGGGCGGTTCCCATCGGCGTGCATCCGCCCCTATAATCCTGCCACAGCCGGCACCAAGCCGGCGCTGAGATGAGGGAGAGTGCGTACCATGAACCGTAGGCAATTGCTTGGTGGCGCGGCCGCCGGCGCGGCGCTGTTGTCGACCCCCCACGTCGCGCGGGCGCAGCAGGCGATCACCCTGAACGGCGCATCGCAGTTCAACGACGAGCACGTCTTCACCCGCGCCCTGGTGCGCTTCGAGCAACTGGTGAAGCAGTACTACACCGCCGCTCCGGTCAACTTCGTGCTGCACAAGAACTCCAGCCTGGGGCTCGAGAAGCAGTATTTCGAGTACATGTCCGCCGGCCGCGGCGCGGTGGACTACGGCATCGTCTCGCCGGCACATATGTCGACCTTCTCGCGCGCCGCGCCCTTCGTGGATGCGCCCTTCCTGTTCCGCGACCTGGCGCATTGGAACCAGGTGCTGGACCAGGACCTGTTCGCCCCGGTGGCGACCGAGGTCGAGCGCCGCGCCCGCGTGGCACTCATCGGCTATGCCGGTGGCGGCGTGCGCAACATCTTCGCCAACAAGCGCGTGACCAACATGGCCGAGCTGCGTGGCCTCAAGGTGCGCGTGCAGGGCGCGCCGATCTGGTCGCGCACCTTCCAGGCGGCCGGGATGTCGCCCTCGGTCATCGCCTACAACGAGGTCTACAACGGCATCCAGAACAACGTCATCGAGGCCGGCGAGAACGAGGCCGCGGGCGTCGAGGCGATGCGCTTCTACGAAGTGGCGCCGAACCTCATCATGACGCAGCACGCCATCACCATCCGGCCGATCTGCTTCGCCTCGCAGACCATGGCGCGCCTGCCGGCGCCACTCCAGGAAGCGATCAAGCGCGCCGGCAAGGAAGCCGGCGTGTTCGGGCGCCAGGCCGAGAGCAGCGAGGACGGCCAGAAGATCGAGGCGCTGGAACGCGCCGGCCGCCTGCGCCGCGTCGAGTTCACCGAACGCGCCGCGCTCAAGCGCGCCGTCGATCCGGTGATGATCGCCTATGCCCGGGAAGTGGATGCCGAGGGCATCTTCAACCGCATCAACGCCCTCAGCGCCTGACCCCGACCGGCCGGCGGCAGACAGCCGCCGGCCGGCGCATCCCTCCGACACACTCCGGAGCCTTCCATGCCCCAGCACGGCCTGCGCGGCCTGGTGCGGAGCGCCGCCGACGCTTATGCCCGGCTGCTCTCCACGCTGCTCGCGATATCCGTCCTCATCCTGATCTTCCCGGTGACGCTGCAGGTGGTGTCGCGCCAGACCCCGTGGCTGCCGCACTATATCTGGACCGAGGAAATGGCCCGCTTCCTGCTGGTCTGGACCATCATGATCGGTGCCATCGTCGGCCAGAAGGAAGGCATCCACTTCATCGTGGACCTCTGGCCGCGCCTGACCGGCCGGTTCCGCGCCTTCATGGACCTGGTGTCGGGCGTGTTCGTGCTGACCTTCGGCGCGGTCTTCCTCTGGTTCGGGATCGAGTTCGTCGACTTCGCCTGGTTCCGCATCAGCGAATTGGCTGAACTGCCGCTGTGGCTGATCCACCTGGCCTGGCCGATCCTCGGGTTTTCCTGGCTGCTGTTCGGGGGCGAGAAGTTCGCCGCGGACCTGCACGTGCTGCTGCATGGGGAGCAGGCCTGATGGGCGGCAATGTCCTCGATCCCGGCCAGGCGGCCTGGATCCTGTTCGGCGTGTTCTTCACGCTGCTGGCGCTGCGGGTGCCGGTGGCGGTCGCGCTCGGCCTGGCGTGCCTGCCGGTGCTGGCGCTGGAGCCACGCCTGGGGCCGATGACCCTGATGCAGGAGACCTTCAACGCCTATAATTCCTTCATCCTGCTCGCGGTTCCTTTCTTCCTGCTGACCGCCAACCTGATGAATGTCGGCGGCATCACCGAGAGGTTGATGCGCCTGTCGCGCACCATGGTCGGGCATTTCCCGGGGGGGCTGGCGCAGATCAATGTCGTGCTGTCCTTCTTCTTCGCCGGCATCTCGGGCAGTTCGACGGCGGATGCCGCGTCGCAGTCCAAGATCTTCATCGAGGCGCAGCGGCGCGAGGGCTACGACGACAGCTTCTCGGTCGCGATCACCGCCGTCTCGGCGGTGCTGGCCGTCATCATCCCGCCCTCGATCCTGATGATCGTCTGGGGCGGCGTGCTGACCACCTCGATCGGGGCGCTGTTCCTGGCCGGCATCATCCCCGGCTTGCTGATCGGCGGCGTGCAGATGGCGACCGTGCACGCCTATGCGAAGCATCGCGGCTACCCGACCTACCCGAAGGCGGCCTGGGGCGAATTCCTGCGCGCCATCTTCGTCGCCGGCCCGGCGCTGATGACGCCGCTCATCATCATCGGCGGCAAGGTCTTCGGCTGGTTCACCGCGACCGAGAGCGCCTGCATCGCGGTGCTGTATGCCGGCGCGTTGTCGCTGTTCGTGTACCGGGAGATGGGGCTGCGCGAATTCTGGGGCGCGCTGGGGGAGACCGGACGCCTCGCGGCGGTGACGCTGTTCTGCGTCGGCACCGCATCCGCCTTCGGCTGGCTGCTGGCCTACTACAAGATTCCCGAAGCCATCCTGTCCGGCGTCTCGGCCTGGGGCATGGGCAAGATCGCGACGGGCTTCTTCGTGGCGGCGGTGTTCCTGGTGGTGGGCTGCTTCCTGGATGCCATCCCGTCCATCATCATCGTCGGCGCCATCCTGCAGCCGCTGACCGCGGCGGTCGGGATCGACCCGGTGCACTTCGCCATGATCGGCATCGTCAGCCTGGCCTTCGGGCTGGTCACGCCGCCCTATGGGCTGTGCCTGATGATATCCTGCCACGTCGCGGGCATGCGCATGGCGGATGCGATCAAGGACACCTTCATCATGCTGATCCCGATGTTCCTGGTGCTGATGCTGGTGATCATGTGGCCGGAGGTGACGCTGTTCCTGCCGCGGCTGGTCTCCCCGGAATTCCTCAACTGACGGGGTGCGCCGGCGCCGGGTTGCTTGACCTTGCCGCTGCCGCACCGCAGTTTGCCAGCAGGCGCCGGGCACGGAAGCGCGGCGCAGCCTTGCCTGGAACGGACTCACGCCGCCCATGTCCCCTGACCGTCCGCCGCGCATCTTCATCGACGGCTACAACCTGGCCCTCGAGCAGGGAACGGGCGTCGCGACCTATGCGCGCAACCTGTCCTTCTGCCTGCGCGACATGGGGGCCGAGGTCGGCGTGCTGTATGGCACCAAGACCTCGACCATCAGCATGAATTCGCTGATCCGCGAGATTGCCTTCTTCGACCCGCGAGTCGGCCAGCCCTCCAAGCTGATCCAGGCGGCGAGCGCACTGCGCCGCGCACTCAGCAGCCCCTTCGGCGAGATCGCGACGCAGGTCCCGATCACCGGGCGCGTGGTGCGCGACACCTTCAAGTCCCGCCTGCCGCATTTCGACCATGTCTGGAACGTGCAGAACCTGTTCGACGCGCAGCGCCTGCACTTCAAGCTGTATCGCAACCGGATGAACGTGCACTTCCGCCAGGCGCCGCAGATCATGCACTGGACCTATCCGCTCGCGATCAGGGTCCGCGGCGCGCGCAACATCTACACCATGCACGACCTGGTGCCGCTGCGCCTGCCCTACACCACGCTCGACAACAAGCGGGTCTATTTCCGGCTGGCGCACCAGCTCGGCCGCCGCAGCGACCACATCATCACGGTCAGCGAGGCGTCGAAGCGCGACATCGTCAGCCTGCTTGGCGTGCCGGAGGAGAAGGTCAGCAACACCTACCAGGCGGTCGACATCCCCGCGCGCTACGCGCAGAAGCCGCTGGCGGACGTGAAGGCCGAGATCGAAGGGACCTTCGGCCTCGGCTACCAGAAATACTTCCTGTTCTTCGGCGCGATCGAACCGAAGAAGAATGTCGGCCGCATGATCGAGGCCTACCTCGCCTCCGGCGTGCAGGACCCGCTGGTCATCTTGGGCAAGAAGGCCTGGAAGTCGCGCGAGGAGCTGCGCCTGCTGTTCGGTAACGACCATGTCCGCTACCTGTTCACGCAGGATGGCGTGACGCAGCAGCGCCGCCGCGTGCAGCACATCGACTACGCGCCCTTCCCGCTGCTGGTCAGCCTGATCCGCGGCGCCAAGGCCGTGTTGTTCCCGTCATTGTACGAAGGCTTCGGCCTGCCGGCGCTGGAGGCGATGCTGCTGGGCACGCCGGTGCTCACCTCCAACACCTCCTCAATGCCCGAGGTGGTGGGCGACGCCGCGATGAAGGTGGACCCCTATGACGTGCGCGCCCTGGTCGAGGGGATTCGCGCGCTCGACACGGATGCCGACCTGCGCGGCCGGCTCTCCCAGGCGGGCCCGAGCCAGGCCTCCCTGTTCTCGCCGGAGCGCTACCGGGTGCGGTTGGGGGATGCCTATGCCAAAATGGGCGTGAAGATCGGCGCTTGAACCCGGGGCATACCCGGGGCAACGAGGACAGGCATGGACGGGCAACGGCAGGACGGCACCGCCGACGAACGGCTGCGGCAGGCGGATGCGCTGCGCGACCAGCGGCTGTGGGATGCCGCGGTCACCGCCTATCGCGCGCATCTGGCCATGCACCCCCAGGATTGGCGGGCGCAGATCCAGCTCGGCCACTGCCTCAAGGAATCGGGTGACCCCTCGGCGGCGCTGGTGGCCTATCGCGCGGCGGAGGCGCTGGCGCGCAACAATGCCGATGTCCACCTCCAGCTGGGCCATGCGCTGAAGCTGGCCGGCAATGCCGAGCAGGCCTGGCGGTCCTACGCCCGCGCCCTCGAACTCGACCCGGCGAACGAGGAAGCCTCGCGCGAGGCATCGGCGTTGTCGCGGCTGGCCTCGCCGCTGGCGCGTTCCGCGCCCACGCCGGGGCAGGCGGTCCAGGTGGTCTTCGACACCTCCGACCTGGTTGCCTATTTCCGCTCCGACCGCACGCCCACCGGCATCCAGCGCGTGCAGCTCAGCGTCACCGCGCGCGCGCTTCTCGACCCGATCGAGGGTGTCGCGACCGTCGCCGTCGCCTACGACACCACATCCGGCGGCTGGCGCGAGATCGGCCGCGACCTGTTCCTGCGCCTGTGGCGGCTGTCGCGCATCGGCGGCGACCCGCTGGCACCCGACTGGGTCGAGGCGATCGCGGCGCTGGAGGCGGCGCTGCTGGGCGGCGACGATTTCGTCTTCGCCCCGGGGGCCAGCCTGGTCAACCTCGGCACCTCCTGGTGGATCCCGGACTACTTCCTGCGGGTGCGCGATGCGGCGCGGCTCTATGGCGTGCGCTACGTGCCGCTGATCTACGACTGCATCCCGCTGGTCGCGCCCGAGCATTGCCAGCAGCGCCTGGTGGAACAGTTCGCCGAGTGGTTCTCCGCCATGGTGGCGCTGGCGGATTCCGCGCTTGCCATCTCCGAATGGTCGGCCGGCGATGCACGGCGCATCGCGCGCGAGGTGGTGCCCGAGCGCGAGCTGGCGGTGACCGTGGTGCGCCTGGATGCCGACCTGCGGCGCGACCTTGGCCACGCCATCGACAACGTCTGGCCCGAGCGGTCCGACCTGCCCGGCCCGCATGAGCCCTTCGTGCTGTGCGTCGGCACCATCGAAAGCCGCAAGAACCACCTGATGCTGTTCCACGCCTGGCTGACGCTGCTGCGCAAGCACGGCCCCGCGCAGGTGCCGCGGCTGGTCTGCGTGGGCAAGGCCGGCTGGCTGGCCGAGGCGGCGATGACGCTGTGGCGCAACTCGCCGGCCCTGCAGGCCAAGGTCTCGGTGGCGCATGGGGTGTCGGACGTGGCGCTGGCCGCGCTCTATGGCCGCGCGATGTTCACCGTCACCAACAGCTTCTACGAGGGCTGGGGCCTGCCGGTGACGGAAAGCCTGTCCTTCGGCCGGGTGCCGCTGGTGGCGCGCAACACCTCGCTGATCGAGGCGGGCGGCGATGTCGCGGTCTACTTCGAGCCGATGAACGAACCCGACCTCGTCGCACGGCTTGAAGACCTGATCTTCGACGGCGAGGAACGCGCGCGGCGCGAGGCGTTGATCGCGACCACCACGCGCCTGCGCAGCTGGGGCGAGATCGCCGACCAAGTGATGCGCGAAGTGGTGGCCCGCGGCGACCAGCCGGACCGCAGGCCGCGCCTGCCGGTCGTGCCGGGAGAGACCTATCCGCTCGCTCTCACGGGGGGCGGCAAGGTCGATCGCGCGAAGGCGATCGCCGATCTGGTGCGCGACGGGCTGAACTGGCATGCGCGCGAGCCCTGGGGCGTCTGGACACGTCCCGGAATCGCGCGGCTGCGGCTGACCCTGCCCGAGGATGCGCCGGCGGGGCCGCTGCGGGTCTATCTCGGCCTGCAGGCCCCGGCCGCGTCTGTCACGATCGGGCTGCGCGCCTTCGGCGCCGAGGCCGGCCCGCCGGCCTTCGCACCCGTCGCCGCACCCGCGCTGGGCGCCTTCACCTGCGTGCTGGATGTGGCGCAGCCGGGCGGCGAGGTGGTCGTCGAGATCGATTGTGGCCCCGGCGTGCTGCTGGGGACCCGCAAGCTGCCCGACGGGCGGATGGCCGGGATCGGCGTGACCTCGGTGATGATCTGCACGATCGACGACATCGCCGCGCGCGTCGGCTTCCTGGAACGCCACGCCTTTCGCGTGCTGCGCGTGGGATGACCGCCGGCTTGCGCCGCCACCGCGCAGGCGCCAGAAACAGCCGACCGCGCGCCCCATAGCGGGCGGCGAACCAGGGAGCAGGACACATGGCGAGGATCGAGATTGCGCGGCGCAGCCTGATGCTCGGCGGGGCCGGCGTGTTTGCCGCGCCGCTGGTGGCGGGGGCGCAGGCGCCAGCGGTGAAGCTCGGCATCCTCCAGCCGGTCACCGGCGCGCTGTCGCAGGATGGCGAATACGGGCGGCTCGGCGCCGAACTCGCCATCGCCGAGATCAATGCCGGCGGCGGCATCCGCGCCCTGGGCGGCGCGCGCATCGAAACGGTCTTCGGCGACGCGCGGTCCAACCCCGAGGGCGGCGTGGCCGAAGTCGAGAAGATGCAGGCCGAGGGTGTGGTCGCGGTGGTGGGCGGCTTTGCCAGCCCGATCTGCCTCGCGGCGTCGCAGGCGGCGTCACGCTACAACCTGCCCTATGTCGTCGATGTCGGCGTGTCGGACCAGATCGTCTCGCGCGGGCTGGCCAACACCTTCCGCTTCGGCCCGGGCTTCGGGGTGGTGACCAACACCGCGCTCGACAATCTGGTGGCGCTGAACGACGCGGCGGGCAAGCCGTCGCGCACCGTGGTGATCGTGCACGAGGACGGGCTGTTCGGCTCGGGCATGGCGCGGCTGCTGAATGCGGAACTGCCCAAGCGCGGCTTCGAGGTGCTGGAGACCATCGCCCACCCGACGCCGGCGCGCGACATGAACAACGTCGCCCTGCGCATCCGCTCGCTGCGGCCGGACCTGGTGATCCCGTCGTCGTACTACGCGGAATTCGTGCTGCTCAGCCGCACCATGCAGCAGCAGCGCATCCGGCCGAAGGGCATCTACTGCGTGCTGAACGGCGCCGCGTCGAACTACCGCTTCGTGCGCGAATTTCCCGATGCGGCGAACCTGGTGATGGACTGCAACCACTGGCCCGATCCGCGCAAGCCCAAGACCGCCGAGCTGCGCCGCGCGGTCGAGGCGCAGAACCGCTTCTGGCTGTACAACGTGCCGCTCAACTATTCCGCGGTGATGCTGGTGGCCGATGCGCTGGAACGCGCCGGGCGCGCGGACCGCGCGGCGCTGACCACCGCGCTGGCCGCGACGGACGGCGCCTTCACGAAGCACATCATGCCCTATGGCCCGACGCGCTTCGTCAATGGCCAGAACCAGGCCGGCGTGCCGGTGAACACGCAGGTCCAGGGCGGCGACATCAAGGTGATCTTCCCGCGCGACTTCGCCGACGCGCAGGCCGTCTATCCCGTCACCGGCTGACGCGTGGGCTTCCCGCCGGAGATCATCCTGGAGGCCGTGCTGAACGGCCTCCTGACCGGGGCCGTCTATGGGCTGGTGGCGCTGGGCCTGACGCTGGTCTACGGCGTGCTGCACATCATCAACTTCGCGCATGGCGCGCTGCTGACGGCGGCGATGTACGCGGCGTATGTGGCGCGCACGACCTTCGGCGTGGACCCCTATGTCGCGGCCTTGCCGCTGGCCGCGCTGTTCTTTGGCGTCGGTTACCTGGTGCAGCGCCTGGTGATCGGCCCGGCCAGCCGGGGCAAGGACGAGAACATCCTGCTGGTGACGCTCGGCCTGTCGATCATCATCGAGAACCTGATGCTCGCTGTGTTCCGCTCCGACACGCGCAGCATCGACGTGCCCTATGCGATGGAGGTGATCGAATTCGGCCCGGCGCTGCTGTCCTACCCGCGCGTGATCGGCTTCGGTGATCGCACTGTTCGTGCTGATGCGCTTCACCGCCACCGGCAAGGCGATCCGCGCGGTGGCGAAGGAACGCACGGGGGCGGCGCTGGTCGGCATCGACGTCGCGCACATCTACGCCGTGACATTCGGTATCGGCACGGCATGCCTGGCGATCTCGGCGGCGCTGCTGCTGCCGTCCTTCTATGTCTCGCCGCGCGTCGGCAATGCCTTCGTGCTGGTGGCCTTCACCATCGTGGTGCTGGGCGGCATGGGGTCGGTGGTGGGCGCGCTGGTCGGCGGGCTGGTGATCGGCGTCGTGGAGAGCCTGAGCGGCCTGTATCTGGGCGAGAGCCTCGGCCAGATCGGCATCTTCCTGATCTTCATCCTGGTGCTGCTCGTGCGCCCCACCGGCCTGTTCGGGGCGCGGGCATGACGGCGCGCGACCTGCTGCCGATCGGGGCCTTCGCGCTGCTGGCAGCCTGCGTGCCGCTGTTCGTGACCAGCAACGTGGTGCTGAATTTTTTGGTCTTCACGCTGATCATTGCGCTGGCGGCGCAGGGCTGGAACCTGCTGGGCGGCTATGGCGGGCAGTATTCCTTCGGGCATGCGGCCTTCTTCGGCACCGGCGCCTATGTCACGGCCATTCTCCAGGTGCGCTACGGGGTGAATGCCTATCCGGCCTTCGCGGCGGGCATCGGGATGGCGGCGCTGGTCGGGCTCGCCATCGGGTTCATGGCCTTCCGGTCCGGCTTGAAGGGATCCTATTTCGCGCTGGTGACGCTCGCCTTCGCGGAGGTGTTCCGGGTGCTGGCCAACGCGTCGGAGGTCACCGGCGGCGCGGCCGGCATCCTCATCCGCCTGCAGGCCAACCCGGCGAATTTCCAGTTTGCCGAGCGCGGCACCTTCCTGTGGGTCGCCGCCGCGCTGGTGACACTCGCGCTGCTCGCGACCCTCGCGCTGGAACGCTCGCGCCTGGGCGCGCAGTTGGTCGCGGTGCGCGAGAACGAGGCCGCGGCGCAGGCGCTCGGCGTCGATGTGCTGGCGGTGAAACTGCGCGCCATCGTGCTGTCGGCCGGCATGACCGGCGCGGCGGGCGGGCTCTATGCGCAGTACTTCCTGTATCTCGATTCCAGCATCGCCTATGGCACCTGGATCTCGGTCGAGGCGCTGCTCGCCCCCATCGTCGGCGGCGCCGGCACGGTGTTCGGCCCGCTGCTG
>LNEW01000063.1 GCA_001464375.1 Rhodospirillales bacterium Ga0074136 | reverse complement strand
GCGCGCAGCAGCAATTCGCGCACCGGCAGATGCCCGCGCTTCTTCTCCATCTCGCCGCGGATCACGGTCATGCCCGGCGCGCCGTCGCGCACCTGCTTGACGCGGTCGGCGTGGGCGCGCGCGGCCTCGGTGCGCGTCAGCGCGACGCGCGCACGGTCGGCCTCGCGGAATTCCGTGACCAGGCGGTCATAGGCGGCGGCATCGAAGGCGGCGAGGTCGGGGTGCTGCACGGAGGCCGCGCGCAGCAGGCCCTCATGCAGCGCATAGGCAAAGGAATCCTCGGCGGCGTCGGGCGCCAGGCGGCCATCCTGCAAGCGCTGCACGACGGGGCCGAGGCCCTGCGCGGCGGCCAGCGCGCGCCGCCAGCCCTGCCAGGGTGCCAGCGCCTCCGGCCGTTCCGCCCAGGCGCCGAGCCGGTCGGCGATGGCGGCGAAGGGTGGGTCCGCCGTGCCGAAGGCCACGACCGGATCAAGGCCTGTCGCCTGCTTCAATTCGCCCCAGGCCGCGGCGCCGGCTTCCAGCACGGCGGCATCGCCTGTCGGCGTTTCGGCGGCCAGCGCGGCGGCCGCTTCCGGGCCATGCTTCTGGCGCCACAGGATCAGCGCGGACATCACGGACGGATCAGTGTCCTCGCCTTTCCACAGCCGCCCGAAGGCGGCGGCACCCAGCGCATTGCCGCCGCGCACGCGTGCCCGCGCGCCCTGCCCGGTGATGGCGGCTTCGATGGCGCCGAGAGGATCGGCGCCGTCGCGCGCCACGCGCGCCGCCACCTCCTGCGCCGCGCGCTTGCCGGAATTCAGGAAGCCGAAGAAGCCACCGGAGGACGCCAGCCCTGCGCGCGCTTCCTCCAGGCCGCTCACATCCAGCGCGCCGGGCTTCAGGCGCGGGTCGCGCTTCGCGATGGCCAGTTGCGCGACGGCCTCGGTCAGCGCCACCAGCGGCGCTGGATCGGCACGCCAGGCAGCGCTGCCCATCGCCGCCTTGTCGTGCGGCGGTGCTTCACGCAGGGCGGCGGCGGAGCGCAGCCGCGTGGCGATGCCCGCCGGCCCTGCGCTGCCGCCCGCCGCCGCACCGGCAGCCGCGAAGGCGCGGATCCAGCCCGGCAGCCGCGCCATCAGCCGGTCGGCGTCGGCGGGACCAAGGTCGGCGCCCACGCCGCGCCACGGGTTGTTCGCGCCATCCGCTTCCACCGCGCGCGCCGCCAGGTCGCGCACCGCGTCGCGCTTGGCCGCGATGGTCGCGCCATCCCAGCCGCCGGCATCGAGCGTGAAATCCGGCACCGGCGCGCCGCGGCGTCGCAGCCCGACCAGCGTGCCGATCACCTGGTGCAGCGGGATGCCCGAAGCCCCCGCCGTGCCGCGCATCGCCGCCGCATGGCGGTTGAGCCGCCCGCGCAGCGTCGCGAGGCGTTCGACGACGGCGTCGCGGTTCGGCTTGGGGGGCGGCGGCAGGGCGAGGGTCGCGCGCAGTTCATCCAGCACGGCGCGCTTCGATTGCTTCTCGCTGTGCAGTTCCAGGCAGGCGGCGCCGAGGCCGATAGTCTCCAGCCGCCGCTTCACCACCTCCAGCGCCGCCAGCTTCTCCGCGACGAACAGCACGGAGCGGCCGTCGAGCACCGCCTGCGCGAGGATGGTCGCGATGGTCTGCGACTTGCCGGTACCGGGCGGTCCCTGGATCACGACATGGCCGCCGCGGCGCACGGATTCCGCGGCCAGCGCCTGCGAGCCGTCCATGTCCACCACGTGATCCAGGCGCTCGACCGGGATCGCCTCATCCACATCGGCATCGTCGGGGAAGGTCGGCTGCGTGCTGAGCGTGGCGCCACCGACCAGCGCCTGCACCAGCGGATGGTCCGCGAGGCCGGGATTCTCCTCCGGCCCCAGGTCGCGCCACATCAGGAACTTCGCGAAGGAGAACAGGCCCAGCGCCAGCGCATCGGCATCGACCGACCAGTCGGCGCGGTCCTTGACCGCACCCGCCACCGCCTCGGCCCAGGCGGTCGGGTTGTAGGCGGCCTCGTCGAAGGCGGGCAGCGTGGTGCCGAAACTGACCTGCAGCATTTCGCGCAGGCTGAGGTTCTCGGCGATCTCGGTGGCGCCGGCGCGCAGGCGGAAGGTCTGCGAGACGCCCTCGCGCTCGATCGCCACGGGCAGCAGCGCGAGCGGCGCGCGGCGCTCGGTGGTGGGGGTGGCGGGGTCGCGCCAGGACAGCACGCCAAGGGCGAGGTACAGCGTCGGCACGCCGGTTTCCTCGCGCGCGGTGCGCGCATCGGTCATCAGGTCGCGCAGGCGGCGCGCGAGGTCGGTGGCGGGCAGGCGCACGCGCAGCCGGTCGTCGCGCTGCCATTCCTCGCGCGTCGCGGTGTCGTCGGCGCGAGTGACGCCCTCTGCCTTCGCCGCGGCCTTGGTGGTGCGTTTGCGGGTGCGGCGCGGCTTGCCGTCGGCCTCCGCCACGGGCTCGGCGGGGGGGTCCTCGCCGGCGGCCTCGAAGCCGAAGGCGCGGCCGGCGGCGAGCGCGGCCTCCACGAAGTCGGCATCCTCGTCGTCCAGGATCACCACGCCGCGCGACCGCCCGGGCTTGGGCAGCGACAGCAGCCGGTTTCGCGTGGAGAGGTCGAGCAGCGCGCGGCGCGCTTCCTCCAGGGCCTGGCGGAGATCCGTCATGTCGTGTGCCGACCTCTCCATTGATCGCTTGCTCGCCTGCCAGCCGTGCGCAACGCCTCGCCCGCGACGTACACGAGCACGACGAGAAGAAACAGTATGGCTGGATCCCACCCCGTCGCGACGACCAGCGCGGCGACCACGATCATCGGATGGACCGGCATCGCCGCACCGCCAATCCGCCCCGTCGCATCCCGCCGCGGCCTAGCCATCCGCCACCCCCAGCAGCCGGCGCAGGCGCAGTTCCTCGAGGTCCAGTTCCTCGACCAGGCGGGACAGCAGTTCCTCCTCCACGCCTTGCTCGTCGCGGTGGCGGATCAGCCGGGCGCGGCCGGCGCGCAGGGCGTGCAGTCGGTGTTCGAGGCGCGCGGCGCGCTCGGCGGCGATCGCACCCTGGTTGATGCCGTCCAGCAGGCGCACGCGGTCGCGGTATTCGGGCAGCAGGTCCTGGGCGATGGTGCCCGACAGCAGGTCCTGGGCCCGGCGTTCCATTTCCTTCAGCGCGGCATGCGCGACCAGGGTGCGCGCCGCGGCTTCCTCCACGCCCATGCCGGGGCGGCGCTTCTCCTCCACGCCCAGGCGGCGGATCACCCATTCCAGCGTGGTGCCTTGCAGCACCAGCGTCGCCAGGATGGCGCAGAAGGCCAGGAAGACGATCAGGTCGCGTTCGGGAAAGGTGACCGGCAGCGCGAGCGCCGCCGCCAGCGACACCACGCCGCGCATCCCCGCCCAGGAGATGATGGTCATGTGGCTCCAGGGCGGCATCGGGTCGTGCCGCCGCACGGCCGGGATCAGCCGTGGCAGCCACATGGCCGGCGCCACCCAGACGAAGCGCGAGACGATCAGCGCAACCGACACCGCCACCGCGAGCCCGGTGATGCGCCAGCCGCCGTACTCCTCGAGCCGGTCCAGGATGCCGTTCAGCTGCAGCCCGATCAGGATGAAGATCAGGCTGTTCATCACGAATTCGATGAACTCCCACACCGTGCGGGATTCGCGCCGGGTGCGCGCGCTGAAGCCGTGCTGCGCGCGCCCCAGCACCAACCCGGTCGCGACCACCGCGATGACGCCCGAGACATGGACGAATTCGGCGGCGAAGAAGGACGCGAAGCAGGCCACGAAGGACATCGCGGTCTCGAGCAGCGTGTCCTCGAGCCGGCGTATGGCGATCACCGCCGCGCGCCCCACCGCCCAGCCGATCACGGCCCCGCCCACGGCCAGCGCCACGAAGGACAGCCCTGCGTCGACCAGCGAGAAGGTGCCGGCCAGCGTGGCGGCCACGGCGAAGCGATACAGCACCAGCGCGCTGGCATCGTTGATCAGGCTTTCGCCTTCCAGCACGATGACGATGCGCCGCGGCAGGCGCAGCCGTTGCAGGATGGAGGCCGCCGCCACGGCATCGGGTGGCGCGACGATGGCGCCCAGCGCGATCGCCGCCGCCCAGGGCAGGCCGGG
>LNEW01000062.1 GCA_001464375.1 Rhodospirillales bacterium Ga0074136 | reverse complement strand
GGCGATCAGCACCGCGCCCGAGCCCGGCGGCGGGTTCGAGGCGATGGTGTAGCCGCGGTAGGTGCCCAGCACGGGCGCACCTTCCACCACGCGATAGCTGGCGAGGTCCGCGGCGGTGACGAAGGCGCCGTTGCGTTCGAAATCCGCGGCGATGCGGCCGGCTGTTTCGCCGGTGTAGAATTCCGCGGCGCCGCCGGCGGCGATGCGTTCCAGCGTCGCGGCCATCTCGGTGTGGCGGATGGTCTCGCCCACCTCGTGCGGTTCGCCCTGCGCGGTAAGGTACAGCGCGGCGCAGGCGGGGGTGGTGGAGGCGCGGCGCGTCCCGGTCGGCAGGCCGGGCTGCGGGCGGCGCGTCAGGAATTCGCGGAAGAAGGGCGTCACCACCATGCCGTCGCGCGCCATGGCGATGGCGGGCGCGAGCAGGTCGGCCCAGTCCATCGTGCACAGCGTTTCGTGGAAGCGCGCGAAGCCGGCGATGGTGCCGGGCGTCATGATGGCGCGGTAGCCGAGCTCGGCGCGATGGTCGTCGAACAGCGCGTAGCCGGAGATCTCCGACCGCCCCTGGCTGTCGGCGGCCCACATCCCGGGCGAGACCTTGGCACCGGCGCGGGTGTGGAAGTCGATCATGCCGTGCCGGCCGGAGCGTGCGTCGAAGTACTGCAGCGTGCCCATGCCGCCGATGCCGCACATGAACGGGTCCTGCACCATCTGGCAGAAGGCGGCGGCCAGCGCGGCGTCGAAGGCGGTGCCGCCGCGGCGCAGCACCGCCGCGCCGGCATCGGCGGCGCGCGGCTGCGGGCAGACGACAAGTCCCTTGATGGCGGTCATGCGGGATCTCCCGGTCAGGCGGCGCGGCGGATCATCTCGGCGGCACGTTCCGCCAGCATCAGCACCGCCGGGTGGATGTTCGACGACGGCACCAGCGGGAAGACCGAGGCATCGGCCACGCGCAGCCCCTGCACGCCGCGCACGCGCAATTCGGTGTCCACCACGGCGCGATCATCCGCACCCATGCGGTTGGTGCCGCAGGGGTGGTAGACCGTCGCGCCGTTGGCGCGGATGTAGTCGAGCACCTGGTCGTCGGTCTGCGTGGCGGCGCCGGGGAATTCCTCGCCCTCGACCAGGCCGGCGAAGGGTTCGGTGGCGGCGATGCGCCGGCCGAGGCGGTGGCTCTCCAGCATGATGCGGATGTCGGACGGCGCGCTCAGGTAGTTGGCGCGGATGACCGGCTTCGCCGTGGCATCGGGCGCGCGCAGCGTGAGCTCCCCGCGGCTGTCGGGGCGGCAGACGCAGTAGTTGAAGGTGAAGCCGGGATGCTTCGCGAGCGCGCTGGCGCCGCGCGACTGGTCGCCCAGTGAGAAGTTCACGAACTGGAACTGCACCTCCGGCTCCTCGGAGCCCGGCAGCACGCGCGCGAACAGGCTGGCTTCCGAAGCGCCGACCGCCATCTGGTTCCTGCGGCGCAGCAACCAGCCAAGGCCGAGCCCGGCGGCGCGCACCGGGTTCGCCATGATCTCGTTGAGCGTGCCGCAGGGCTTGGTGCGGAAGGCATACCGGACCATGAAGTGGTCCTGCAGGTTGCGCCCGACCTCCGGCGCATTCACCGCGACCGGGATGCCCAAGGCCTGCAGCGCGGCGCCGTCGCCAATGCCCGAGAGCATCAGCAGCTTGGGGCTCTCGATCGCGCCGGCACACAGGATGACCTCGCGTCGCGCGCGGAAGGTCTGTTCGCCCTGCGGCCCGCGCACCACCACGCCGGTGGCGCGGCCGTTCTCGATCAGGATGCGTTGGCCGACCTGCTCGGTGTGCACGGTCAGGTTCGCACGGCCAAGCGCGGGCTTCAGGTAGGCGGTGGCCGGGGACCAGCGCCAGCCGCGATGCACGTTGAGCTGGTTGGGCGCGACGCCCTCGAACCATTCGGCGTTGTTGTCGGGGTTGCGGGTGAAGCCGAGCCGCTCGCAGGCCTCGACGAAGGCGCGGCAGCCGGGGGAGGGCTCGGGCACCTCGCCGACCTGCACGGGGCCATCCTTGCCGCGGAACTCGCTGTCCGGGCCGGCGAAGGTTTCGAGCTTCCTGAACGCGGGAAGGCAGTCGTCGTAGGACCAGCCGCGCGCGCCGGATTGCGCCCAGCGGTCGTAGTCGCGCGGGGAGCCGCGCAGGAAGACCAGGCCGTTCACGCTGCCGGACCCGCCGATGACGCGCCCGCGCGGCCAGTACAGGCTGCGGCCGTTCAGTTCGGGCTCGGCCTCGGTCTGGTAGTTCCAGTCGAATTTCTTGGTCACGTACAGCCGCGCGAAGCCCATCGGGATGTGGATCCAGGGGTTGCGATCCCACGGGCCGGCTTCGAGCAGGATGACCTTCGCGGCGGGGTCCTCCGACAGGCGCGCGGCCATGACGCAGCCGGCGGATCCGCCGCCCAGGATCACGTAGTCGGCTTCGTGCGCGGTGTCGGTCACGGTTCCATCCCCTGGTGTCGTTGCCGGCACGATAGCGCAGGCGTGGCAGCGCGCATCCCCCGCCTTGCGCGCAGGCGATCGGCTTCGTCATCCATGCCAGCAGCGCGGCGGAATTCGAGCGAAGCCTGGCCGATTCGGATACGCGCTTTGCCGAGGTGGTGGCCGCTGCCGGCATCCGCGGCGAGGAGTAGCGCGCGTCAGGCGTGGTGGCAGGCAACTTCGCTCGCGCCGTGTGGCGCCAGCTTCGGGCGTTCGCGCCGGCACAGTTCCGTCGCACGCGGGCAGCGCGGATGGAAGGCGCAGCCCGGGGGCGGCGAGAGCGGGGAGGGGAGTTCGCCGGCGATCGGGTGGAAGCTGACGGCATCGGCATCGAGCCGCAGCTTCGGCACGCTGTCGAGCAGGCCCTGGGTGTAGGGGTGGCGCGGCGTCGTGTAGACCTGCGCGGCGGGTCCGATCTCGACGATGCGGCCGAGATACATGATGGCGACGCGGTCCGAGACGTGCCGCACGACGGAGAGGTCGTGCGAGATGAACAGGCAGGTCAGGCCGAGTGCTGCGCGCAGGTCGAGGAACAGGTTCAGCACCTGCGCCTGGATCGAGACGTCCAGCGAGGCCACGGGTTCGTCGCAGACCAGGATGTCGGGCTTCATGGCCAGTGCGCGCGCGATCGCGACGCGCTGGCGCTGCCCGCCGGAGAACTGGTGCGGGAAGCGGGTGGCGACGGCGGGGTCGAGGCCGACGCGCGCCAGCCAGTCCGCGACGAAGGCCGGCGCCTGCGCGCGGGTGATGAGGCCATGCGCGATCGGCCCCTCGCTGATGGTGGCATCGATCCGCCGGCGCGGATTGAGCGAGGCGAAGGGGTCCTGGAAGACGGTCTGGATGCGCGTGGTGGTCTTGCGGCCGCGGCGCATGACCGGCTGGCCTTCGAGGCGGATGTCGCCCGAGGTCGGGCCGAGGATGCCGGCGACGAGGCGACCCAGTGTCGATTTGCCGCAGCCGGATTCCCCGACCAGGCCCAGCGTCTCGTTGCGGTGGATGGTGAAGGACACGTCGGTCACGGCGCGCACCGCCCGGGTTTCGACCGGCGCGCCGAAGGCGGCGGCGATGCGGTCGCCGATCGACAGGTGCGGGTCGAAGCGGCGCGTCAGCGACGTGGCGATGATGCACGGCCCGCGCGCCTCCGGCGCGACGATGCACGGCCCGTGCGGGTTCGACGCGACGATGTCGGTCATGCCGCGGCGTCCAGCGGGTGGTGACACAGCGCCTGGCGGCCTGGGCGGTCGATGCGCGGCGGTGGCGTTGTGCAGGCGGCATCGGCATGGGCGCAGCGCGGCGCGAAGGGGCAGCCGGCGGGAAGTGCGAGCAGGGAGGGCGCGCTGCCGGGTATCTGCGCCAGGCGCTGGCCGGGCTGCGCCATGGCCGGCAGGCTGTCGAGCAGGCCGCGCGTGTAGGGGTGCAGCGGCGCGCGCAGCACGGCGCCGACCGGCCCGCTCTCGACGATGCGGCCCGCATACATCACCAACACGCGGTCGGCGAGGGAGGAGACGGTGGCGAGGTCGTGGCTGATCCAGATCAGCGCGGTGCCGGAATCGCGGGCGATGGATTTCATCTCGGCGAGGATCTGCGCCTGGATCGACACGTCGAGCGCCGTCGTCGGTTCATCCGCGACGATCAGTTCCGGCCCGTTGAGCAGCGCCATGGCGATGGCAACGCGCTGGCGCATGCCGCCGGAGAACTCATGCGGGTAGTTGTTGAGGCGCGTGGCGGCCTCGGGGATGCCGACGCGCGTGAGCATGGCGCCGGCGCGTTCGGCCGCGGCGCGGTCGGTCACGCGGCCATGCGCTTGGCGATGGGCCTGCAACGCCAACGCCATCTGGGTGCCGATGGTCAGCACCGGGTTCAACGTGGCCTGCGGGTCCTGGAAGACCATGGCGATGCGCTTGCCGCGGATGGCGCGCATGCGCGCTTCGCTCAGGCCGACCAGTTCCTGCCCATCGAAGCGGATCGACCCGCCGGCGATGCGCCCGGGCGGGTCGACCAGGCCGATGAGCGAGAAGCCGGTGACGGACTTGCCCGAGCCGCTTTCGCCGACCAGGCCGAGGATCTCGCCGGGTGCCAGCGAGAAGGACACGCCATCCACCGCGCGTGCAATGCCCGCACGCGTGAAGAAATGCGTGCGCAGGTCGGTGACTTCGAGCAGCGGCGCGGTCATCGCCGCAACCTTGGGTTCGTCTGGTCGCGCAGCTGGTCGCCGACCAGGTTGATGGCGACCACCAGGACGATCAGCGCGATGCCGGGATAGACCGAGATCCAGGTCCGCCCGCTCATCATGTACTGGAAGCCGTTGGCGATCAGCATGCCGAGCGAGGGTTCGGTCGGTGGCAGCCCCAGCCCCAGGAAGGACAGGGTGGCTTCCAGCGAGATCGCATTCGCGACCTGCACGGTCGCCACCACGATCAGCGGCGGCAGCACGTTGGGCAGGATGTGGCGAAACACGATATGCAGCGTGGAGAGCGGCGTGGCGGCGGCGGCCTCGACGTAGTCCTTGCGGCGTTCGGCGCTGGCGGCGCCATAGGCGGTGCGCGCGAAATACGCGTATTGCGCGGCGACGAGGGCGATCACCAATTGCGTCTTGCCCTGGCCGAGTACGGCCACCAGCACCAGCGCCAGCAGGATGGCGGGAAACGACAGTTGCAGGTCGACCACGCGCATGATGGCGGTTTCGACCCAGCCGCCGGCCTGCGCGGCGAGGATGCCGAGCAGCGCACCCACCGCCAGCGACACCGTCCCGGCGGCCAGCCCCATCTGCAGCGAGATGCGCAGCCCATACAGGATGGCCGAGAGCAGGTCGCGCCCCTGCGCATCCGTACCCAGCACATGCACATAGCCGTTCGAGCCGACGAAGCCGGGCGGGCGGCGCGCGTCCATCAGGTCGAGGCTCGCGAGGTCGTAGGGGTCCTGCGGCGCGAAGATCGGCGCGGTCAGCGCCGCGCCGACAATGATGAGCACGACGATCAGAGCCAACAGCGCCACCCGGTTCTCGGCATATTCGCGCCAGAACGCCTTCATGCGGCGGCCCCCCCGCGCCGCAGCCGGGGGTCCAGCAGCGCGTAGGAGAGATCCACCACCAGATTGATGCTGACGAACAGGAAGGCCACCAGCACCAGGTAGGCGACCATGACCGGGCGGTCGAGCGAGGTGATGGAATCGATGATCAGCTTGCCCACGCCGGGCCAGTTGAAGATGGTTTCGGTCACCACCGCGAAAGCCAGTGTGGAGCCGAGTTCCAGCCCGAACACCGTGACGATGGGAATGGAGATCAGCCGCAGCACGTGGCGGCGCAGGATGGTGGCGTCCGACAGCCCGGCGGCGCGGGCGAACTTCACCGTGTCGGTCAGCATGATCTCCCGCGTGCCGGCCCGCGACAGGCGGATCATCATCGCCAGCTTGAACAGGCTGAGGTTCAGCGCTGGCAGCGCCAGGAAGGACAACCCTTCCAGCGACAGGAAGGACCATCCGATGCCGAACACCTCAACCAGCGGCCCGCGGTCGCCGGCCGGCAGCCAGTCGAGGTTCACCGCGAAGGTCAGGATCAGGATCAGCCCGACCCAGAAGGTCGGCACCGAGAAGCCGAGCACCGAGACCGCCATGATCACGCGCGAGAGCACGCCATCCGGCCGGTAGCCCGCATAGACCCCCAGCGGCACGCCCGCCAGCGTGCCGATCAGCACCGCCGCCAGCGCCAGTTCCAGCGTGGCCGGAAGCCGCGACAGGATCAGTTGCAGCACCGGCATGCCGAAGACGAAGGAGGTTCCGAAGTCCCCGCGCAGCAGCCGCCCCAGGAAGGCCAGGTATTGCTGCCACAGCGGCAGGTCGAGCCCGAGCCGGCGAATCGCCGCCTCGCGGATGTCCTGCGTCGCATCCGGGGAGATCAGCACGTCGATCGGGTTGCCGATCGCGTGCACACCCACGAACACCAGGGCGGACATGGCGAGCATGACAAGGGCCGCCTGGAGCAGGCGCTGGATCACATAGCCGAGCATCGTACCGACTATCCGGCCATTTACAGGCGACGCAAGGCATTCCAGCATCCCCGCACGGGATGCTTCCAACGGGAGACAATGAAGATGACGCGCGAATTCCGCCGCCTCGTGCTTGCCGGTGTTGCCGCCGGCGCGCTGTCCGCCGGCGCCGCAACGGCGCAGACGCTCACCATGGGCGTGATCGCCGGTCCGGAGAGCATCGACCCGCATTTCACCGCCACCGGCACGCATTCGGAATCGCTCAAGCACGTGTTCGACACGCTGACGCATTCCGGCGACCGGCTGCAGATCGAACCTGGCCTGGCGGAATCCTGGTCCGTCGTGAACCCGACCACCTGGGAATTCCGCCTGCGCCGCGGCGTGAAGTTCCATGACGGGTCGGATATGACGGCGGAGGATGTGGCGGCGTCGATCCGCCGCATGCAGACCCTGTCGGGCCCGAACCCGACCAGCATCTATGTCCGCCGCGTGCGCGAGATCCAGGTGGTCGACCCGCACACGCTGCGCGTGGTCACCGACGGGCCGGCGCCGACCCTGCCCAACGACTTCATCCGGCTGTTCGTCGTCTCGGCCCGCGCCACCGCCGGGCTGACGCCGGAGACATCGAACGAGGCGTTCAATGCCGGTCGCGCCGCGATCGGCACCGGCCCGTACCGCTTCGGGTCCTGGACGCCGCGCGAACAGTTCACCGTGGAGCGCAACGACGCCTATTGGGGCGCGCGCCCGGCCTGGGCGCGGCATGTCCGGCGCGAGATCGCCAACCCCGCCGCGCGCGTCGCGCAGCTGCGCACCGGCCAGGTCGACATGATCGTGCGGGTGCCGGCAGCCGACGTGCCGACCCTGGAGCGCGACCGCGCCATCGCCGTGCTGAAGGCCGAGACGGTCTATGTGTTCAACCTCGCACTCGACCAGCGCGAGCCAACTCCCCAGGTGACCGCGCGCGATGGCTCGCGGCTGCCGGCCAACCCATACCGCGATGCCCGCGTGCGGGAGGCGATCGACCTCGCGATCGACCGCCGCGCGCTGGCGGAAGTGGCCATGGAAGGCCTCGGCACGCCGGTCAGCCAGATGGTGACGCCCGGCATCTTCGGCTTCAACCCGACGCTGACGGTGCCCACGCCGAATGTCGCGCGCGCCCGGCAATTGCTGGCCGAGGCCGGCTATCCCAACGGCTTCCGCATGGTGCTGAACTTCACCAACAACCGCCTGCCGGGCGACAATGGCGTCGGCACCGCGATGGCGCAGATGCTCGCGCGCATCGGCATCGAGGTGCAGGCGGCCGGCCAGCCCGCGGCGGTCATCTTCCCCGCCCGCGCGCGGGGAGAGCTGTCGAACATCATGGCCGGCTGGGGCACGCTGACCGGCGAGGCGAACTACTACTACGCAGCCAATGCGCACACGAACAACCGTGAGCTGCGGCTGGGCGCCTTCAACTGGGCCGGCTTCTCCAACGCCAACATCGACCGCCTGATCCAGGCAGCCAATGTCGAGCTGGACGAGAAGAAGCGCGAGGAGCTGCTCCAGCAGGTCGGCGCGCTGTTCACCGCGCAGCGGGTGGTGATCCCGATCGCCGCGGTGGGTTCGGCCTGGGCGATGCGGCGGGACCGCGCGACCCTGCGCGTGGGCCGCGCCGACGAGGAGACCTACGCCTGGGACGTGACGCCGGTCGTGCGTTAGCGCGCGGGCGACGCATCACATGAGGGTCGCCGACAGCAACTGGCGCGATATCGAGGCGTATCTCGTGCACGACACGCGCTGCGTGCTGCCCTTCGGCAGCACGGAGCAGCATGCGGGGCTGTCGCTCTGCGTCGATGCCATCCTGGCCGAGCGCGTCGCGGCGGAAGCGGCGGAACCGCTCGGCGTGCCGGTGTTCCCCGCGATGCCCTTCGGCCTCGCGCCATACTTCGCGACCTTTCCGGGCAGTGTGAGCCTGCGGGTCGAGACGTTGCTCGCCGTCGCGCGCGACCTCATTGCCTCGGTCGCGGCGTCAGGGTTTCGCCGCATCCTGATCGTCAACGGCCATGGCGGGAATGCACCGGTGGGGGCGCTCGCGCAGGAGATCATGGCGGAGGACCCGCGCCTGTCGATCAAGTTCCATAACTGGTGGAACGCGCCCGCCACCTGGGCCGCCGCGCAGGACGAGGACGCCACCGCCAGCCACGGCAATTGGTTCGAGAACTTCCCCTGGACGCGGCTGGCGCATGCACCCGCGCCAGACGGCAGCAAGCCGCCGGTCGACCTGGCGCTGATGAAGGCGAGCCCGCCCGCGCAGGTGCGGGCGATGCTGGGTGATGGCAGCTTCGGTGGCGCCTGGCAGAAGCCCGACGCCACCATGCTGCGCCTCTGGGAGGCCGGCGTGGCGGAAACACGCGCGGCGCTGGAAGGCCCCTGGGCCTGATGCGCGGCGGCGCGTGCTGCGCCGCCGGCGTCCTTCAGCCCGGCGGGACGGTCTTCGCCATCGCCGGCAGCGCCGCGACCTTGGCATACCAGGCTTCCAGCTTCGGATGGCCCGGCCGCCAGGGCTCGTGCGGGTAGCGGAAATCGATGTAGCCCAGCGCGCAGGCGACGGCGACGTCGCCGATCGTCTCCAGCATGCCGAGGCTCTCGTTCTCCAGCACCGCCAGCGCGCGCGTCACCTTCAGCTGCTGCTGGGCGATGTAGGTCTGGCGTCCCTCGTCCTGCGGCAGCGCCACCTCGCGCCGGCGCGGCTGCGTGGCGTCCAGGATCCCATCGCCCAGCGCGGCCAGCGTCAGCGCCCGCCAGCGCGCCGGGCCGGGGGCGGGGATCAGTTTCGGCGCATCCCCTATGCTGTCGAGGAATTCGCAGATCACCGGGCTGTCATACAGTGCCATGCCGTCATCGGTGATGAAGGTCGGCACCTTCGACAGCGGGTTCACCGCCGCCAGCGCGGGGTCGGTCGTGCCGATGGTCCAGTATTCGAAGCGCCCTTCGATGCCGCGCTGGATGGCGCAGACATGGCACTTCCGGACATACGGGCTGTTGGGCGAATAGGCGAGCTTCATGGGCTGCGTTTCCTCCGATGCAGGTGGCGCAGCATCCCGCGCCCATCGCCATCCGTCCAGGCGGCGGGTAGCCTGACGCACGGGAGGACACGCCGATGATCGAGACCACCACCGACATCCCCACGCGCGACGGCGCCATGGAGACCTTCATCGTCCGCCCCGAACGCGATTGCCCGCACCCCGGGGTGCTGATGCTGATGGACGCGCCGGGCATCCGCGAGGAATTGCACGACATGGCGCGGCGCCTCGCGACCTGCGGATACTGCGTGCTGCTGCCCAACCTGTACTACCGCGCTGGGCGCGACACGAAGTTCGGCCCCGGCGTGCTGACCATGGGCGATCCCGAGCGCGACCGCATGCGCGCCATCCGCACGAGAATGACGATCCCGCCGGTGATGGAGGATGTCGCGGCGATGCTCGCCTTCCTCGATCGCGCAGGCATCGCGACGCCCGGACCCGTTGGCGTGCATGGCTACTGCATGAGCGGCCCCTACGCGCTGGCCGCGGCCGCGCGCTATCCGGATCGCATCGCCGCGGCCGCGTCCTTCTACGGAACGTGGCTGGTCAGCGAGGCGCAGGAAAGCCCGCATTTGACGCTGGGGAAGGGCAGCGCCGAGCTCTACATCTCCTGCGCCGAGCACGACGAACTCGCGCCGCTGCCGATGGTCGCTGACCTGCGCGCGCAGTTCGATGAATCGGGGGCCGCCGGTGAACTTGAAATCCACCCCGGCGTCCATCACGGCTTCGCCTTCCCGCAACGCTGGTGCTACGACAAGCCAGCGGCGGAACGTCACTGGGAAAGGCTGATCGCGCTGTATCGCCGACGGCTGGGCCAGGGCAGATCCCGACCAGACTGACCGGGTGACGATGCTCGCAAGACCAAGTGTCCCGAGACGTAGCCGTGAGTGAGGACGAACGGAAGCGGCTCTAGCGTGCCGGCGCCTCCAGCCCGGCCAGCATCTCCTCCTCGACGCTCAGGTGCAGGCGCAGCAGCGCCTCCAGCGCGAACAGGGTGCGGCGCAGTTCGGGCGCGGCCGACGCCCAGCCGTCAGGCTGCGCGCCCAGGCGCAGCAGCACGGCCACGCGTTCGGCCTGTGCCTCGATCTCCGCATGCATGCGGATCAGCGGCGCCATCGGGTCCTGGCCGCCCAGGCGCGCCGCCGCCTCGGGATACAGCACGCGTTCCTCCTCGCGCTGGTGCGGCAGCAATTCGCCGCGCAGCCGCGCCTCGATGGCGGACAGGTCCGGCGCGGCGGATGACGTGTCGATCGCCTCGCCGGCAACGCGCAGGTGTTCGGCCAGGTCGCGCAGCCCGGCATGTTCCAGGCGGCGTTCGTCGAGCCCGGACTCCACCGACAATGCCGCGGCACCCTGCTCGTCGCGGGATGGTCGCAGCGCGGTCAGCGCATACAGGATGGCGAAGACGTCGATCCCCTCCTGCACCAATGCACCCGCCAGGGGCGTGAGCCATCCGATGGCGGCGGCCGCCATGGCGATGCCCGACAACCCCATTCCGATCGCGATCGCCCGCAAGGCCACACTGCGCGACCGTCGCGCGATCGCGATGGCCTCCGGCACGCGATCCACGCGGTCCACCAGCAGCACGACATCCCCCGCCTGCGCCGCGGCGGCGGTGCCGGCCGCACCCATGGCGATGCCGACATCCGCGGCGGCCAGCGCCGGTGCATCGTTCACGCCATCGCCGACCATGGCGGTCGGCGCGACGCCGGCCTCCAGACGCACCAGCGCGATCTTGTCGGCTGGCGACTGGGTGGCGAAGACCTGATCGAGCCGCAGCGCGCGGCCGATCGACTGCGCCGCCGCCGCGCGATCGCCGGTGACCAGCACGATGCGCCCGATACCGAGCGCGCGCAGTCGCCGCACCGCGCGTGGTGCTTCCTGCCGCATCCCGTCCGCCATCACGAAGGCGGCGGCGACGCGGCCATCGACGGCGAGCCAGGCGATCGAACCCGCCGCCGCCGCGACCTGCGCGACCAGGCCGAAGCCGGCCTGCGGGTCGATGCCGGCCTCACGCAGGAAGCCTTCCGCGCCCAGCATCAGCGACCGGCCTTCCACCATGCCGGTGACGCCACCGCCGGCGATCTCGGCCACCTCCTGCGGCAGCGGCACCTCGATGCCGCGCGCGCCGGCCTCGGCGACCAGCGCGGCGGAGACCGGATGCGTCGACCCCTGCGCCAGCGCGGCCGCCAGCCTCAGCGCACCTTCGCGCCCCAGCGCCGGGTCGGCATCGATGGCCGCCAGGCGCGGATGGCCGGGCGTGAGCGTGCCGGTCTTGTCGAACAGCACCGTGCGGATGCGCGCCAGGCGCTCGAGCGCGCCACCGCCCTTGACGACGATGCCGCGCCGCGCCGCGCGCCCGATCCCTGCCATCAGCGCGACCGGCGCGGCGAGGATAAGCGGGCAGGGCGTGGCCACCACCAGCACCGCCAGCGCGCGCAGCGGATCGCCGGAGAAGGCCCAGGCGCCGCCGGCGATGGCCGCGGTGGCGGCGACGAAGCCCAGCGCCCACTGGTCCGCCAGGCGGGCGAGCGGCGCGCGCGCGGCGGCTGCCTCCTGCGTCAGGCGCAGGATGGCGGCATAGGTGCTGGCCGCGGCATCATGGGTGGCGCGCAGGCGGAAGGCGGGGCCGGCATTCACCCCACCGCTGCGCAGCGCGGCGTGGCGCCGCAGGCTGACGGGCAGCGCCTCGCCGGTCAGCGCGCTTTCGTCGAGGGTCGCGGAGTCGTCCTCCAGCGTGCCGTCGGCTGGAACCGTCTCGCCGGGGCGCACCAGCAGCAGGTCCTGCGGGCGGATCTCCGCCACGTCGATCTCGGCGATGGCATCGCCATCGATGCGCGCGGCGCGGCGCGGGGCGCGCGCCATGAGGTCGGTCAGCGCGCTCGTGGCGCGGCCCTCGGCCCAGGATTCCAGCGCCTCGCCCCCGGCGACCATCAGCGCGATCACGGCGGCGGCGGCGGATTCGTCCAGCGCGACGGCACCGAGGATGGCGGCGATCGCGACCGCATCGACGCCCAGCCGGCCGCCGAGCAGCGCACGCACCAGCCCCACCGCGACATGGAGCGCGACCGGGAGCGCGGCGGCGCGCCACAACCACGTGGCAAGCCCGGGTGGACCGACCAGCAGCGCCGCGATGCCGGCGAGCAGGCCGGCAAGCACCCAGGCGAGGAGCAGGTAGCGGCGCATCGGCGGCGGGTGCTCCGGGAATGTCGCGGCGGCATGCTAGCACCGCTTCGCGCCCCCCGGCCTTGTCGCGGATCAAGCGGCGCCGTCCGGCGGCCCCTTCGCAGGTCGGGGCGGGTAGGCCTATCGTGGCGCATCCTGCCACCGCCGCGGAGCATCATGCGCGCCGAACGACCGACGAAGCTGCTGCTGATCGTGCTGTCGGCGATGTTCCTGCAGCAGACCTTCGCCACGCTCGGGCGGTCGCTGCCGCCGATCATCGCGCCGGCGATCCTGGCGGATCTCGCGATCGATCCGGCGTGGCTGGGCATCTATGTCGCGGCGGCGGCGTTCTCGGCGCTGCTGTTCCAGCTCGGCTGCGGGTCGTTCATCCTGCGCTACGGCGCGATGCGCATGAGCCAGGTGGCACTGGTGCTGCTCGGCCTCGGCATGGCGGTCGCGACGGCGGGGCCGGCCTTCCTGTTCCTGGTCTCGGCGGTGATCGGCGGCGGCGCGGCGGCGATGTCGACGCCGGCCAGTTCGCATCTGCTCGGGCGGTACTCGCCGCCGCGGCAGGCACCGCTGGTGTTCTCCATCAAGCAGACGGCGGTGCCGGCGGGGCTGCTGATCGCCGGAATCCTGGGGCCGTGGCTGACCGGGCTGACGGGCTGGCGCGGCGCGCTGCTGATCGCGGCGCTGTCCTGCCTGGTCTTCGCCGCGATGCTGGAACCGCTGCGCGCGGAATTCGATGCCGACCGCGTGCCCACGCAATCCTTCCGCCTGTCGGATTTCCACACCACCATACTCAGCGTCATGGCGCGGGCCGACCTGCGGCGGCTGTCCTTCGCCTGCTTCGCGTTCAACGGGCTGCAGACGGTGTTCACCTCCTACTTCGTGGTGGCGCTGGTGGAACTCGGGCATGGGCTGGTGGCGGCGGGGCTGGTGTTCTCGGTGGCCATGGTCATCGCGGTGCCGGGGCGCATCTTCTGGGGCTGGCTCGGCAGCGGGCGGGTCGATCCGGTGGTCGTGATGTGCTGGCTGGCGCTGGGCATGGCGGCCGGTTCGGCGCTGATGGCGCTGCTCGGCCCGTCCTGGCCGCTGCTGCTGATCGGCGTGGTGGCGACGATATTGAGCGCCACCGTCATGTCCTGGCACGGCATCCTGCTGTCGGAGGCGGCGCGGCTTGCGTTGCCCGGCCAGGCGGGGGCGGCGACCGGCGGCGTGCTGTCCTTCGGGCAATTGGGCGGGTTGATCCTGCCGCTGGTCTATTCCGGCGTGCTGATCGCCACCGGCAGCTACGGCCTGGGCTTCGCCGCCTGCGGCCTGCCGGCGCTGGTGGTGGGCGTGGTGCTTCTGCGTGCTGGACGGGAGGAGGACAACCGATGACCACGGGCTTCGCGCTGGGTGAGATCACGGTGCAGCGCATCGTCGAGGATGAGAGCCCGCTGTTCGACCCGCTCACCTTCTTCCCGACCCTGACGAAGGACGTGCTCGAGGAGAACCGGGCCTGGCTGGAGCCTGCCGCGCTCGATCCGGTCACCGGGAAACTGGTCCTCGCCATCCAGTCCTGGGTGGTACGCACGAAACACCACACCATCCTGGTGGATACCTGCGTGGGCAACGACAAGGACCGGCCGGCGCATCCGTTCTGGAACCGGCTGCGCGGGCAGGGCTACATGCGCGGCCTTGCTGCGCTGGGCCTCAGCGTGGATGACATCGACATCGTGATGTGCACGCACATGCATGTCGACCATGTGGGCTGGAACACGCGGCTGGAGAACGGCGTCTGGGTGCCGACCTTCCCCAGGGCGCGCTATGTCTTCTCGGCGCAGGAATTCGCGCATTGGAACGCCGAGAATGCCCGCGCGCCCGTGCTGCCCTTCGTCGATTCCGTGCTGCCCATCGTCGCCGCGGGCCGTGCGGACATGGTCGCCGACGACCACGCCATCGCTGACACCATTCGCCTGGAAGCCACGCCCGGCCACACGCCGCATCATGTCGCGCTGCGCGTCGGGCGCGGCGATCACGAGGCGCTGTTCACCGGCGACCTGATCCATTCGCCCTTGCAGGCGCGCTACCCGGAAATCTCGATGCGCGCCGATTTCGACCCTGCGCAGGCCGCCGTCACGCGCCGGCGCGTCCTGGAATGCGCCTGCGAGGCGCGCACGCTGCTGTGCTTCGCGCATTTCCCCTCGCCGTCGCGCGCGCGGCTGTCGCGCTGGGGCGATGGCTTCCGTGCCGAGGCGGTGGGCTGACGCGGGCGCCGTCCTGCCCTAGCCTGTCGCCACCCCGCGCATGGAGACGGGCCTTGGAGGACGCGGACGCCGTACGACCCCTGCCCATCGCGCGCATCATTGCGCCGCGGTCGGTGGCCGTCGTGGGTGCCTCCGACGACGTCGGGAAGTTCGGCGGGCGGGTCATCCACTATCTGCTCAAGCACGGGTTTCCCGGCCGCATCGTGCCGATCAACCCGAACCGCGCCACCATTCGCGGGTTGCCGGCCTTCCCGCGTGTTTCCGCGGCACCCGAACCGCCGGCTGTCGCGATCCTCGCCGTGCCGGCCTCGGCCCTGGAGGCGCAGATCACCGATTGCGCCGCGGCCGGCGTGGGGGCGTGCATCGTCATCACCGGCAAGCTGGCCGAGGCCGGACCGGCGGGCGCGGCGTTGCAGGACCGCGTGCTGGCCATCGCGCGCGCCGTGGGGATGCGCCTGGTCGGGCCGAATTGCCTGGGCATCTTCAATCCGGTCGATCGCGCCATGCTGTCGTCGTCCCTTGCGCTGGAGGAGGACGACTACCGCCCGGGCGGCATCGGCATGGTCAGCCAGTCCGGCGCGCTGATGGGCACGCTGCTGTCCTTCGGGCATCACCATGGCGCGCGCTTCAGCCGCTGCGTCTCGGTGGGCAACCAGGCCGATCTGGCGCTGGAGGATTTCCTCGACTTTCTGGTCTCGGACGACGCCACGCGCGCCATCGCCTTGTACATCGAAGGCCTGCGCGACCCGCGCCGCTTCCGCGCGCTGCTGGGCGCGGCGCGCGCCGCCGGCAAGCCGGTCTTCATCGTCAAGGCCGGGCGCAGCGAGGCGGGCGCGGCCGCCGCGCGCAGCCATACCGCCAGCCTGGCCGGCGCCTTCGCCGCCTTCGAGGCCACCTGCCGCGCCGAGGGCGCGGTGGTGATGGAGGACCCGCAGGCGATGGTGCTGGCCGCCGATGCCTCGCTGCGCCTGCCGCCGCTGCCGGCGCCGGGGCTGGGCCTGGCGCCGATCGCATCCTCGGGCGGCAGCACCGTGACCTTCGCCGACATGGTGCCGGGCCACGGGCTGCGGCTCGCGACGATGGCGCACGCCACGCGCGCGGTGCTGGCGCGCTGGATGCCCGACAGCCACATCCATTTGCCGGTCGATACCGGGTCCTTCCACGAAGGCACCAGCGGCGACGGGCTGGCCGATTGCATCCGCGCCTTCATGGCGGACCCGGATGTCGGCGCCGTGGCGGTGCCGATGACGACGCAGCCGGACATGGCGGGGCGTGCGGCGCTGCTGCCGCCGCTGGCGCGCGCCGGCGGCAAGCCGCTGTTCTACGTGATGGCTGCCGGTGCGGTGGGCGATGCGTCGCGCGATGCGATGCGCGCAGCCGATTTCCCGTTCTTCGACCGGGTGAGCGACGCGCTGTCGGTGATCCGTGCGCTGGATGCCGCGGCGGCGGGGCGCGTCGTGGCATCGCCGCCCGTGCGCCCCGGCGGGCTGGCACCGCTGCCGGACCTGCCCACTGGCGCGCTGACCGAAGGCGAGGCGAAGCGCCTGGTCGCCGCCTGCGGCATTCCGGTCACGCGCGAGATGCCGGCGCGCACGGTGCACGACGCCGTCGCGGCGGCCGAGGCCATCGGCTACCCGGTCGTCCTGAAGGGCGTCAGCCGCGCGGTGGTGCACAAGAGCGACGCGGGCCTGGTGCGGCTGGACCTGCGCGACGCCGAGGCGCTGCGCGTGGCCTTCGGCGAAGTCTCGGCGCGGCTCGGCCCCGGGTCGGAAGGCTGCGTGGTCCAGGAGATGGCGCGCGGCGCGGCGGAACTGTTCCTCGGCGCCACCCACGACCCGCAATTCGGCCCGATGGTGCTGGTGGGTGCTGGCGGCGTGCTGGTCGAAGTCTTGCAGGATGTGCGCATGGCGCCGGCGCCCGTCAGCGTGCCGCAGGCGCGCGCGATGATCGACGCGCTGCGCATCGCGCCCGTGCTGGCCGGCCTGCGCGGCCGCCCCGCGGATATCGAAGCCGCGGCGGATGCGTTGTCGCGCCTGTCCTGGCTCGCCACTGATCTCGGGCCGCGCCTGGTCGAGCTCGACATCAACCCGCTGATCC
Organism: Rhodospirillales bacterium Ga0074136; assembly: GCA_001464375.1. Lineage (GTDB taxonomy): Bacteria > Pseudomonadota > Alphaproteobacteria > Acetobacterales > Acetobacteraceae > Neoroseomonas. Next base: position 23,701 of record LNEW01000062.1, on the reverse strand, counting down.
TGCGCGCGGCAGGGCAGGGCGCGATCGCCGTGGATGCCCGCGCCACACTGGCCAAGGAGGAGACGCCATGAACGCCCCGCTTCATCGCCGTGCCCTGCCCCTGTTGGGCGTTGGCGTTCTGGCAAGGCCCGCCCTTGCGCAGGCCACCTGGCCGCAGCGCCAGGTCACGCTGGTCGTGCCCTATCCGCCCGGCGGCAGCACCGACAATGTCGCGCGGCCGCTGATGGTCGAATGGTCGCGCATCATCGGCGAGACCATCGTCATCGAGAATCGCGGCGGCGCCGGCGGGACCATCGGCGCCGAATTCGTCACCCGCGCGCGACCGGACGGCTACACGCTGCTGCTGTTCCCGACGGCGGTCTTCACCATCAGCCCGACCATGATGCGCCCGCCCTACGACGTCGATCGCGACTTCGCGCCGATCGCCCGCGTCGCGGCCTCGGATGCCTTCGTGGTGGTCAATCCATCGGTACCGGCGCGCACCATCCGGGAGCTGATCGACTACGCCAAGGCCAATCCGGGTGGGTTGCGCTTCGGGTCCGCCGGCAACGGCACCATCACCCAGCTGCAATGCGAGATCCTGGGGGATCACGCGCGGGTGCGGCTGGAGCACGTGCCCTATCGCGGATCGGGCCTGGCGGTGAACGACCTGGTCGCGGGGCATATCCAGATGATGTGCGACCCGGCCACGCTGCCCATGGTGCGGCAGGGACGGCTGCGCGCGCTGGCGAGCTTCGGCGACCAGCGCCACCCGGAATTCCCCGACGTGCCAACGCTGTTGGAATCCGGCCTGGCGGATCGCGGCGCGATGTCGTGGTTCGGCATCGCCGCGCCGGCCGGCACGCCGATGCCGGTGCGCACGCGCATCGCCGCGACGCTGGAACAGGCGCTGAAATCCGGGGATGTCGCACGCGGCCTCGCCATCGGTGGCCTGCGCCCCGCCTTCGAGACCGGCGAGGCCTTCGCCAACCGCATCACCGGCGAGCGGGCCATCTTCGCCGAGATCATCCGCCGTACCGGCGCAGGAGTGAACTGACGTGGAACTGGTCAAAGTCTCGGACGAGGGTCCGGTCCGCATCCTGACGCTGAACAACCCTGCCAAGGGCAACGCCATCAGCAAGCCGATGGCCGAGCAGGTGCAGCGCGCGATGCAGGAGTTCGAGCAGCGTGCCGACCTGCGCGTGGCGATCATCACCGCCGAGGGCACCCGCGCCTTCACCTTCGGCGCCGACGTGGCCGACCCGCCGGAGTTGTGGCGTGCCATTCCGACCGTCGGCTACAAGCCGCTGAAGCCGGTGATCTGCGCGGTCGAGGGCTGGTGCGTCGGCGGCGGGATCGTGCTGGCCATGATGTGCGACCTGATGGTCTGCGGGTCGACCGCGAAGTTCTACTACCCGGAGGCGAAGCTCGGCCTGACCGGCGGGATGATCGCGGGGCTGGTCAGCCGCGTGCCGCACAAGATCGCCATGGAGATCGCGCTGCTGTGCCGCACCATCGACGCCGCGCGCGCCGAGCGCGTCGGCCTGGTGAACGAGGTGGTGCCGGAGGGCCAGGCTCTCGACACCGCGCGGCAATGGGCGGCCGACCTGTGCGGCATGGCGCCGATGGTCCTTGGCGAGATCAAGCGCATGGTGACCGAGGAGATTTTGCCGCGCGGCCCGTCGGAACAGATGGCGATCCATGGGCAGCGCATGGCGGCGATCCGCAACTCGGCCGACTTCGTCGAGGGCAAGGCGGCGTTCCGCGAAAAGCGCGCGCCGAACTTCGAGGGGCGCTGAGCGTGCCGGGGCCGCTGGCGGGGCTGCGCGTGCTGGAACTCGCCGGCATCGGCCCGGGGCCGTTCTGCTGCATGATGCTGGCGGACCTGGGGGCGGAGGTGTTGCGCATCGACCGCCCCGAGGGGCCGCCCGGCGGACATCCGGCGGATGTGCTCGGCCGCGGGCGGCGATCCGTGGCGCTGGACCTGAAGCGGCCTGAAGCGATCGCGGCGGTGCTCGCGCTGCTGGAACGCGCAGATGTGCTGGTCGAGGGCTTCCGCCCCGGCGTGACGGAGCGGCTCGGCCTCGGGCCGGAAGCCTGCCACGCGCGCAACCCGCGCCTGGTCTATGGCCGCATGACGGGCTGGGGGCAGGATGGGCCTCTGGCGTCGGTGGCGGGGCACGACATCACCTACATCGCGTTGACCGGCGCGCTGTGGTCGATGGGGCGGGCGGGTCAGCGCCCGGTGCCGCCGCTCAACCTGGTCGGCGATTTCGGCGGCGGCGGGATGCTGCTGGCCTATGGCGTCATGGCGGCGCTGTTCGAGGCGCAGCGCAGCGGGATCGGCCAGGTCGTGGATGCGGCGATGACGGATGGCTCCGCCACGCTGATGGGCGCGTTCTTCGGGCAGCTTGCGCAGGGGCGGTGGAAGAATGCGCGCGAGAGCAACATGCTCGACGGCGCCTGCCCCTACTACGACACCTATGACTGCGCGGATGGGAAGTTCATCGCGGTCGGCGCGCTGGAGCCGCAATTCTTTGCCCTGCTGCTGCAGGGGCTGGGCCTCGACGCGGCGCGCTTCGCGGACCGCACCGACCCGGCCCGCTGGCCGGCGATCCGCGCGGAGTTCGCCGCCATCTTCGCCAGCAAGCCACGCGACCATTGGGCCGCGCTGTTCGAGGGCGGCGATGCCTGCGTGGCGCCGGTGCTCGACCTCGAGGAAGCACCGCGTCATCCGCACAATGTCGCGCGCGGGACGTTCTTGGCGCGCGGCGGTGGGTCGCAGCCGGCACCGAGCCCGCGCTTCTCCCGCACGCCGGCCGGCGAACCCACCCCGGCGCCACGGCGCGGCGGGCAGGGCGCGGCGGCGCTGGCCGATTGGGGGGTCGACCCCGCCACCATCGCCGCCGCCCTTCCTGGCTGACACGCGCGCCCGCCGCGGGGTAGTCTGGCGACAACCAATCGAGGATACGTCCATGGACACCGCCGCCCCGCCCGCGGGCTCCGCGCGCAGCGTCTTCAACGCCGACCACGAGCTGTTCCGCACCCAGGTGCGGCGCTTCTTCGAACGCGAGATCGTCCCGTATCACCGCGATTGGGAACGCGCCGAGATCGTGCCGCGCGAGGTGTGGCTGAAGGCCGGCGCGGAAGGGCTGCTCTGCCCGATGATGGCGGAGGAATGGGGCGGCGCGGGCGCGGATTTCGGCTACGCCGCCATCATCATCGAGGAGATCGCGCGCACCAACGCCTCGGGCATCGGCTTCCCGCTGCATTCCGATATCGTGGTGCCCTACATCGAGGAATTCGCCACCCCCACGCGCCAGCGCGAATGGCTGCCGCGCATGGCGAAGGGCGAAATCATCACCGCCATCGCCATGACCGAACCGGGCATGGGCTCCGACCTCAAGGCGGTGAAGACGCATGCGCGGCGCGACGGGTCGGACTGGATCATCAACGGGTCGAAGACCTTCATCTCCAACGGCCAGAACTGCGGCCTGGTCATCGTGGTGTGCAAGACCGACCCTGGCGCGGGCCGCAAGGGCATCAGCCTGATCTGCGTCGAGGAAGGCACGCCCGGCTTCACCAAGGGCCGCAACCTCGAGAAGATCGGCCTGCATGCCGCCGACACCTCGGAGCTGTTCTTCGACGACGTGCGCGTGCCGGCGGAGAACCTGCTCGGCGAGGAGAATGCCGGCTTCTCCTACCTCATCAGGAACCTGCCGCAGGAACGCCTGGTCATCGCCATCCGCAGCGCCATGTCGATGGAGGTGATGCTGCAGAAGACCATCGACTACGCCAAGGACCGCAAGGTGTTCGGCCAGACGGTGTTCGACTTCCAGCACAACCGCTTCAAGCTGGCGGAACTGCGCGCGCAGGCCAACATGTTCCGCGTGTTCTGCGACCACTGCCTGGCGCTGCACATGCAGGGCGGATTGTCGATCGACCTGGCCGCGCAGGCCAAGCTGCTGGGCACGGAGATGCAGAACCGCCTGCTGGACGACTGCCTGCAGATGCATGGCGGCAACGGCTACATGGCCGACTACGAGATCGGCCGCGCCTGGGCCGATGCGCGCGTCGGCCGCATCTATGGCGGCAGTTCCGAGATCATGAAGGAAATCATCGCGCGCACCCTGTGACGCGCGAGGGACACAACCGGGAGGACAAGAATGACCATCATCACCCGCCGCGCCACGCTCGGCGCCGTGCTGGCCGCACCCGCACTCCGCGGCGCCGCCGCGCAGGAACGCTTCCCCAACCGGCCCATCACCATCTACGTGCCCTTTCCCGCGGGCGGGGCGACCGATGTGCAGATGCGGTCCTTCGCCGAGGCCGCCACGCGCCATTTCGGCCAGACCGTGCTGGTCGAGAACCGCCCCGGCGCGGGCAGCACGCTCGGTGCCGCGGCGGTCGCCCGCGCGCGGCCGGATGGCTATGTCGTCTCGCAGATGACGTTGCCGGCCCTGCGCCTGCCGCACATGCAGCGCATGCCCTATGACGTGACCAAGGACTTCACGCCGATCATCCACCTGACCGGCTACCTGTTCGCCGTGGTGGTGCGCGCCGATGGTCCCTACCGGACCTGGGCCGACCTGGTGGCGGATGCGCGCCGTCGACCGGGCCAGGTGCGCCTGGGCAATACGGGTGCGAATGGCACCCCGCATCTGACGCTGGTCGACCTGGCGGCGCGCGAGCGGCTCGACATCGTGCACGTGCCCTTCCGCGGCGAGGGCGACATGGTCCCGGCGATGCTTGGCGCGCATATCGAGGGCGGCGCGGGCGGATCGGGCGTCGGGCAACTGGTCGACGAAGGCAAGCTGCGCTTCCTGAACGTGTGGTCGCGCGAACGCTCGCCGCGCTGGCCCGCCGTGCCGACACTGATCGAACTGGGCTATGCCGACATGGTGGTGACATCGCCCTATGGGCTGGTGGCGCCCGCCGGTCTCGACCCCGCCATCCGTCGCGCGCTGCATGATGGCTTCAAGGCGGCGTTGTACGATCCGGCGCATATCGCGACGCTGCGGCGGCTCGACCAGCCGCTGGAATACCTCGACAGCGAGGCCTATGCGCGGAACATGATCGAGGTCTACGAGCAGGAGCGCCAGCGCGTCGAACGGCTCGGCCTGCGCACCGGCTAAAGGTAGCGTTCCTTCAGGATCCTGCGCAGCAGCTTGCCGGCCTCGCTGCGCGGGAGTTCGTCGGTGAATTCGTAGGACCGTGGGCGTTTGGGGCCGGCCAGGTGCTCGCGGCACAGGGCGTCGAGCGCCGCCTGCAAGCCATCGCTGCCGGCGCGTGGCACGACCACAGCGTGCACCTGTTCGCCGAATTCCGCGTGCGGGATGCCGACCACGGCGACTTCCGCGACGTCCGGGTGGCGCACCAGCACCGCCTCGATCTCGGCGGGGTAGATGTTGACGCCGCCCGACAGGATCAGGTCCGCGCGGCGATCCGACAGGAACAGCCAGCCCTGCTCATCGATGCGCCCGAGGTCGCCCAACGTCGCGCGGCCGCGCGCATCATAGGCCGCAGCGGTCTTGTCGGGCGCATTGTGGTAGGCGAAGCGCGGCGCGCCCTCGAAGCAGATGCGCCCGACCTCGCCAGGCGCCAGGTCGCGGCCGTCGTCGTCGCAGATGTGCAGCGACACGCCGTTCACCGGACGACCGACCGTGCCGGGCCGCACCAGCCAATCCTGCGGCGAGACCACGGTGGTGCCGACGCTCTCCGACCCCGCGTAGTATTCCCAGATGATCGGCCCCCACCACGCCATCATCCGCTGCTTCACGCCGACCGGGCAGGGGGCGGCGGCGTGGATGGCGACGCGGTGCGAGGACAGGTCGAAACGCGCGCGGTCGGCCTCGGGCAGCGCGAGCAGGCGCACGAACATGGTCGGCACCCATTGGCTGTGCGTGACGCGGAAGCGCTCGATCAGTTCCAGCGCGCGCAGCGGGTCGAATTTGTTCATGACCACCACGGTGCCGCCCTCGGCGATGGTGCGGCGGATGGTGAAGCTGTGCGGTGCGGCGTGATACAGCGGCGCGGGCGAGAGGTAGGTCATCTCCGGGCCGCAGCCGTACAGCGTCTTCCACGTCATGTCCCAGTCCGGCGCGAGGCGGTTCTCCCATGCCACCAATGGGCGCTTGATCCCCTTCGGCAGGCCGGTGGTGCCGGACGAATACAGGAATTCCCGCCCTACCGGGCGTGGTTCCAGCGGCGTGTGCGGCGCGCCCGCGATGGCTGCCTCGAAGGATTCGTAGCCGGGCAGGCCCTCGCCCACCGCGAAGCACGGCACGCCGCCGGTGGCCCCTTCGCGCAGCATGGCGGTCGCGAGCTCCGCCACGCCTGGCGAGACGATCACCGCGCGCGCGCCCGCATCGCCCAGCATGTAGGCGACCTCGTTGGGCCGCAGGTGAACCGACAGCGGCGTGTAATAGAGTCCGGCACGCCGGCAGGCGAAGGCAACCTCGAAGAATTCCGGACGGTTGTCCATCAGCATGGCAATGCCGTCGCCGGGCTGCAGGCCCAGCGAGACCAGCCACTGCGCGATGCGGGTCGCACGCGCGTCCAAGTCGCCGAAGGTGATGGAGCGCCCGATATCCGGGAAATGCGCCGCGACCTTGTCGGGCGTCGCCTGCGCCCAGCGCGCCAGCAGCGCCATGCCGTTTCTCTCCGTCGTTCAACGCAAGCCTGCTGTCGCGCATTCGCCGCGTCAACGCGCCTTGCGGCGGGCGCGCTGGCGCGCTGCAATGGCCCCATGGCCGAACCCGCTCCCGCGCGCCCTGCATCCACCGTCCTGCTGCTGCGCGATGGCGCAGGGGGCCTCGAAGTGTTCATGGTGGTGCGCCACCACGAGATCGACTTCGCCTCCGGCGCGCTGGTGTTTCCGGGCGGGCGGGTCGAGGCGTCGGACGCCGTGCTGGCCGGCGGCGATGCCGCGGCGGCCTTCCGCGTGGCGGCGATCCGCGAGACCTGGGAGGAATGCGGGGTGTTGCTCGCGTTGCCCGGCGCGCCGGCGCCCGCCGACGGCGAATTCGCCGCCATGCTGGCCGCGCGCGCGCTGGTGCCCCACATCGCCGGCCTTGCGCCCTTCGCGCATTGGATCACGCCGGAGCCGGTCCCCAAGCGCTACGACACGCACTTCTTCCTCGCCGCCGCGCCGGCCGACCAGGATGCGGTGCATGACGGGCAGGAAGCGGTGGACAGCGTGTGGATCCGGCCTGTCGACGCGCTGCAAGCCGGGCTGGCGGGGTCGCGCAAGCTGGTCTTCCCGACGCGCATGAACCTGACGAAGCTCGCGCGTCACGCCAGCGTGGCAGAGGCCTTTGCCGCGGCACACGCCACCCCGGTGGTGACCGTCATGCCGCAGATGCGCATGACGGCGGCGGGGCGCGTGCTGCGCATCCCCGCCGCGGCGGACTACGGTGGCGAGGAATTCCTGGCGGGCGACCCGCCGTCGATGTGATGAGGGATCAGCCCATGGCTCCGCGCCGCATGCGCTTCGGCATCTTCCTGGCCCCCTTCCATCGCGTGGGGGACAACCCGACGCTCGCGATCGAGCGCGATATCAACCTGATCGAATGGCTCGACCACCTCGGCTTCGACGAGGCCTGGATCGGCGAGCATCATTCCGCCGGCTGGGAGACCATCGCGTCGCCCGAGATCATCATCGGCGCCGCGGCGGAACGCACCAAGCACATCCGGCTGGGGTCGGGCGTCACCAGCCTGCCCTATCACCACCCGCTGCTGGTGGCGCAGCGCTTCGTGCAGCTGGACCACATGACGCGCGGGCGGGTGATGCTGGGCTGCGGGCCGGGCGCACTCGTCTCGGACGCCTACATGATGGGGATCGACCCGGCGCACCAGCGGCGCCGGATGGATGAATCGCTGACCGCCATCACGCGGCTGCTCGCCTGCGAGGAACCGGTCACGATGGAGACCGACTGGTTCACGCTGCGCGATGCACGGCTGCATCTCGCGCCGTATTCCGAGCCGTGCTTCCCGATTTCGGTGGCGTCCTCCACCACGCCCTCCGGCGCGCTGGCGGCGGCGAAGCATGGGCTGGGCCTGCTGTCGCTCGGCGCAGGGCTGCCGGGCGGACCGAAGTCACTCGCGGATCAGTGGCGGATGGCGGAAGCCGAGGCCACGAAGCACGGCAAGGCCATGGACCGCGCCAAGTGGCGCCTGGTCGTGAACCTGCACTGCGCCGAGGATGACGAGCGCGCCTTGCGCGATGTGCGCGTCGGCGAGGTGCAGGAGACGCTGACGTATTTCAGCGAGACGCTCGGCCGCCCGCCGATGCGATCCGAGGACCCGCTGCGCGATGGCCTTGCGATGGGCTCGACGCTGGTCGGTTCGCCCGAGACGGTGGCAGCGGGCATCGAGCGCCTGCTGTCCTTCACCGATGGCGGCGCCGGCGGCATCCTGTTCCGCGCCCATGACTGGGCGGATCGCGAGGCAACCTGGCGGTCCTACGAATTGTTCGCCCGCTGGGTCATGCCGCGCTTCCAGGGTTCGCTCGCGATGCCGCAGCAATCGCGCGACTGGGTCAGCGCCAATCGCGAGACGATCTTCGCGCCGAACATGGCCGCGCTGAAGCAGGCCTTCCGCGATGCGGGGCAGGAGGCGCCGGAATTCTCGCGCCTCGAGCTCCACACCGGGAAGGTGGACCTGCCGAAGGTCTAGTTGATCGTGAGGTTGAGGCGACGGATCACCGCGCCTTCCTCGACGATGATCCGCTGGACCGAGGCGCGATAGTCGTCGCTGTTCATGTAAATGACCGGCATGTCGAAGCGTTCCAGCACGGCCAGGTGCGCCGGGTCGGTGAGCGCTGCCTTGAAGGCATCGTGCAGCACGCGCACCACGCCGGGGTCCATGCCCTTCGGCCCCCCCAGGCCATAGGGCGAGGCGGAGACGATGTCGAAGCCGCTCTCGCGCAGCGTCGGCACGTTCGGGTAGCGCTTGGCGCGCTCCGCGCCCCAGGTGACCAGCAGCCGGAACTGCCCGCCATCGACCAGCGGCGCCCAGGACGTGCTGTCCGCCATCGCCTGCGTGCCGCCGCTCAGTAGCGATTGCGCATTGTCGGCGCCGCCGCGGAAGGGCACGTGCAGGAACTCGATGCCGCGCTCGGCGGCGATGCGTTCCATGGTGATGTGCAACGTGCTGCCCACGCCTGGCGAGCCATAGGCGATCTTGCCCGGATTGGCCTTCGCGTCGTCGAGGAATTGCTGCCAGGTCTGCCAGGGGCTGTCGGCCTTCACCACCACGCCGAACAGGTAGCCGGTCAGGTGGATGACATAGGTGAAGTCCCGCATCGGGTCCCAGGTCGGGCGCGATGTCATCATCGGGAAGCGGAAGGCGGTGATCGGCAGCTGGCCGACAAGGTGGCCGTCGCCGCGCGCTTCCGCCGCCATGATCTGCGCGCCGAGCGTGCCCGAGGCGCCGCCGCGATTCTCGATGACCACCGGCTGGCCGAGGTGGCGCGTGGCCACCTCCGCCAGCGCGCGCAACTGGCCGTCGGTCGATCCGCCCGGCGGCCATGGCACGATCAGGCGGATGGGCCGGTTCGGAAAGCCCGCCTGCGCAAGCGCGGGGGCGGCGAGCAGCGCGCCCCCCGTTGCGATGAGGCCGCGGCGCGTGATGGTCATGGTGATGTTCTCCCTGCTTCTTCGTGCCGGCGCCGCGGTTGGTTCCGCGGCGCCGCGGTGCGGCTCAGGGCCGCTGGTTGCTCAGCACAACGGTGCCGGAGGCGGAGAACATCCCGCCCACGCCATGCGCCACGCTGATCTTCACATCCGGCACCTGCGCCGGTGCGGTGCCGCGCACCTGGCGCACGCTCTCCTGCAGGGCGAACATGCCGTACATGCCGGTGTGCGTGTAGGACAGCCCGCCGCCATTGGTGTTGAGCGGCAGCTTCGCACCGGGGCGGGTGTTGCCCTCCCAGATGAAGTCCTTCGCCTCGCCGCGGCCGACGAAGCCGAGGTCCTCGAGGCCGTACATCGGCAGATGCGCGAAGGCGTCGTAGATCATCAGGTGGTCGACATCGGAATGCTTGATGCCGGCCATGCGGAAGGCCTCGGGCCCCGCCACGCGGAAGGCGCGGCTGGACGTGAAGTCCTCCATCTGGCTGACCATGGTGGTCTCGACGGATTCGCCGCTGCCCAGGATGTAGCAGGGCTTGGTCGGGAAATCCTTGGCGCGGTCGGAGGAGGTGAGGATCAGCGCGCCGCCGCCATCCGTGACCAGGCAGCATTGCAGCAGCCGGAACGGGTAGGCGATCATCTTGCTGTTCAGCACATCCGCGACCGTGATCGGGTCCTTGAAGGCGGCGCGGGGGTTCTTCGCCGCCCATTCGCGCTGCACGACGGCAACCATCGCCATCTGTTCGTGCGTGACGCCGTATTTCTTCATGTAGCGCAGCACGGGGATGGGAAAGAGCGTCGGCGGTCCCATCGGGCCGAAGGGCGCCTCGAACTGGCCATTCAGCGATTGCGGCTCGGGCGGGCGCGGCGTGGCGTTGACGCGGGACTTGCCGCTCTCGCCATGGGTGATGAGGATGGTCTTGGCATAGCCCGCATGGATGGCGGCCGCCGCGTGGCGGACATGCAGCATGAAGGAACAGCCGCCGACACCCGTGCCATCGACCCATTTCGGCGTGATGCCGAGGTAGTGGGCGATCTGCTGCGGCATCATCGGACCGACGCAGGCCACGCCGTCAATGTCGGACGGCTTCAGCCCCGCATCGGCCATGGCGTTCAGCGCGGCATCGGCATGCAGCATGATCTGCGCCATGTCGGGAATGGCGCCGAGCTTCGTGGTCTCGGCGGCGCCGACGATCGCGATCTCACCTGGCTTGATCATCGGATCAGGCTCCCTTCGCCGGGCGGAACAGGGCGAGCGTGATGTCCTCGTCCATCTTGGTGAACGCCACCTCCAACGGCATGTCGAGCACCAGCGCCTCGGGCGTCTGCGGGCAGTCGACGATGTTGGTCATCATGCGCGGGCCTTCCTCCAGCTCCACGACCGCGATCGCGTAGGGCGGCTTGAAGCCGGGCACCGGGCGGTGATGGATGACGTAGGAATGCAGCGTGCCGCGGCCGGAGGCTTCGAACACTTCCACGTTGCGCGTGCCGGTGTACGGGCTGAAGGGGCGCGGCGGGAAATACGCCTTCCCGGTATCGCCGCAGCGCTGCAGCAGCAGCTTGCCGTCGCGCGTGCCGTCCCAGAAATGCTTGGTCTCGGGTGTCGGTTCCGGCCGCGCGCGGCCCGGTTCGAGTGTCATCTGGCGCTTCCTCCTGCCTGCCTTGCCTGCATCGTCGCGCGAAGCGGGCCGCGGCGGAAGGGGGGCGTCAGAGATCGAGGATGCGTTCGGGTGCGGCGCGTCCGCGCAGCAGGTCCCACAGCCCGATCATGTTGCCGCGGAAGCGGCCCCGACGATCGGCCCAGGGCTCAGGCTTCAGGGACCGCACCAGGTTCGCCAGGCAATGCCGCGCCGCGGACGGGATCGCGTGGTTCCAGGGGAAGGTGCCCTTGCGCGCGAGGTAGACAGGGTTCACCACCTGCGAATAGCCCAGCCGCACCTGCTTCACGCGCCCGGACTTCGACCCGAGATGCACGCCGCGCGCGCCTGCCAGCCGCAGGATCGCGCCATGGCGGCCGAGCTGGCGCGTCACGTCGATATCCTCGTACCAGGCATAGAGCGGCAGGCGTTCATCGACGCGGATCGCCTGCGCGCGCACGACGTCCATGCGGAAGGCCATGTTGCAGCCATAGCCGTTGAAATGCGGCGCCATCGCCATGGCATCCGTCGGGGACGTATCGGCGGCGAGCAGCGCGGCACCTTCCTCCAGCGAATAGCCCGGGCCGTTCGCGCCATCCGCCACCACCGTGCCGGTTGCCACCACCATGTCCGGCCGTGCGGCAAAGCCCGCTTCCAGGACGGCGAGATACGTCGGCGCGCAGAGGAAATCATCGTCGAGGAACAGCACCACGTCGCAATCATCCGCGGCATCCAGGATGGCGTTGCGCTGCCTCGGCAGGCCGGCCGGGGCGGTGATGAACTCGGCGCCGGTGCAGCCCGTGACGTCGTCGGGTGTCACGTGGCAGACGATGATGCGGTCGGGCGCGCGCGTCTGGCGGCGCAGGTCGGCCAGTACGCCTGCGAGGACCGCGGGCCGGCCGCGCGTGGCGATGCCGATCGCGATGCGCATCACGCGGCTTCCGTCAGCGGCGGCAGGCTGCGCTTGGCGCGCGCTTCCGCGGCCAGGGCACCCGTCACGCGCCCGCGCCAGGTCGTGAAGTAGTACGCCGCATCATGCAGGCGGCCGCGCAGCAGGCTGACCGCGACTCCGCCCAGCGGCCGCACCAGGAACGCCATCCACGCCGAGGCTGGTGCGCCGTGCCGGCGCAGCGCGAAGCCGAGGCCGCGCCCATAGGCCCCCGCGCGCGCCACCGCGACATCGGACAGTCGCTTGTCGGGATGGATGATGCGCAGGTCCGCGTCGTAGCGCGCGTGCAGCCCGGCCGCCATGGCGCGGCACACCAGGTCGTTGCCCTCGGCTGAGCCGAAGCGCGTGCCCGGGCCCATGCCCTCGTCGAAGCCGCCGAGGGACAGCGCCGTCGCGCGGGGGAGAAACAGGTTGAACTCGATCACACTGGTCCAGACGTTGGACAGATCGATCGCGCCGCCATCCGTCCGCCAGCGGCCGGAGCCCAGCCCGCCCTCGGGCGAAGCGGCCGGACCGGTCAGCACGGCCAGCGTCGGGCTTGCCGCGAACGCCGCATCCACACGGTTCAGCACGCCCGGCGGATAGAGGCAGTCATCATCCGGGAAGGTCACGATGTCCCCGCGCGCGTGGCGCAGGCCGAGGTTGCGCGCGTGGTTCGCGTTGCGCACGGAGGAGCGGAAGCGCCGCAGCGGCAGGCGCGGCGCATAGGCTGCTTCGATGGGCGCCAGGCGTTCATCCGCGTTCTGGTCGACGATGATGACTTCGATGTCGGTGCGCCCCTGCGCCAGCAGGCTGTCGAGCAGCGCGCCCACCTCCGCATCCCGCCCCAGCGTCGCGACCACCAGCGAGAACCTCATGCCCGCTGCGCCTCCTCGACCACGCGGCGCATCGCCGCGCGGAAGGCGGTGCGGGAGAAGCGTTCCGCCTGCGCGCGGCAGGCCGCGGGGGCGATGGACAGCGTCTCGAAGTGGCCAACCGCGGCGATGATGGCGTCCGCTGTCTGTTCCTCGAAGAACACGCCGGTTTCCGGCGGAGTCACGATATCCCGCGCACCACCACGGCCATACGCGATGACCGGCGTGCCGCAGGCCAGCGCCTCGACGGTGGCGATGCCGAAATCCTCCTCGGCGGCAAACACGCAGGCGCGGGCCGATTGCGTCAGCGCGACCAGTTCGGGCGTCGCGACACGGCCGCGGAATTCGATGTTCGGCGCGCCGGCGGCGGCCTCGCGCACGCGCGCTTCGTTGGTGCCGTCGCCGACGATCACCAGGCGGCGCGTCGGCATGCGCGCGAAGGCGGCGGCGATGATCTCGATTCGCTTGTAGGGCACCATGCGCGAGGCGGTGAGGTAGAAGTCGCCCTTCGCTTCCTGCAACGCGAAGCGTTCCACATCCACCGGCGGATGCACGACGATGCTCTCCCGCCGCCAGGCCTTGGCGATGCGCTCGGCGATGTAGGTGGAGTTCGCCACCACCACGTCGGGCCCCGCGGCGCTGGCGCGGTCCCAGATGCGCAGCTTGTGGAGCAGGCGGCGCGCATAGATGCCCGTCAACCCGCCTTCCTTGCCGGATTCGCGCAGATATTGGTGGTGCAGGTCCCATGCGTAGCGCATCGGGCTGTGCACGTAGCTCACATGCAACTGTCCCGGCCCGGTGATGACCCCCTTGGCCACCGCATGCGACGACGACAGCACCAGGTCGTAGCCGGTCATATCGAACTGCTCGATCGCCATCGGCATCAGCCCGAGATACTTGCGGAAATGCCGGCGCGCGAAGGGCAGGCGCTGGAGGAAACTGGTTCGCACGGGACGCCCGCCGAGGAAGCCGCGCTCGGACTCGGGCATGAAGTCCACCAGCACGTGCAGGTCGGCCTGCGGCCATTCGGCCAGCAGTTGCTCGACCACACGCTCCGACCCGGCGAAGGAATCCAGCCATTCATGGACGATGGCGACCTTCATGCGATGCGGTCCTTCAGCAGCGCCAGGAGTACCCGCGCCGCGCGTTCCCAGGTGAAGGCCGCCGCGCGTTCCAGCCCCGCCGCGCGCAGCCCGTCGCGCAGCCCGTCCTCCGTGACCAGGCGGTCGAGCGCCTCGGCCAGCGTGGCCGGCTGCGCCGGGTCGAAATACAGCGCGGCGGATGCGCAGACTTCCGGCACCGCCCCGGCATGCGCGGCGACCACCGCGCAGCCGCAGGTCATGGCCTCCAGCGGCGGCAATCCGAAGCCCTCGTAGCGGGAGGGAAACACCAGGCAGAGCGCGTTCTGGTACAGCGCGCGCAGTTCGGCATCCGACACCCGACCCAATACGCGCGCGGCCCCGGCCGCCACCGCGCCACCGGCGCGGAACACCGCCGGATCGGCCGCGCCGGCCACGGCCAGCGTCAGACCGTGGCGGCCCAGCACCTCGGCCGCCGCGGTCAGCGCCGCGAGGTTCTTGTGCGCCGCCGGATTGCCCACCACCAGCGCGTAGCGTGCCGGTTCCAGCCCGTGCCTTGCCAGCACGGTTCCGTCGGCCGGGATGCGAAGGATGTGCTCGCCTCCCTCGGGCAGGACACCGATCGATGCGGCATCCACGCCCAGCGCCGCAGCGATCCGCCCGCGCGAGAACTCCGACACCGTCAGCAGCCGCGCCCCGCCACGCGCCAGGCGCCTCTGCAGCAGCCGGTACCAGGTGCGGAAGGCGAAGGAGTAGCTCTCGGGCGTGTCGAAGGCACCGGCGTCGTGGATCACCACGGCCTGGCGCGCACCCGCCAGGATCGGCGCGGTATTGCCGAGGTTCACCAGCAGGTCCCCCCGCAACGCGCGCGGCAGGTCGACCTGCTCCCAGGCCTGGCCGCCGCGCGTTCCGACCGGCTCCGCACGCAGCGCGCGCAGCCCGGCATCGCGGGCGCCGGGCGGGTGCAGCACACGCGCGACCGGCCATTCGCCTTGCACCGCCAGGGCATCGGCCGCGGCGGTGATCTCGGTGGCGAAGCGCTGCACGCCGGTCATGCCCTGCGTCAGGAAGCGGCCGTTGATGGCGATGCCGGTCATGCGCGCGCCATCCCCGCGCGCCGCAGCAGCGCTGCGCGATCCTCGGCGGGTGCGATCCGCCAGCCGAGCACGACGACCACTGCCAGGGTCAGCGCACCCACCGCGGCGGCCGCGGCCAGCCCTGGCAACGGCACCATCACCGCGAGCCCGATCCCCGCCGCGCCCAGCAGCGGCAGCAGGGCGCGTCCGGCATCCCTCGCGGGCGGGTAGAAGCGCGCCGCCAGCAGGAAGCGTCCCGCGCAATCGGCTGCCGCCCGCAATGCCCAGGCGATCGCCGCGCCCTCGATCCCCATCAGAACCAGCAGCGCCGCGCCCAGCGGCAGGAACACCGCCGCCTGCACCAACGAGAACGTCGCCACCACCTCGGGCCGTCCGATGGCGTCCAGCAGCGTGCCCGGCACGAAGGCCAGGCACGAGAAGAAGATCCCGACGCCCAGGATGCGCAGCACCATCCCGCCGCCATCGGCGAATGCCGAACCGAGCCACAACCACAGCAGCCATTCGGCCAGCGCGACCAGCACCAGGCAGGCGGGCAGCACCAGGCCGGCCACGATCAGCGCACCGCGGCGCATCAGCAGCGCGGTGCGCTCGGGCGCCGAACGGAAGGATGACGCGATGGCGGGCAGAAGCGTCTGCGCCACCGCGACGGGCAGGATCCACATGCGCATGACAAGGTCCAGCGGTGTCGCATAGAACGCCACCGCCGTCAGCCCGATCAGGGCGCCCACCAAAAAGCGGTCGGCATACAGCAGCACCTGCGTCAGCGCGCCCGACAGCGACATCCACCCGCCCTGGCGCAGCAGCGGCCGCAGCAGCCGAAAGCCCGGGCGCGTCAGGCCAAGCCCCGGCACGTCGCGCCAGGCCAGCGCGGCATAGGCCAGGCCGCTCACCAGGCGCACCAGCACCAAGGCCACCATCACCGCCACCAGGCTGTCGAAGGCCAGCAGCGCGATCACCGGGCCGAGGTAGTAGAAGACGCTGACCGGCATGTTCACGAGGTTCGCCGCGCGGAAGCGCTGCCAGGCCGCCAGTACGCCCCACAGCGCCGCGTTGATCACCACCAGCGGCGCGGCGGCCGCCAGCACGCGGAACGCCGCCAAGGCTTCCGCTTCGAGGTCCGGCGGTACGCGCAGCACGCGCCCGACCAGCACCGGCATGAAGGCCCAGGCCAGCGCGGCCATGAGGATCGACACGCCCAGCAGCGACCACAGCGTGGCACTGACCAGGGCCGGCGCCTCGGCACCACGGCCTTCGCCGATGCGCTCCGACACCGCGCGCGTCAGCGCCATGCCGAGGCCGAGGTCGAAGACGCCGAAGATACCCACCAGCGCCAGCGCCAGGGTGAACAACCCCCAGCGCTCCGTCCCCATCAGGTGGACCAGCACCGGTGTCAGCGCGAGCGCCAGCAGCAGCGGAATGCCGCGCCCGAGCGCATTCCACAGCACGCCGGAGACGAGCCGCCGCCCGCCGGCCCGATCCTCTGCGCCCTCGGGCGCGGTGGCTGTCATTACGTGGCTCCGAATCGGGTCGCGTTGGGGCGTATGGGGAAGCGCAGCCTAGCGCGGTGGGCGTGGCGAGGCTGCATGGTGTGCGAAGGCGGCCGTACGATGGGCCGCCGCCCTCACCCCGATTGCCGGCGGATCGCGATCCGCGCGATCCGGGAGCGCACAGCGCTATCGCGCCCAGGCGACCGTCGAACCCAGCGCAACAGTGCAGGGCGCGACGGCGAGGGCTGCGGATGCGGCCCGCCCGCCGTTTGAGGGCTCGAGAAAAGCGGGCGGCCTGGTTCGCCGGAAGCGGTCAGTGCGCGCCGCGGCGCGACAGGACGGCGACCGGCGTCTTCAGCAGGATGCGCATGTCCGCAAGCATCGAGGGCTGCGACACATAGGCGACATCGAGCGCGACGCGCTGGTCGTAGGTGGTCTCGGACCGCCCGCTCACCTGCCACAGGCCGGTGATGCCGGGACGCACCATGAGGTAGTGCGCCGCGGCCGCGCCGTAGTGCCGGTCGAGCTCGGCCTGCGTAACCGGGCGCGGGCCGACGATGCTCATCTCGCCGCGCAGGACGTTGATCAGCTGCGGCAGCTCATCGAGCGAGGTGGCGCGCAGGAAGCGGCCGATGCGCGTGATGCGCGGGTCGTTCTTCAGCTTGCGGGTCGCTTCCCACTCGGCGCGCGCGTCCGGGTCGGCGGCGAGCAGCGCATCGAGCCGCGCCTGGCTGTCCACCACCATGGAGCGGAACTTCATGCAGCCGAAAAGGCGGCCGAAGCGGCCGACTCGCGGATGGGCGTAGAAGGCCGGCCCGCCATCGGCGCGCACCAGCAGCGCCACCACCAGGAAGAAGGGTGAGGCCAGCAGCAGCGCGGCGCCGGCGATCGCGATGTCGACCGCCCGCTTGGCCATCGGCAGCCGCGCCGCGGCGCGGTCGGCGGAACCGAGGAAGCCCGACAGGGTCGCGACGGCGCGCCAACGCGCATCCTGCGGGGGAAGAGGACCAACCGGAACGCTGGACATGAGCGAGTTCGGCCTTCTGGGTGTACCGGCGCCGGCGACAGGCCGGCGGCGGCCAGGGGGGTCCCTGGGACCTGGAGGCCCTCGCCGCTGTCGCGGCCGGGGGCGGACCCGGTCCTCGGGTGAACGCATCAATGACCCTTGGCGCGGGCGGATGTGGGACCGGCTTGCGGCGGGATTGTGGCGGCGCGGCATTTCGGTGCCGGATCGCTGCACTTCGCGGCAGCGGGCCGCCTGGGCCGATGGCGCGCGGCTGAGGTTCCGTATCAGGAAACCGCACCAGGTCATTTCATCCGCCCGGATCTTGTTCTAGACGCGGCGGGTGTTCCGCGGAGTGCGCGCCCTGTCCCCCAGGCTGTCCACGGCCCTGCCCTATGTTTGCGCGCTGGCACTCGGCCTGGCGCTGGTGGCGGCGCTGTTCCCCGTCGAGTTCCTGGTGCCGCACGCGGGCATGGCCTGGGCGCCGCAGGGCGATGCCGCGCAGCACGCGATCGCGCAGCGGTACTTCCTCGGCGATGCCTGGCGCTGGCCGCCGCTGGTGGCGCGCAACCTGATCCCGCCGGAGGGCCTGAACATCGCGTTCTCCGATGGCATCCCGCTGCAGGCGATGGTGCTCAAGGTGCTCCGCGCGCAGCTGCCGGACGGCTTCCACGGTATCGGCCTGTGGTATGCCATCGCCTGGGTGGCGCAGCCGGTCGCGGCGGTTTGGTGCCTACGCGCGGCCGGCGAGACCCGGCTGCTCCCGGCCATCGGCATCGCGCTGGCGGCGGCTTCCATGCCGGCCTTCATCAATCGCTACGGCCATGCGGCGCTGACCGGCCAGTTCACCCTGTTCGTCGCACTCGCCTTCTATCTGCGGCTGGCGCGCGCGCCGTCTGTCGCGCTGTGGGGCGCGGCATCCGTCGCGATGGTCGCGACGCTGCTGATCCATCCCTACCTCGCGGCCATGGCGCTGGCGGTGCTGGCGGCGGCGCCGCTGACGCTGCTGCTGCGCGGGGACCGTCGCTGGGTGGGGGCGGGCGCCGGCATGGCCGTCGCGACCGCCCTGGTGGCCGGCGTGATGCTGGCCTTCGGCTATGTCGGCGCACAGGGCGATGGCGGCTTCGGGCAATTCGCGCTGAACCTGCTCTCGCCGTTCTGGCCCTACCGGTCCTGGGTGCTGGGCGGGCTGGCGCCGCGCGAGGTGGATGCGACCGGGCATGGCGGGTGGGAGGGCTACAACTGGCTCGGCCTGGGGCTGCTGCTGGGAATCGTGGCGGTGCTGGCGCTGCGGCGGCGCGCGGTCGGCGCGGTGCTGCGCCGGCATGGCGGGCTGGCGCTGGCGCTGCTGGGGCTGACGGCGCTCGCGGTGTCCTTCCGCGTGGGGGCGGGCACGACGATGCTGCTCGATCTGGGGCCGGCGCCGGGGTTTCTCGAACAGTTCCGCGCCTCGGGGCGCTTCTTCTGGCCGGTGGCCTGCGCGCTGCTGGTGGGTGTGGTGGCGCTGCTGGCGCGTCTGCCGCATATCGGGCCGCTGGTGGTGCTGGCGCTGGGCCTAGTGCAATTCGCCGATGCCGCGCCGAACCGCAGGGCCATCGCCGACTGGGCGGGACAGCGCCCAGCCTGGGTGGTGGATGCGCCGGCCTTGCGGGGATTGCTCGCGCAGGCGGACCACGTGGTGCTGTTGCCGTCGTGGCCCTGCGTACCGCCGCGCGACCCCTTCGGCGACCATGTGCGGCAGTTGCAGGTGCTGACGCTGGCGGCGGAACTCCCCGTGAGCGCGAACACCATGTACGTGGCGCGCTGGCGCGTAAGGCCCGCCTGCACCGACGCCGCGACGCTCGCCACGCCGTTGGCGCCCGGCGAACTGCGCATCATCCTGCCGGGCGCACGCGATCAGGCGATGGCGCTGATGCCGGATGCCACGTCGGTCTGCACTTCGTTGGGCGACGTGCTGGCCTGCCGGCTCGGCAGGTAGCGTTCGGCAAAATACAGCGGGCGCTGCTTGGTCTCATTGAAGATGCGGCCTAGGTATTCGCCGATGATGCCCAGCATCATCATCTGCACGCCGCCCAGGAACAGCGACACCGCCAGCAGCGAGGGATAGCCCGCCACCGGATTGCCGCGGAACAGCGTGCCGGTGACGATGAACACAAGGTAGAACGACGCCAGTACCGCGATGGCGAAGCCGAAATACGTCGCGACCTTCAGGGGCGCCACGGTGAACGACGTGATGCCCTCCAGCGAGAAGTTCCACAGCTTCCAGTAGTTCCACTTGGTCTCGCCGGCGGCGCGGGGGGCGCGGTCGTAGCGCACGGCCTTGGCCGGGAAGCCGATCCAGGCGAACAGCCCCTTCATGAAGCGGTGGTGTTCGCGCAGCTTCAGCAGCGCATCCGTGGCGCGGCGGGACATCAGGCGGAAATCGCCGGTGTCCTGCGGCAGCTTCACCTTGCCGCCCAGGCGCTGCATCACGCGGTAGAAGCCGGCGGCCGTTGCCTTCTTCACCCAGGTCTCGCCCTCGCGGGTGTTGCGCTGGGCATAGACGACGTCGAAGCCCTCCTGCCAGGTCGAGACCAGGGCGGGGATCACCTCCGGCGGGTCCTGCAGGTCGGCATCGATGACCACCACCGCGCCGGTCGCGCGCGCGTGGTCGAGGCCCGCGGTCAGCGCGATCTCCTTGCCGAAATTGCGCGACAGGTTGACCACCGCGGCGCGCGCGTCGTCGCGTTGCAGGCCGAGCATCACCTCGAGCGTGGTGTCGCGGGAGCCGTCATTCACATACACCACCTCCCAGGCCAGGCCGATGCCCGCCAGCGCGGCGGCAAGCCTGCGGTGGAACTCGGGCAGGACCTCCTGCTCGTTATAGGCGGGCACGACGATGGACAGCGCGGGGGCGTCGGTCATGGGGCGTTCCGGGCGGCGGGCGGACGATGATGCGCAGGAACAGCACGCGGCGGGCCAAATCAAGGCAACAGTGAACCAGGCCGGCTCGCCGCGGGGTCGCCAAGCGGCGCGGGGGCGCGTATCCCGTGTGGCAAGAAGGCAAAGGTAGTGGAGGAAGCGTGCTGGATCTGACAGGCAGGGCCGCCATCGTGACCGGCGCCGGCTCGGTGGGGCCGGGCTGGGGCAATGGCAAGGCGACGGCAGTGCTGCTGGCACGCCAGGGTGCCGCGGTGTTCTGCATCGACAACAACCCCGATGCGGTGGCGGAGACGGTCGGCATCATCGCCGGGGAGGGCGGTCGCGCCCTGGCGCATACCGCCGACGCAACGCGCAGCGATGACGTGAAGGCCGCGGTCGATGCCGCCGTGGCAGCCTTCGGGCGCCTCGATATCTTGGTGAACAATGTCGGTGGATCGCATCCCGGCAGCGCGGAATCCATGGCCGAGGAGGCCTGGGACCGGCAATTCGACATCAACCTGCGCAGTGCCTTCCTCGGCTGCAAGCACGCGCTGCCGCATCTGCGCGCGCAGAAGACGGCGGCGATCGTCAACATCGCCTCGATCGCCGCGCTGCGCATGACCGGCGACCGGCCGCACATCGCCTACTCAGCCTCCAAGATGGGCGTGATCGGGCTGTCGAAATCGGTGGCGATGGACCAGGCCAGGCACGGCGTGCGTTGCAACACCGTCATCCCCGGGCTGATGCATACGCCGCTGGTGGAGAACCGCCTGCTGCGCCAGCTCGGCGCGAACGACGCCGCGACGCTGATCGCCAAGCGCGACGCGCAGGTGCCGGTGGGCAAGATGGGCACCGGCTGGGATGTGGCCCACGCCGTGCTGTTCCTGGCATCGGACGAGGCGCACTACATCACCGGGACCGAGATCATCGTCGATGGCGGCATGAGCGCCATGATGCCGGGGGCCGCATGAGCAAGCGTTTTCCACCCATCCCGCGCGAGCAGCTCGACGACGCGCAGCGCGCGGTGTTCGACGCCATCGCCTCGGGCCCGCGCGGCGGCGTGACCGGCCCGTTCAACGTGCTGCTGCGCGCGCCCGTGGTCGGCGATGCGGCGCAGCGGCTGGGGGCGGCGCTGCGCTTCTCCGGCCTGCTCGATGACGGCCTGCGGGAGATCGCCATCCTGACCGTCTCGTGCCGCTGGGCCGCGCAGTATGAATGGTTCGCGCACCACCCGATCGCGCTGAAGGCGGGGGTGGATGCGGCCGCGCTCGAACGGCTGCGCCTGGGCGAGGACCCGCGCTTCGCCGATGCCGCCCAGCAGCTGGTGTGGCGGACGGCGCGCACCGTGCTCGACCGCGGCCGGCTGGACGATGCGGAATTCGCCGCCACGCGCGACGCGCTGGGCGAGGCGCGGCTGGTCGAGCTGCTGACCGTGCTCGGCTACTACACGCTGCTGTCGTTCATCCTGAATGTCGGGGAGGTGCCGGTGCCGGAGCCGAAGCCCTTCCCCGACGCGTCCTGACCAAGCCACGGGAGGATACAAGAATGACCATCCGCACATCGCGCCGCACGCTGCTGGGCGCGGCATCCGCAACCCTCGCGCTGCCTGGCATCGCCTGGACCCAGGGCAGCCTCGCCGGGCGCACCATCACGCTGGTGGTGCCATCGCCGGCCGGCGGTGGCACCGATTTCTCCGCCCGCCTGGTGGCCGAGCCCTTCGGCCGGGCGCTGGGTGCGACCATGGTGGTCGAGAACCGTCCGGGCGGGAACGACGTGGTCGGGCTGATGTCCGTGCTGCGCGCGCCGGCGGATGCCACCACGCTGCTCTGCGGCTATTGCGCCACCATGACCGCCCGCCCGGCGATCGGGGGCATCGGCGAGATCCAGCCGATGCGCGATTTCCAGGCGGTCGGCGTCATCACCGATACGCCGCAGCTGTTCGTGACGCACCCATCCGTGCCGGCAACCACGCTGCAGGAGTTCATCGCGCTGGCGAAGCAGCGCCCGGGGCAGATGAACTATGCCTCGGCCGGCATCGGCTCGATGCACCACATGGGCACGGAATACCTCAAGCACCGCGTGGGCATCGACCTGGTCCACGTGCCCTATCGCGGCACCGGGGAGACCATTCGCGACCTGATCGCCGGGCGCATCCAGTTCTACATGAATTCGCCCCCGCCGCTGGTGCCGCTGGTGCGCGACGGACAGCTGCGCGCGCTGTGCGTCAGTTCCAACGAACGCCACCCCGGCCTGCCGGACGTGCCTTCGGCGGCCGAGCAGGGCCTGCCCGATACCGGGCTGAATGTGTGGTTCGCGGTGTTCGCCCCGCGCGGCGTGCCGGCCGCGCAGGTCGCCATGCTGTCGGAGAAGCTGCAGGACGTGCTGGCGGACCCGGCCCTGCGCCAGCGCGCCTTCGCTGCCGGCGCTCTGGTCGCGCCCAGCACCGCCGCCGCACTGACCGACCACCGAAAGCTGGCGGCAGATCGCCCGCACGGCGAACATCACCGCGGGCTGACCCGGCGCTGGCGCCACCCCTGGACCGACAGGTTCAGCGCGGCCGCCAGCACCGTCGATCCGATGGTCCGGCGGCGGGAACGGTCCTGCGCGGCGCGTCGCTTGCCACGGCGCGACGCTCGACGGCGCGTCGCTTGCTAGGCGACGGCCAACGCCATGGCGTGGGATTGCCTCCCGCGTCGTCCTGCCGGAGCCTGACGCCATGCCCGAACCCGATCCCGAGGCGATCATCGCCGCCCTGCTGCCGGCCACCGGCATTCCGATGGACCCTGCCTGGCGGGCGGCGGTGGCGGCCAATCTGCGCGTGGCCGCCGGCATCGCGCAGGCGTTGCAGGACTTCCCGCTGCCGGATGAGGTCGAGCCCGCGCCGATTTTCGAGCCCGGCCGATGAGTGTCGATGCCCTTCTGGATCGCGATGCGACCGGCATCGCGGCCGCTTTCCGCGCCGGCCAGGTAAGTGCCGCCGAGATCGCCGAGGCCTCGCTGGCCCGCATCGCCGCGCGCAACCCGGTGCTGAACGCCTTCACCGATGTCACGGCGGATCGGGCCCGTGCGCGCGCGGCGGCGCT
>LNEW01000061.1 GCA_001464375.1 Rhodospirillales bacterium Ga0074136 | reverse complement strand
CCGGCGTCCGACCCGTCGGCCCTGGCGACGCCGCTCGACACCTTCCGGCCGGCGACGGAACTCGAGCGCATCCTGATGCGACGCCAGACCGGGTCGGGAGCGCCCTATCGTCAGATCCGGCCGCCCGCGGCCGCCGGCTTCATCGTGGAGTGAGAACCATGGCACGGCACATCCCTGCAGGCCTGGTCCTGGCTCTCGCCCTCGGTGCCTGCGGCTCGGACAACTACTTCCCCGGCCAGGACGTCGACCGCCGCGGCACCTGGCAGGCCGAAGGCATCAACGACCGCAACCTGCGCGCACAGGTCGCCAACCCGGCGCATCTGACGCGCGGCGCCGGGGCGGCGACCGATCGTGGCGACCAGGCAACGGCAGCGATCCGGGCGCTCAACGCCGGCCGTCGTCCGCCCTTGCCGGCCGGTCTGTCGGAAATCGGCACCCAGGGCGGCAGTACGGCCGCGGGCGTGACGAGTGGTGGAGGCGGCAGTGGCGGTGGTCAGAACTGATCGGATGGCGGTCCGCGAGGTCCCTGACGCGACGCGCGGCGGGGCGGTCATCGCGGCCGACCGCCCGGCGCTCATGGTCTTCGTCGCCGACGAAGCCAGCGAGGCGGCGATCCGCGGCGGCATCGGCGACGTGCTCGGCGCGCAGATGCGCCGCGGCACCGTGCGCACCGCCGTCAAGGCGCTGGAGAAGGAGACCACGCCGCGGGTACTGATCGTCGACATCAGCGGCGTCGACGACCCCTTCGCCGCGCTGGACGACCTCGCTTCCGTGTGCACGCCCGATGTGCGGGTGCTGGTGGTCGGCGAACGGACCGAGATCGGCTTCTATCGCGACATCACCCGCAACGTCGGCGTGCATGAATACCTGCACAAGCCGCTCACGCGTGACAATGTGGCGCGGCTTTTTGCGTCGCATATCCAGGGCGGCGGCGAGGCCGGGCAGGATCGCGGCGGCCAGGTGACGGTGGTATGCGGCGTGCACGGCGGCGTCGGCGCCACCACCATCGCGGTGAATCTCGCGCTCGAACTCGAGGACGCGACGCGCAGCCATGTGGCGCTGCTGGACCTTCACCTGCGCGGCGGCGCGGCGGCGATGATGCTGGGCGCGCGCGTGACCTCCGGCCTGCGCATCGCCATCGAGGAACCCGAGCGCGTCGACGCGCTGTTCCTCGACCGCGTGGGCGTGCCGATCGGCGACCGCGTGCGGCTGATCGCCGCCGAGGAGCCGATGGAGGCGCAGATCAAGCCGACCGAGGAAGGCGTGCGCCGCGTGGTCGACATGCTGCGCCAGCGCTTCAACCACGTGGTGGTCGACCTGCCGATGCCCCCCGGCCCGGCCGAGGTGGCGGTGCTGCAGAAGGCGCGGCACGTCGTGCTGGTGCTGGGCCCCGATGTCGCGAGCATCCGCGATACCGTCGCGATCAAGAAGCTGGTGGCGCTGACCGGCGGGTCCGGGCGCGTGATCACAGTGCTGAACGGGCTCGGCCGGCGCGGCTACCTGCCGCTGAAACTGATCGAGGAAGGCATCGGCGCCGCCCCGGACGTGTCGATCGGCGACCTGTCGCGGCAATTGCCTCGCGCGGCCAATCTCGGCCGTCCGGCGCGCAAGGACAGCGCGCCGCTGCGCCGGGCGCTCGGCCAGCTGACCCAGGAAATCGCCGCGGTGCGGTCGAGCGGCCCAGGCGGTTCCTTCTTCGCGCGGCTCTTTGGCAAGGGAGGCGGCTGATGCGCCCCTTCGGACGACGCAGCGACGGCTCGCCGCATCTCCCGGTGCCGTTGTCGGGGGAACCGGAGTTCCGGTCGGTCAACATCTCGGCAGGCGACATCGCGCTGTCCGACAGTGCGGAACTTGCGCGGCTGCGCACGCTGGTGCTGGAACGCATCGATCCGGTTGTGGCCGGCGAATTGCCGGCGGCGGCCTTGCGCCAGCAGCTCGATGCCCTGGTCCACGAGCTCGCGAGCCGCGAGCGGATGGAGATCTCCGCGCGCGACCAGTCGCGCATCGCGGAGGAAATCGCGCGCGACATGGTGGGCTATGGCCCGCTTGAGCCGCTGCTGGCCGACGACACCATCAACGACATCATGGTGAACGGGCCGGACCATGTCTTCGTCGAGGTGAAGGGCAAGCTGATCCGTACCAATGTGCGGTTCCGCTCCGCCGCCCAGATCTCGGCGATCGCGCAGAAGATCGCCGCGACGGTCGGCCGGCGCGTCGACGAATCCTCTCCGCTGTGCGACGCGCGCCTGCTGGATGGTTCGCGCGTCAACATCGTCTTCCCGCCGCTGGCGCTGGACGGCCCCTGCATCTCGATCCGCAAATTCGCCAAGAAGCGCTTCGACCTGGGCTTGCTGGCGCAGAACGGGGCGATGTCGCCATCGGTGCAGCGCATCCTCGAGATCGGGGCGCGCTGCCGGCTGAACGTGGTCATCTCGGGCGGCACGGGCTCGGGCAAGACCACCATGCTCAATGCCATGTCGCGGCTGATCGACCATGGCGAGCGCATCGTCACCATCGAGGACGCGGCGGAACTGCAACTCCAGCAGCCGCATGTCGTGCGGCTCGAGACGCGCCACGCCAACCTCGAGGGCCGCGGCGAAGTCACCGCCCGTGACCTGGTGCGCAACGCGCTGCGCATGCGCCCCGACCGCATCATCGTCGGCGAGGTTCGCGGCGGCGAGGCCTTCGACATGCTGCAGGCCATGAACACCGGCCATGACGGATCCTTCTGTACGGTCCACGCCAATACCGCGCGCGATGCGCTCACCCGCATCGAGAACATGGTGATGATGGCGCAGTCGACGCTGCCGTCGCGCGCCATCCGCACCCAGATCGCCGCGGCGGTCGACCTGATCGTGCAGATCGAACGCATGCGCGACGGTGGCCGCCGCGTGTCGCAGGTCGCCGAGATCTGCGGCCTGGAAGGCGATGTCATCACGATGAACGACATCTTCACCTTCCAGTACGAAGGCGAGACCGCCGAGGGCAAGCTGCGCGGGTCCTGGGAATCGCCCGGCATGCGTCCCGCCTTCGTCGAGCGGCTCAATTACTTCGGCATGCTCGATCCCTGGATGCGCGCGCTCCAGGAAGCCTGAACATGGACCGCACCCTTCTTTTCGGCACCGCGGGCGTGCTGACGGTCGCGCTGGTGACCGGCGTGCTGACGCTGCTGAAATCCGGCCAGCAGCGCCGGCTCAAGGAGCGCGTGTCGACCGCCGGTGCGCTGGAGACCCCCGGCCTCCAGGCCAGCGGCCTGCCCAGCATCCGGCTGCATACCACCGAATCGCGCCCGCTGCTTGAACGCCTGCTGCGCCTGCTGCGCTACCACCCGGATGTGCCGCAGGCGCATACCATCCCCTGGTACCTGGTGCTGATCTTTGGCGTGCTGGTCGCCGCGCTGGTCGCCAACATGATGTCGGGTCCACTCTCGCTGCCGTTGTCGATCCCGCTGGGCATCGCGACGGGGCTGTTCATGGTGCGGGCGATCTTCGCCTTCCAGTACAACAGCTACGTCGACAAGGTCTTCAAGCAGATCCCGGACGCCATCGGGCTGATGGTGCGCGCGATCCGCGCCGGCCTGCCGGTCGGCGAGGCGATGCGATCGGTCGCGGCCGAGTTGTCCGCGCCGCTGCGCGACGAATTCTCCCGCATGCTGGGCGATGTCGCGATCGGTCGGCCGGTCGACCAGGCGCTGATGCGGCTCTACAAGCGGACCGAACTGCCGGAATTCTCCTTCCTGGCCGTGACGCTCGGCATGCAGTCGCAGACCGGCGGCAACCTGGCCGAGACGCTCGACAACCTCGCCGACATCGTGCGCAAGCGCGTTGCCCTCGCGAAGCGCGCCAAGGCCCTGGCGGCCGAAGCGCGCATGCAGGCCGGCATCCTGATGGCGCTGCCCTTCGTCGCCGCGCTGGCGATGTCGCAGATCCAGGACTTCTACATCGAGCAGTTCAGCACCCCCGCCGGGCAGAAGCTGGCCCTGATCGGGCTGGGGTTCTCGCTGTCCGGCTTCCTCATCATCCGCTGGCTCATCAAGCGCGCGGGAATGGATTGACCGCCATGGCCGAGTTCTTCGCCGAGGCAGGCTGGCTGCCCATCCTGGCCGTCGCCGTGGCCGTGTGCCTTGCGATCATCGCCGCGATCGTCCTGGCCCGCGGGGCCGAGGACCGCGACATCTCGGGGCGCGTCCAGAGCGTCCTGCGTCCCGGCCAGGCCGACCGCGGCGATGGCGGTTCTGGCATGAACGCCGCGGCGGCGCCGTTCCGCCGGATCGGCGAGAAATTGCGCAACACCACCCTCGTATCCGACAAGGATATCGAGGATTTCCAGCTGGCGATCGCCTCGGCCGGCCTGAACCCGCGGGCCGCGGTGCCCACCTTCATCGGCGTGAAGGCGGTGCTGATGGTGGGCCTGCCGGTGGTTGCCGGGCTCTATTGCTACTTCAACACGGTCGACCCGCTGCGCATGGCGATGATCATCTTCGGCGCCATCATCTTCGGCATGTTCGGCCCGAACATGTTCCTCACCTACATGAAGCGGAAGCACCAGGAGAAGCTGCGCAAGGGCCTGCCGGATGCGCTCGACCTGCTGGTGGTGACCGCCGAGGCCGGCATGGGCATCGAGACGGCGCTCGACCGCGTCGCGCGCGAGATCGAGAACAACAACCGCCCGCTGGCGATCTCCTTCCTGGTGCTGGTGCAGGAACTGCGCATGCTGCCCGACCGTCGCCAGGCGCTGGAGCGATTCGCGCAGCGTTCGGACTTCGAGGGCTTCAAGCGACTCGGCGGCACCCTGTCCCAGACCCTGAAATACGGCACCCCGCTGGCCCAGGCTTTGCGCGTGCTTGCGGCCGAAATGCGCCAGGACCGGATGCTTCGCATCGAGGAAAAGGCGATCCGCCTGCCGGCGGTGTTGGTGATTCCCCTCATTCTGTTCATCATGCCCGCGGTGTTCATTTCCCTGGTCGGGCCCTCGGTGCTCCAGCTCCGCGGCGGCATCCTCCAGGGCACCGGGGAGAATGCCAGGCGATGATC
The DNA here is from genome assembly GCA_001464375.1 of Rhodospirillales bacterium Ga0074136. Lineage (GTDB taxonomy): Bacteria > Pseudomonadota > Alphaproteobacteria > Acetobacterales > Acetobacteraceae > Neoroseomonas. The sequence continues at coordinate 28,202 of LNEW01000061.1, read as the reverse complement.
CGCAGCCCATCCCGCTTCGTCGTGCTCCTGGGCGCCGCCTCGGTGCTCGGCGCCTGCGCGAATGACGGCATTCGCGACCCGGACGCCGCATCGCGCATGCGTGTCGCCTCCACCGCGGAGGCGGGCGGCCAGATGGATGTCGCGCTGTCGATGTACGGCGCAGCGGCTGCGCGCGACCCCAACAATGCCGAGGCGCAGGCCCGCTTCGCCGCGGCGCTGATGCGCGCGGGCAACCGTGCCCAGGCCGAACAGGTGCTGGCGGCCGCCGTGCAGCGCCGTCCGGACGATGGCAGCCTGCTGATGGAACTCGGCAAGATGCGCCTGCGCAACGGTGCGGCTGGCGAGGCGCTCGGCCTGTTCGACCGCGTGCTGGCGCGCGATTCGCGCAACGTCCCGGCGCTGGATGGCCGCGGCGTTGCGCTCGACCTGATGGGGCGTCACCCGGAAGCCCAGGATTCCTACCGTCGTGCGCAGGCGGTGTCGCCCGACTCCATCTCGGTCGCGAACAATCTCGGGCTCTCGCTGCTGCTGGATGGCCGCCCGGATGAGGCACGCGCCGTGCTGGAACCGTTGGCGCGCCGTGCGGACGCCAACCAGCGCGTCACGGCGAACTACGCCATCTCGCTGGCCGCGACCGGAGACGAGGCGGCGGCCCGCACGGTCCTCGGCGGCGAGGAGGCAGACCTGCGCGGCGTGGCCGAGGTGCTGCGCGTGAACCGCCAGGTGATCGAGGTGACGCCGGCCGGCGACCGCAGCTGAGCGCGCCCGGGCAGCCACGTCAGCGCAGCCGATCCTGTCGCATGCGTCGCGGACCCCCTGACCGGCCGCCAGCCGCGCCCTGCCTGCCGGACGCCCATTCCGCCGTCGCCCCGACATGAGCGCCGTGCAGGATGGCCGGACGCGGCGCATCCCCGAACTCGCGGCCAGCGCCCTGGGCGCCGTCGTCTTCGGGCTCTACATCGCCGTGCTGATCGCCGGCCTGGTCCTGACGGACCAGCCGCGCCGTTCTGACTTCATCGCCTTCTACAACGCCAGCCAGATGGTGCTGATGGGCGACGCCGCCGGCGCCTACGACTGGTCGCGCCTGAGGGTGCTGCAGGCCGACGTGCTCGGCATCCCGCCCGAGGCCCTGGTGGGTTTCCTGGGCTGGGTGAACCCCCCGCCGTTCCTGTTCTACGTGCTGCCATTTGGGCTGCTCCCTTATGCCGGCGCGTGGTTCGCCTGGGTGATGGCAACCGTCATGGTGCTGGTATTCGCGATCCGCACGGCGTTTCCCGGCATTGCCGTGCCGGCCTCGCTGCTGGTGCTGGCCATGCCGGCGGTGCTCATCTGCATGGGGCTCGGGCAGAACGGGCTGCTGACCGCCGCGCTGCTGTGCCTGGTGATGGCGCAGCTGGATCGGCGCCCGCTCCTCGCCGGCCTGGCGCTTGGCCTGCTGACCTACAAGCCCCAGTTCGGCCTGCTGTTGCCGCTGCTGCTCGTGACCACCGGACGCTGGCGGGTGTTCGCCGCTGCGGCCGCGACCACGGCGCTGCTGGTGCTCGCCTCGGTCATAGCCTTCGGACCCGAGGCATGGGTTGGCTTCCTCGGCGCGCTGTCGCGCAACGACGCGATGTACCTGGCCGAGCGTCATGATGCCCTGCCGCGCATCCAGTCGGTCTATGTGTTCGTCTTCGACACGACCGACAATCGCAATCTCGCCTGGAGTGTGCACGTCGTCTTTGCCGCTGCCGTCGCCGCGCTCGTGCTGCGCCTGTGGCTGCGCCAGCCGGCGGGCCCGGGCGAGGCGCGCGCCGCGGCCGCGATGGCGGCGGCCTTCCTGATGACTCCGTTCAGCTGGATCTACGATGCGCCGGCGCTCGGCGTCGCTGCCTTGTTCCTGGCGGCGGCGGCGCGGCGGGACGGCTGGCTGGCCGGGGAACGCGCCATCCTGGTGGTGGCATGCCTGCTGCCCGGGATCGTGCTTGCGGGTGTGCGCTTCCCGCTTGTGGCACCGGCCGCCTGGCTTCTCGTGCTGGCCTGTGCCTGGCGGCGCGACCACGCCGCACGGCTCACCCCGGTGCCGAGCGGCTCGCTGTCCGCAGGCACATGATCCGCGGGCGGTTCGGCCCGGCCGCGGCGGGCCGGCCGCGCAGCCGCAACTCGACATTCGGCACCGCGACCACCGGGCGAAGGTTCGGCGCCGAGGACCCCAGCAGCAACACCGCCCCGCGACCCGACGCGCACAGCCCCGCCATGGCCGGCCCGGGCAGCGGGATCACGCCGGGCGCCGGCCCGGGCACGAAGCCCTGCCCGGTCATCGCCGCCATCACCCGCTGGTGGTAGATCAGCCCGCGTTCCGGCGTGCCGGAATGGTATTGCGCCGTCGCGGTCTGCCAGTCCCCGGTGCGGGCGTGCAGCGCGCGCAGGAAGCGCACCGCATAGGCGACATTGGTCGCGGGGTCGAAGCCGGCCTCCACGCTGGGGAAGGCGTTGGGGTGGTGCAGCAGGTTGATCTGCATGCAGCCGATGTCGATCGACCGCGTCCCGCCAGCCAGGCGCGCCTGCACCTCGGCCACGGCCTCGACTCGGGTGGCCATGTAGCGGCCCTCGCCGGCAGCGTTGAAGGACCACGGCCAGGGCTGCACACCGCCGGTCGGCGTGCGCCGCCCGGTTTCGACCCGCGCGATGGCGCCCAGCAGGCCAGGTGGCAGCCCGGAATTCTGTTCGGCCGCAGCAATGGCCTGCGCGCAGACATCCCAGGGGCTATCGGACAGCACCGGCAGGGCAGGGGACGCAGGTGCCGGGCGGGCCACGACGCGCCGCGCGGGCGTTGCCGCGGCCGCCGCTGGACGGGCGGCCTGCGGGCGTGGCGTGGCGTTGGCTTCTGCCCGATGGGGCGCCAGCAGCAGCAGCGGGGCGACCAAAGCCAGGGCCAGGCGGAGCGAACCCCCTGCAGCGCGGTGTCCGTGCGCAAGCATGGCGCGGTCATGGACCGTGTTGTGGCGCCGGGTCAAGCGCGCAGCGACGATCCAGTACGTTGCAATTCAGAAATGATCTGCCCGCAGCACCATGCAATCGGTAATCGACACGATGGCCGGACGGGCGCCGAGCAGTTCCGCCTGCGCCGCCATCACCCGCCCGGCCAGGTCGGTCGAGGCGATGCAGATCACCACCACATTGTCGTCGACACCCCCCGGATCCCCGGCGCGGCGGATGCCCTGCCGGCCCCGACCCGAGAGCACCGGCAGCACCGTCCAGCCGGTGGCGCCCAGCTGGTCGAGCAACGCCGTCACGGCATCGGCCCGCACCGCCTCGACCACGATCTCGATCCGCTTGCGTGGGTGCATGTTCAGCCCGTCCCCGTGACCGCGCGCGCCACCCAAAGCCAGAGCGGGATGCCGACCAGGATGTTGAAGGGAAACGTCACTGCCAATGAGAGCGTCACATAGATGCCCGCATCGGCCGTGGGCAGCGCCATGCGCATCGCCGCCGGCACCGCGATGTAGGACGCCGAGGCGCCGAGCACCGCCATCAGCCCCACGCCGCCCGGCGACAGCCCCGCCAGGAGCCCGGCGCCAAGCCCGAGCGCCCCGCCCAGCAGCGGCATGACCAGCGCGAAGCCGACCAGCCGCGCATCGAGCCCCCGCCCGCGGTCGCGCAGGCGCCGCGCGGCGGTCAGCCCCATCTCCAGCAGGAACAGGCACAGCGCGCCGGGGAACAGCGCGGTGATGAAGGGGGCCAACTGCCGTTCGGCGCCCGCCGCGCCGATCCAGCCGATCAGGAAGGCGCCGAGCAACAGCACCACCGACCCGTTCAGCAGGACTTCGCGTGCGAGTTCGCGGCCCCCGCCCGCGGTCTGCTCCCCACCGCGCCGTGCCAGCAGCAGGGCGGTGAGGATGGCGGGCGTCTCCATGGCCGCCAGCACCGCCGGCATGAAGCCTTCATAGGGCACGCCCGCCGCGTTCAGCTGCCCGGCCGCCGCGGCGAAGGTCACCACGCTGACCGACCCGTAATGCGCCGAGACCGCCGCCGCGGTCGCCCGGTCCAGCCTGGTGCCTGCCCGCAGCACCGCATAGGCCGGGATCGGCATCAGCGCCGACAAGGCGACGCCCAGGACCAGCGCGGGCAGCATGGCCGCTGCCGCGCCGGGTTGCGCCACCGCGATGCCACCCTTCAGGCCGATCGCCATCATCAGGTACAGCGACAGCGACTTCGCCAGCGTGTCCGGCACCGACAGGTCCGAACGCAGCGCCGCCGCGGCGAAACCAAGCGCGAAGAACAGCACGGGCGGCGGCAGGAGATCGGCGAGGGACATGCGCGCCGGCGCATAGCCTGGAAGGCGCGTTACGGCCAGATGCCGGTTGCGCGATGGACAGCGGACGGCGGCGCTGCGACCCTGGCGCCAATACCCCGCCCCGAACGGCAGGGAGGCCAGGAGGAAACACCATGACCATTGCCATCCCGCGGCGTGCCCTGCTCGCCGTGCCGCTCGCCGCCCCGGCCATCGTGCAGGCGCAGGGGGCGTGGAAGCCGTCGCGCCCGGTCAGCATGATCGTGCCCTTCGCCGCCGGATCGGGCACCGACACCGTCTCGCGCCTGCTGGCGTCGTTGCTGGAAGCCGACTGGGGCACCCAGATCGTGGTGGAGAACCGCCCGGGTGCGAATGGCGCGATCGCCGCGGTTGCCACAGCCCGTGCCGCGCCGGACGGCCAGACCGTGATGATCACCACCAACAGCCCGCATGGCGCCACTCCGGCGCTGATGCGCCGGCCAACCTATGACGCGGTGGCCGACTTCACGGCGATCTCGCGCATGGGAACCTACATCTTCGTCCTCGCGCTGAACGACCAGGTGCCGGCGCGCACGCTGCCGGAATTCCTGGCACTCGCGCGCGCTCAGCCGGGGCGCCTGACCTGCGCGTCAGGCAACACCACCGGCGTGGTGGGCGCGGCCATGCTGAACCGCCTCGGCCAGGTCGAGATCACGCACGTGCCCTACCGATCCTCCCCGCCGGCGATGACCGACGTGATCGCCGGGCGGGTCAGTTCGATGTTCGCCGATGTCGCGGCCTCGCGGGCCTTCCTGGCGGAGGGCAAGTTGAAGCCGCTCGGCATCACCTCGGCGCGGCGCACGCCGCTGTTTCCGGAATGGCCGACGCTGGCGGAATCGGGGCTGTCCGGCTTCGAACTGCTGTCCTTCATGGGGGCGGTGGGGCCCGCGCGCATGCCGGAGGAGGTGGTGGTCGGCTGGAATGCCGCCATCCGCCGCGTGTGGGAGCGCCCGGAGACCGAACGGCGCCTCGGCGAATTCGGCATCGAGCGCGTGACCTCCACCCCGGCCGAATTCGGCACCTTCATCCGCGAGCAGATCGCCTTCTGGGGCGAGCAGGCCCGCGCCGCCGGGATCGAGCCCGAGTAGCGGCGTCGCGCCGAAGGCGCGCGGGTCAAGCGAGGTCTGCCGAAGGCGCGCGGGTCAAGCGAGGTCTGCCGAAGGCGCGCGGGTCAAGCGAGGTCCGCCGAAGGCGCGCGGGCAAGCGAGGTCTGCCGAAGGCGCGCGGGCAAGCGAGGTCCGCCGAAGGCGCGCGGGCAAGCGGGGTCCGCCGAAGGCGCGCGGGTCAAGCGGGGTCCGCCGAAGGCGCGCCGGTCATATGTGTTCCGTCGAAGGCGCGCGGGTCATCTTCCCGCCACATGCGCTTGCATCATGTCGGCCATCGAAGCGTCGCGCTTGCTGCGCGGCATCGACGTCACCACTTCCCAAGAACGTTCGAAAGGTTGGGGGAGGCCGCGACCGTGATCCGAAGGACAACCAGCATGACCGCACCCATCCACACCACCACCCTGGCCCGCGCAATCGCCGAGATCGCCGACGGCGCGCTTGCGGACCGCATCCGGCTGGAAACCGCGGCGCGCGTGGTCGCGACCGCGCGGCGTGCCGCCGCCCAGGCCCCGCTGGGCGCGGCGGCCCTCGCCGACCCGGCCGTGCAGGCGGTGACCGAGATCGCCCGCCACTGGGATGCCCGCGCCGTCACCGCCCTGGAATACGCCGAGACGCTGCCGGCTGCGGCGCTGGAACGCCTGCTGCGCGCCGCGCCGGGCTGGGCCGCGGCCTTCGCGCCGCGCCCGGATCGCCTGGCCGCGTGACAGCGGTGCCGCACCCGGTGCCAACGCGCCGGGTGCCACCGCGACGCGTTCGCGGTATACCCGCGCTTCCTTTGAGCACGGGATGGGCATGATGGCATCGAGCGGCGCAAGCCGGGGCAGGGCAGCCGACGCGCCGCGGCGCGTGCTCTTGCTGACCGGCGCTTCGCGGGGCATCGGCCACGCCACGGTCAAACGGTTCTCCGCGGCGGGGTGGCGGGTCATCACCGTCTCCCGCCAGCCCTTCCCGGAGCAATGCCCGTGGGAGATGGGGCCCGAGGACCACATCCAGCTCGACCTCACCGACCCGGCCGCAACCGAGACCGCGATCGCCGAGATCAAGGAACGGCTGAAGCCCGAGGATGGGCGGCTGGACGCGCTGGTGAACAACGCGGCCATTTCGCCGAAGGGACCAGGCGGGTCGCGGCTGGGCTCGCTCGAGATGGACCTGGAGGGCTGGCTGAAGGTCTTCCGCGTGAACTTCTTCGCCCCCGTGCTGCTGGCGCGCGGGCTGGTCGAGCCACTCAAGAAGGCCAGCGGCGCCGTGGTGAACGTGACATCGATCGCCGGCGGCCGCGTGCACCCCTTTGCCGGCGTGGCGTATTCCACGTCGAAGGCCGCGCTGGCGGGGCTGACCCGCGAGATGGCGGCCGATTTCGCGCCGCTGGGCATCCGCGTGAACGCCATTTCGCCGGGCGAGATCGACACCTCGATCCTGTCGCCGGGGACCGAGAAGATCGTGCAGGAACAGATCCCGATGCGCCGGCTGGGCCGGCCCGAGGAAGTGGCGCAGGCGATCTACTTCCTGTGCACCGAGGCGTCGTCCTACGTGAACGGCGCCGAAATCCACATCAATGGCGGGCAGCATGTGTGATGCGCCCGCCGAGGGCGGGCGCCGCATCCTTTTCGTGCCCTCATGCGGCGTGCGCCGGCGTGCGCCGGCTTGCCTTCGCGCCACGCACTGATGCTCTCGGCGCGGCTGGTGCGCGGGCAGCGGTCGCGCTGTGCGCTTGCGGATCGCGCGAGGCGCAATTCGACCCGTGCGTGTTGTTCCCGCGGTTTGCCGCGTGTCGTCTAGCGTAGCGCACGCGCGCGGCGTCGCCTCGCTGCGACTGCTGCTGCCGTTCCTGAGGCCGTATCTGCTGCGCGCGGTGGCGGCTGCCGTTGCGCTGCTGGCCGCCGCCGGCCTCACGCTTGCGATCGGCCAGGGGCTGCGGCGCATCATCGATGACGGCTTCGGCGGCGGGCCCGGCGCGCTGAACCAGGCGGCTGCGGTGATGGGCCTGATTGTCGCGGCGCTCGGGATCGCGACATCGCTGCGCTACTACCTGGTGACCTGGCTCGGCGAACGCGTGGCGGCCGACCTGCGCCGCGCGGTGTTCGATCACCTGACGCGCCTCGATGCGCGTTTCTACGAGACGGCGCGCACCGGCGACTTGATGTCGCGCCTCACCGCCGATGTCGCGCTGCTGCAGTCGCTGATCGGGTCGGCCATCTCGATGGGGCTGCGCAATGCGCTCACCGGCATCGGCGCCTTTGCGATGCTGGTGCTGACCAGCACGAAGCTGGCGGGCTTGATGGCGGTGGTGGTGCCGCTGGTGGTGCTGCCGATGATCGTGTTCGGCCGCCGCGAGCGGCGGCTGTCGAAGGCGGCGCAGGAACGCGTGGCGGACCTGGCGGCGACCGCCGAGGAAGCCATCAACGGCATGCGCACCGTCCAGGCCTTCACGCATGAGGCGGCCGAACGCGCACGCTACGGCGCGGAATCCGAACGCTCCGTCCAGGCGGCGCTGAAGCGCGTCGCGACGCGCACGGCGTTGATCCTCACTGTGATCCTGCTTGGCTTCGGCGCCATCACCTTCGCGCTGTGGGTGGGCGGGCAGGATGTGATCGCCGGGCGCATGTCCGGCGGCGACCTGACCGCCTTCGTGTTCTACGCCGTGCTGCTCGCGAGCGCGGGGGCGACGGTCAGCGAATTGTGGGGCGAGATCCAGCGCGCCGGCGCGGCGGCCGACCGGCTGGCGGAAATCCTGGCGGTGCAACCGACCATCGCCGCCCCTGCCATGCCCGCCGCGCTGCCGGCGCCGCAGGGGCGCGTGTCGTTCCGGGACGTGACCTTCCGCTACCCCTCGCGCCCCGAGGTGCCGGCGCTGGACGGCTTCTCGCTGGAGGTCGCGCCCGGCGAGACGGTGGCGCTGGTCGGCCCCTCGGGCGCGGGCAAGACCACCGTGCTCGCGCTGCTGCTGCGCTTCTACGACCCGCAACAGGGCCGCATCGACCTGGACGGCGTGGACATCGCCGCGGCCACGCCCGAGGCGGTGCGCGCGCGCCTCGGCCTGGTGCCGCAGGACCCGTCGATCTTCAGCGCCACGGTCGCCGACAACATCCGCTACGGGCGCCCCGATGCCGCCGATGCCGAGGTGCGGGCCGCCGCCAAGGCCGCCTCCGCCGCCGATTTCATCGAAGCCTTGCCGGACGGCTACGCCACGCATCTGGGCGCGCGCGGGGTCACGCTGTCGGGCGGGCAGCGCCAGCGCATCGCCATCGCCCGCGCCATCCTGCGCGATGCGCCGGTGCTGCTGCTCGACGAAGCCACCAGCGCGTTGGACGCCGAGAGCGAGCGCGCCGTGCAGGATGCGCTCGCGCGGCTGTCGCAGGGGCGCACCACCATCGTGGTGGCGCATCGGCTCGCCACGGTGCGTGCGGCGGACCGCATCGTGGTGATGGAGGCCGGGCGCATTGCTGCCACCGGCACGCACGAGGCGCTGCTGGCGCAGGGCGGGCTCTATGCACGCCTGGCCTCGCTGCAATTCACCGATGCCTGATCACGCCAGGCGTCGGGCCATGTGCACGGTCTCGCCTTCCAGGAAGGGCTCGCGCGCCGTCACGGCGTAGCCGCTGCGTGCATACAGCGCGATGTTCGACGCGAAGGCGCCATTGGTCAGCAGCCGCAGTTCCGACCGCCCGGCCTCGCGCGCCAGCGCGTCCGCATGCGCCAGCAGGCGGCGGCCGAACCCTTGGCGCTGGTGGTCGGGATGCACAGCGATGTTCTCGATCCACAGATGGTCGTCGCGCAGGTCGGTCTCGATCAACGCGAGCACGGCCAGGCCGCGCACCAGCAGGTCGAAGCGGTGCGCCAACACGGCGGCGGCATAGTCCGCGCGCATCGGCAACGGCTCGCGCCCGATCAGCGGCACCCATCGCGCATAGGCGGCGCGCGTGACGTCGCGGATGGCGGCCGCATCGGCGGGCGTGGCGCGGCGCAGCGCGGTAGGGGGAGGCGGTGCCATGGAACGGATCCTTGACGCATTGGACACGAAAAACCCCGCCGACCTTGCGGTGGGCGGGGCGCCGGGGCGACGGAGCCGCGGGGTGTGGTGCCGCTAGACTCGCATCGTCGGATCGGGCGCGCGCCGCCACGTCGTCGGGCGACCGCGTCGGGTGGCGATGATGGCGGGGCGCACGATCATGGGGTCGATGGTCGCGAGGGCGCCCTGCTGCGTCAATGGTTGTTCAGAAAGGCCAGCACCGCCGCATTGAAGTCGCCCGGGTTGTCCGCCTGCACGCTGTGCGCGGCGTTGGCGATGGTCACGCGCGTGGCGTTGGGCATCGCGCCTTCCAGCGCATCGAGGATGGTCCCGAATTGCGGCTGCGACCGGTCGCCGCCGGCCAGCAGCGTACGGATGCCGATGCCCTCGGCCTCGGCGCGGCTATAGGGCTTGCGCTGTTCGTTGACCTGGCCGAGCAGCGTGCGCGCATTGTCGCGGTTCACCGCCTTGCGGGCTTCCGAGCGCTTCTCCCAGGCGCCAGGGCCGCCGGTGTGTTCGGCGATGACGGTGAGGCCTTCCTCGACCTTGCCCTCGCCGATCAGTGCGGCGCCGCGCGCGAAGGCCGCGCCCTGCTTGCCGGCGGGCGGCGCGCCGCCGAGCGTCTCGTCCAGTTCGCCGCCCGGTTCCAGCAGCACGAGCGAGTGCGCCAACTCCGGATGATGCTGCGCGACCCGGAAGGCGATGTGCCCGCCGCGCGAATGGCCCACCAGTCGCACCGGTCCTTCGCCCAGCGCGCGGATGAAGCCGGCGATATCGGCGGTATGGCGCGCGATGGTGAAGTCGCCGCCCTCGGTCCATTGCCCCGGCCAGCAATGGCGCAGGCTGACGGCGATGGCGTGGTGCTTGGCGCCGAAGGCCGCCATCTGCCCGCCCCAGGATCGCTGGTCGCCCAGCGTGCCATGCACCATCAGCAGCGGCGGGCCGGACCCGGCCTCGGCATAGGCGATGGGATAGCCGTCGAGGGTGATGCTGGGCATGGCGCTTCCTCCGTGGCGGCACCGCGCAGGCCGGTACGTCGGGGCTGGGCGCCCCATGCACAGTCATCGCGTGACGATGGGGCGGTCAACCCATGATGGCGCTGTCGCCGCCAGCGTCGAGAGCAGATCCCGATCAGGTGGCTTCATCTGATCAGGTGAAGAGGCTCGCAACAGAAGGCCAGATACGTTGCCGGGAGCCAAGGCGAAGGGAAACGGCTCTAGCGGCCCGGCTGGCTGCCGCGGTTTCTGATCATGGCGCGCGCCTCCGCGTAGGGTGGCGCGTTCGGGAAGCCGCTCGAACGCAGCACCTCCGTGAAGCAGCGCTGCCGCGTGGACTCGTCCGTGATCCGGCGCTCGACGATGCTGACCAGCAGGCCCATCGCCACCTCCATGGCGCCAGGCGCCCCGGGTTCCGGCGCGATTCGGAGCATCGCGGCCGTGTCGCGGAACGACCGATCGAAGGCGGTGGCGATTGCCTGGCAATCCGCGCCGTTCCCCGGCACCGCGGCCCGGCGCGGCGCGGCACCGAAGGCCAGCGACGCGAAGACCTGCTCGGCCAGCGCGTCGTAGGTTGCGGCTCGACCGGCCGCCCCGGCGTCGCCGACCGTGCTCTCCCGTAGGAAAACGAGCCCGGCGGCGCTTTCCGTCCCGTCAGGGCCAAGGCAGATTCGTGCGCGCATCATGAACTGGCGGGGCTCTGGGGGGTTGGCGCCCGTCACCCGATCCTGTCCGGCGGGCAGTGCACCACTGACGTCGAGCGGGACGCATCGCGTCCGTGGGTCGACCGGACCCAGATCCCTGCGAAACCCCGGCCGGCGGGCGAATTCGAGGAAGCCCCCTGTGCTCGCACCGCTGCTGCCGCTGTCCAGGACCTGCTGCAGCCGAGCCCTGAGCGCTTCCGGATCCTGGATCGGGAGATCGGGAGGCACCTGGAATGGCGCAAACTGAATGGCCACGGCGTCCATCTGCCACTGCGATGCGTTTGGCGCGGCGCGGCGTGCCTGCACCCGCGGCGTGACCAGGACGAAGGTTCGGGCGAAGGACGGCCCCATGCGGATCTCGCACCAGTCGGAACCGGGCAGCGTGACCGAGACCGCGCCGCGCCCCGCCGTGAAGTCGATGCGCGCATCCGGCCCGGCGAGCATCCGCCCTGGAAGCCGCGCGCATTCATCGGCGGCAGGGCCTCCGGGTGGCACCCCATTCGCGCGACCTGTAGGGCGCGCCGCATCCGGTTTCGCATCCAAGGGTCCGGGCGAACATCCGGCCGCCGGCACCAGCCAGGCCAGGGCAAGGGCCGTGCGGATCAGACCTGTGTGCCGACGTGCCGCCCCTGACATGCGTCCCTCCGGTGACTTCGGTGGACACTAACGGGCCGCTCGCGCCCCTGCCTTGCTGTGGCGCAAGCCGCATAGGCACGCGGTTTCGGTCAGTGCGAGGTGCGCCCGCGGCTCACGGCGTGCGCGCTTCGTCCATCAGCCTCCGGAAGCGCCTCACCACGGCCGCCAGCCCGTCGAAGACGCTCTGCGAAATCAGGAAATGGCCGATCGACACCTCGGTCACCTCCGGCATCGCGGCGATCGGGCCGACCGTGTCGTAGGACAACCCGTGGCCGGCGTGGCACAGCAGCCCCGCCGCGCGTGCCGCGACCGCGCCGGCCTTCAGCCGCGCCAACTGCGCTGAGCGGCCCGCCACCGGTCCCTCGGCATAGGTGCCGGTATGCAACTCGATCGCCTGCGCGCCGATGCGCGCCGCGGCCTCGATCTGTGCCGGATCCGCCTCGATGAAGATGGACACGCGTACCTCGGCGGCGCGCAGGCGGTCGATGGCCTGCGCCAGGAACGGCCCGGCGCGCAGCACGTCGAGCCCGCCCTCGGTGGTCAGTTCCGCGCGCTTCTCCGGCACCAGGCAGCAATAGGATGGGCGGATGCGTTCGGCGAAGGCGACCATCTCCTCGGTCGCGGCCATCTCGAAGTTCAACGGCGCGGCGACCTCGGCGCGCACGCGCTCGACGTCGGCGTCGCGAATGTGGCGGCGGTCCTCGCGCAGGTGCATCGTGACACCATCCGCACCGGCTTCGACGGCGATGCGCGCGGCTTCCACCGGGCATGGAAAGGCGCCGCCGCGCGCGTTGCGCAGCGTCGCGACGTGATCGACATTCACCGAGAAATCGAGATGCGTCATGCGAAACCCCTTGCGCGGGCCAGCTCCGCCGCCAGGCGGATCGCCGCGATCAATGATGACGGATCGGCCCGCCCGGTCCCCGCGATATCCAGCGCCGTGCCATGGTCCGGGCTGGTGCGCACGATCGACAGCCCGAGCGTCACGTTGACACCACCGGCCATGTCGAGCGTCTTGATCGGGATCAGCGCCTGGTCGTGGTACAGGCAGATCGCCGCGTCATAGGTGGGGCGCGCGAGCGCGGTGAACATGGTGTCGGGGGGCATCGGGCCGCGCGCATCGATGCCCTCGGCGCGCAGCGCAGCCACCGCGGGCGCGACGATGTCGATGTCCTCGCGCCCCATGGTGCCGGCCTCGCCGGCATGCGGGTTCAACCCGGCCACCGCGAGGCGCGGGGATGCGATGGCGAATTCCACGCGCAGCGCGCGGGCGGTGATGCGGGCGGTCTCGACGATCAGCGCCGGCGTCAGCCGCGCGATGGCGCGCGCCAGGGCCTCGTGCACCGTGACCGGCACCACGCGAAGATCGGGCGATGCCAGCATCATCACCGGCGGGGCGCCGGTGCCGGCGATCTCGCCCAGGTATTCCGTGTGGCCCGGATGGCGGAAGCCTGCCGCTGTCAGCGTGGCCTTCTGGATCGGGTTGGTCACCACACCTGCCGCGCGGCCGGCGCGTGCCAGCGCCACCGCCTCGGTGATGGCGGCGATCACCGCCGGGGCGTTCGCGGTGTCCGGGTGGCCAGGTACCGGCGGGCAGGGCAGCGGGCGGTGCAGCACCGGCAGCGCCTGCGCGAAGACCGCGGCGGCTTCCTCCGGCGCATCGATGGCCCGCACCGGCACGCCGAAGCCGCGTGTCGCGTCGTCGATCAACAGGAAGGCAGGGCCGGTCGCGTGCAGGGCGCGCCAGGCGCCGGCGGCGATCTCGGCACCGATGCCGGCGGGTTCTCCCATGGTGAGCACGAGGGGGCGCATGGCGTCGCGTTTAAGACCTGCCGGGCCTCCTGGCGAGGGCTTGCGCGGCCGCAAGGCAGCGCGCGCCGCGCATGGTAGAAGCGCGGCATGGAGTTCCTGGCGAATTGCCTGCACGACCTGACGGCGCTCGGGCCCGGCGGTGTGCCGGCGGTGATGGCGGCGCTGTTCCTCGCGGGGCTGGCCGGCGGGGCCACGCATTGCGCGGGCATGTGCGGGCCCTTCGTCATCGCGCAGGCGTCGGCGGTGGCGGACCGCGCGGCGGCGGGGGGTGCGATGGCACGCATCGCCGGCGCGGCGCTGCTGCCCTATCACGCGGGGCGCATGCTCGGCTACGCGGTGCTGGGTGCGGCCGCCGGCGGCCTTGCGGGGATCGTGGCGCTCGGCAGCGGTTTCCGCTTCGTGCTGGCGGCGCTGCTGGCGGTGGCGGCGGTGTTGATGTTCGCGCAGGCCAGCACGCGGATCGCGGCGCTGCTGCCGCGCCTGCCGGCGCCGCGGCTGCCCGGCGGACTCGAACGCCGCCTCGGCGCGCTGCTGCGCGCGCCCACCGGGCTGCGGAGCGTGGCGCTGGGGCTGATGCTCTCGGCGCTGCCCTGCGGGTTGCTGTATGGCGCGCTGGCGGGGGCGGCGGCGACGGGTTCGGCGCTCGGCGGCGCGCTGGTCATGGCGGCCTTCGTGGCGGGGACGGTGCCGGCGCTGGTCGGCGTGGCGCTGCTGGGTCGCTTCTTTGGCCGGCGGGCAGGCCCCGGGATGCGCGTGGCGGGCGCAGCGCTGTTCGCGCTGAACGGCGTGGTGCTGATGGCGATGGCGGTACGCGTCGTGGCCTGACGCCTACCGCACCAGGTCGCGGTACGCGTGAAAGGTCGCATGCCCCACCAGCGGGATCACCAGCGCCAGGCCCAGGAAGAACGGCACCATCGCCATCGCCGTGAACACCACGATCAGCCCGCCCCAGAACAGCATCGCGGCGGGGTTCGCGAGCACCGTGCGGACGGAGACCGAGATAGCCTCCATCGCGGTGATGTCGCGATCGACCAGCATCGGGATCGACACTGCCGAGATCGCGAACGCCGCGCCCGCCAGCACCGCCCCCGCGCCTGTCCCGACGATCAGGAAGGGCAGCAGCATGTCCGACCGCAGCATCGCCATCGGCAGCGATTCGAGCGCCGGCGCGAAGTTGATGCCGAACATCAGCATGAAGATGAGGGCCGCCACGCGCACCCAGAACAGGTGCAGCACCACCAGCACCACGCCCATGAAGGCCAGCTGCCCGCCATTGCGCGTGAAGCCCTGAAGGCAGGCGGCGAAGGTGACGGGCTGGCCGGCCTCGCGCAGGCGGGAGGCTTCGTACAGCCCGGCCGCGAGGATGGGGGCCACCATGAAGAAGCCCGCCGAGGCCGGCAGGATGGCCCAGGCGGTGCGCGACCACAGCAGCAGCATCGCCAGCAGCCAGCCCGCCAGCGTCAGCGCGCCGCCATAGAAGAAGCCGATCTGCGGGTTAGCCATGAGGTCGCGCCACCCCGCGGTCAACCAGGCCCAGGGCCGGTCCGGCGCCACGGTTCGAATGGTGGCGGGGCGGCGGGTGGCGATCTCCGCATCGCTGGGCATGGCTGGTCCTACTCCCCCCGGGACAGTGGCGCAGACTAATCCTGTTGCACCGCAAGAAACTTGATCCGGATCAAGGACGCGTCACCGGGCGGGGGCTTCCCTGCCGGCCATGGCGCGCGACGCGACTCCGCGGTGGCGCCGGTGTGGGAGAGATCGGTCGTGGCAGCAGCAACGGCAACCGCCGCCCTGGCTCCGGGGCAGGCATATCGGGCGCAGGAGGTGACCTATGTGGAGGCGCCGATCCGCGCCTTCGCGGCCATCACCGCCTTCTGGGGCGTGGTGGGGTTCCTGGTGGGCGTGGTGATCGCCTCGCAGCTGGCCTTTCCGCTGCTCAACCTCGACCTGGAATGGACGACCTTCGGGCGGCTGCGGCCGCTGCACACCAGCGCGGTGATCTTCGCCTTCGGCGGCAATGCGCTGCTGTGCACGTCGCTGTTCGTCGTGCAGCGCACGTGCCGCGCCCGGATGTTCGGCGGCGACGATGCCGGCTGGTTCCTGTTCTGGGGCTATCAGTTCTTCATTGTCATGGCGGCGCTGGGCTACGTGCTCGGCATCACGCAGGGCAAGGAATACGCCGAGCCGGAATGGTATGTGGACCTCTGGCTGACGGTGGTCTGGGTCGCCTACCTGATCGTGTTCGGCGGCACGCTGGTGAAGCGCGTCGAGCCGCACATCTATGTGGCGAACTGGTTCTTCCTCGCCTTCATCATCACCGTCGCCGTGCTGCATATCGGCAACAACATCTCGATCCCCGTCAGCCTCGGGTCGGCGGCGTCCTATTCCGCGCCGGCCGGCGTGCAGAGCGCGATGATCCAGTGGTGGTACGGCCACAATGCGGTCGGCTTCTTCCTGACCGCCGGCTTCCTCGGGATCATGTACTACTTCATCCCGAAGCAGGCCGACCGCCCGGTCTATTCCTACCGGCTGTCCATCGTGCACTTCTGGACGCTGATCTTCCTGTACATCTGGGCCGGCCCCCATCACCTGCACTACACCGCGCTGCCCGACTGGGCGCAGGTGCTGGGCATGGTGTTCTCGATCGTGCTCTGGATGCCCTCCTGGGGCGGCATGATCAACGGGCTGATGACGCTGTCCGGGGCGTGGGACAAGCTGCGCACCGATCCCGCGCTGCGCTTCTCGGTCACCGCTGTCGGCTTCTACGGCATGTCCACCTTCGAGGGGCCGGTCATGTCGATCCGCGCCGTGAACGGGCTGTCGCACTACACCGACTGGACCATCGGCCACGTGCATTCCGGCGCGATGGGATGGGTCGGCTTCATCACCTTCGGCGCGCTGTACTACCTCTTCCCGGTGCTGTGGCGGAAGAAGGCGATCTGGAGCGAGAAGCTGATCGCCTGGCACTTCTGGTTGGCCACGCTCGGCATCGTCTTCTACATCACCGCGATGTGGGTCTCGGGCATCATGCAGGGCCTCATGTGGCGCGCCTATGATGAGCTCGGCTTCCTCCAGTACTCCTTCGTCGAGACCGTGGAGGCGATGCACCCCTACTACGTGATCCGGCTGCTGGGTGGCGTGTTGTACCTGGCCGGCGCGCTGATCATGGCCTTCAACCTGTGGAAGACGGTGACTGCCGGGGAGGAGGCCGCGCCGGCCCCCGCCGACGTGCCCGTCTCCGCCATCGCCGTCGCGGCGGAATAAGGGAGCACACGCAGATGTTCGCATGGCTTCGCGACCACGGCATCATCGAGCGCAACGTGGTGCTGATGGGGGTGCTCACCCTCATCACCATCTCGATCGGCGGCCTGGTGCAGATCGTGCCCCTGTTCGCCATCGAGACCACGATCGAGCGCGTGGCGGGGGTGCGCCCCTACACGCCGCTCGAACTCCGCGGGCGGGACATCTACATCCGGGAGGGCTGCTACAACTGCCATTCCCAGATGATCCGCCCCTTCCGCGACGAACTCGAACGCTACGGGCACTACTCGCTCGCGGCCGAGAGCATGTACGACCACCCCTTCCAGTGGGGCAGCAAGCGCACCGGGCCGGACCTGGCGCGCGTCGGCGGGCGGTATTCGGATGACTGGCAGGCGGCGCATCTGCGCTCCCCGCGCGACCTGGTGCCGGCCTCCATCATGCCGCCCTACGCCTTCCTCGACCGGCCGCTCGATGTCGCGGACATCCAGCAGCGCATGCGCGCACTGCGCGCGGTGGGCGTGCCCTACACCGACGACATGATCGCCAACGCCGCGGCCGACCTGCGCGCGCAGGCAACACCGGATGCGGACCCCGGCGCCTTCCAGGGCCGCTACGCCCGCGCCCGGCAATCCGCCTTCGACGGCAATCCCGGCGTGGTGACCGAGATGGATGCGCTGGTGGCGTACCTGCAGATGCTCGGCACGCTGGTGGATTTCCGCGACGTCACGCCCGCGCAGTTGCGCCAGCCGTAAGACCAGCGCGATGCAAACGCTGATCGATAACCTGCCGGCCCTGCGTACCCTCTGGGTGGTGTGGTTCTTCGTGCTCTTCCTCGGGATGCTGTGGTTCGTGCTGCGCCCGTCGAAGAAGCGCCACTTCGAATCCAAGGCTGACATTCCGCTGCGGGACGACGACACGCCCCCGCCCCCGACACGCTGACAGGAGCATCCCAGGATGCCGACGAAGATCGAGAAGGACAGCCTGACCGGCACCGACACCACCGGCCACGAGTGGGACGGGCTGAAGGAGCTGAACACCCCGCTGCCGAAATGGTGGCTCTACACCTTCTACGCGACCATCGTCTTCGCCGTGGTCTGGATGGTGATCTACCCATCCATCCCGGGCTGGAAGGGCACCAGCGGCTGGGTGGCGCGCGAGGCGGTGGTGGCCGATGTGGCCGCCGCCCAGGCGCGCAACGCGCCGATGATGGCCCGGCTGCGCGAAGCAACCCCCGCGCAGATCGCGGCCGACCCCGAGATGCGCGCCTTTGCCACCGCCGGCGGGCGCGTTGCCTTCGCCAACAACTGCGCGGGCTGCCATGGCGCGGGCGGGCAGGGGGCGATCGGCGGCTTCCCATCGCTGGCCGATGACGAGTGGATCTGGGGCGGGTCGCTGGAGGCCATCCAGCACACCATCCGCCATGGCATCCGCGCGAACGAAAGCGATGACCAGCGCCAGAGCATGATGCCGCGCTTCGGCGCCGATGCGCTGCTGACCCGCGCGCAGATCGACGACGTGGCCGAACACGTGCTGTCCTTCACCAGCCGTGCCACCGACCAGGCGGCCGCGACGCGCGGTGTCGCGCTCTATGCCGAGCAATGCGCGTCCTGCCACGGCGAGCGTGGCGAGGGGAATCGCGAATTCGGCGCTCCGCGCCTGGCCGACCAGGTCTGGCTCTATGGCGGCAGCAAGCGGGACATCGTGGCGATGATCGGCAACCCGCGCGCCGGCGTCATGCCGTCCTGGCAAGGGCGGCTCGACCCGGCCATCACCAACATGCTGACCCTGTACGTGCACTCCCTGGGCGGGGGCGAATAGGCCGCGCACCATGGGCACGATCGAGGCACCACACCGCGCGAAGGCCGACCGGCCGGCGGCGACACAAGCCGCCGCCGACCAGCCGATGTATGCGTCGCGGGTCAAGGTCTATCCGAAGCGCGTCTTCGGCAAGGTGCGTTCGGTCAAGTGGGCGGTGCTGATCGTCTGCCTCGTGCTCTACTACGTCCTGCCCTGGCTACGCTGGGACCGCGGCGAGGGCGTGCCCGACCAGGCGGTGCTGGTGGACATTTCCAACGCCCGCATCTTCTTCTTCTGGATCGAGTTGTGGCCGCAGGAGATCTATTTCCTCGCCGGTGGGCTGATCCTGGGCGCCTTCGCGCTGTTCGCGGTCTCCTCGCTGTTCGGCCGGCTGTGGTGCGGCTTCACCTGCCCGCAGACGGTCTGGACCGACCTGTTCATGTGGGTGGAGCGCTGGATCCAGGGCGACCGCAACGCGCGCATGAAGCTCGACCAGGGGCCGAAGGACGCGAACTACTGGACGCGCAAGGCGCTCACGCATGGCGTGTGGGTGCTGATTGCGGCCGCCACCGGCGGCGCCTGGGTGATGTACTTCAACGACGCGCCGACCGTGACCTGGGCGATCCTGACCGGCGGCGCGAGCCTCGAGGTATACTTCTTCTTCGCGCTGTTCGCCGGCTTCACCTACCTGCTGGCCGGCTGGGCGCGCGAGCAGGTCTGCACCTACATGTGCCCGTGGCCGCGCTTCCAGGCGGCGATGCTCGACGAGAATTCGCTGGTCGTGACGTATCGCGACTGGCGCGGCGAACCCCGCGGCAAGCTGAAGGGCGAGGGCCACGGCGATTGCGTCGACTGCTTCGCCTGCGTGCATGTCTGCCCGACCGGCATCGACATCCGCGATGGCCAGCAGCTGGAATGCATCGGCTGCGGCCTGTGCGTCGATGCCTGCGACAGCGTCATGGCCAAGCTCGGCAAGCCCAAGGGGCTGGTGGCCTTCGAGACGCTGAAGAACCTCTCGGCGAGCGCCGCGGCGACCGCCGCGATCCGGCCCGGACCCGAGCGCCAGAAGGCGGGCATGGCCGCGCGCCACATGCCGCGCTTCATCCGCCCGCGCACCATCATGTATGCCGGTGCGCTCACGCTCGTGTCGGTGGTGATGCTCGGCGCCTTCCTGCTGCGCTCGACGCTCGACGTCACCGTCATCCGCGACCGCGCGCCGCTGTTCGTGCGCCTGTCCGATGGCGGCATCCGCAACGCCTATACCGTCAAGATCGTCAACAAGACACGCGAGGAAGCGCCGCTCGCGCTGGTCCTGTCCGCCCCCGAGGGCTTCCGCATGGTGGTGCAGGATGTCGAGGCCGACGCGCAGGGCCGCCCGCTGCTGCCGCGCCGGGCCGACGGCATCGCCCAGTACCGCGTGCTGGTCAGCGTGCCCGGCGGCCGGCGCCTGGCGGAATCGACGCCGGTCACCTTCCGACTGCTCGACCCGGCCGGGCGCGCGGTGGCAAGCACATCCTCCACCTTTGCAGGACCCCGCCCATGAGCGCGTCCACCTTCGACCCGCGGCGCGGCCGCTGGATCCCATGGGCCTTCGTGGGCGGCATGACGGTCGTCGTCCTGGTGAACCTGGTGCTGGTCTATTTCGCCATCTCGACCTTCACCGGCGTCACGGTGCCGCGTGCCTATGAACGCGGCCGCGGCTACGACCAGGTGCTGGCGGAAGCCGCCCGCCAGGATGCGCTGGGCTGGCGAACCGAGGTCACGCTGGCCGGCGGCGCCGTGACGGTCAGCGCGACCGACCGCGACGGCCGTGCCATCGCCGGTCGCATCGAGGGCGTGCTGCTGCGCCCGCTGGCAGGGGCCGAACTGCCGCTGGTCTTCGCCCCGCGCGGCGTCGGGCGCTGGGCGGCCGAGGCGCTGCCCCCGCAGCGCGGCCAGTGGGAGGCGCGGCTCACGCTGTACGGACCGAACGAGACCGCCTTCGACATCCGCCGCCGCCTGGTCGTCCCGTGAGCCTGATCGGGCGCACCGCACCGCTCGCGCCCGCCGGGGTCTCGGCCGCTTCCTGCGCGCATTGCGGCGGGCGGCTCGCCCCGGGCCAGGCACGCTTCTGCTGCACGGGCTGCGAGGGCGCGCACGGGCTGGTCGCGGGCCTCGGCCTCGATGCCTTCTACCGCCGGCAGGAAACCGAGGCGGGCACGCTGCGACCCGAGACGGCCGCGCCGGCGACCGACCTCGCACCCTTCGCCAGCGCGGAACCCGACGGCGTGCAGCGGTTGGACCTGGTGGTCTCTGGCCTGACCTGCGGCGCCTGCGTCTGGCTGGTGGAACAGGCGCTGGCGGCGGAACCCGACGTGCTCTCGGCGCGCGCGGCGCTCGCCACGCGCCGGCTGTCCGTGACGTGGCGCGGGGAAGCCGCGCGCGCCAACGACCTGGCCGGGCTGCTGGCACGGCTCGGCTTCCGCACCGCACCGTGGTCGCCCGCCTGCCTGCGCGCCACCGAGGACGCCGAGGGCCGCGCCCTGACCCGTGCGCTCGGCATCGCCTTCTTTGGTTCGATGAATGTCATGCTTGTCTCGGTCGCCGTCTGGGTCGGCGGCGACATGGGCGAGGCGACGCGCCACGGGCTGCACTGGCTGGCCGCGCTGATCGGGCTGCCGGTGGTGTTGGTGGCGGGCATGCCCTTTTACCGCTCGGCCTGGGCAGCGCTGCGCGCCGGCCGTCCCTCCATGGACATGGCGGTCTCGCTCGGCGTTCTCGCCACCGCGGCGATGTCGCTGTCCGAAACCTGGACCAATGGCCCCTACACCTATTTCGACGGCGCCACCGCGCTGATCGCGCTGCTGCTGGCCGGGCGTGTGCTGGACCGCGCGGCGCGGCGCCGCGCGCGGCAATCGGTCGCGGAATTGCTGGCGCTGCAGGAAGGCGTGGTGACGCGCCTGCTGCCGGATGGCCGCAGCGAAGCGGTGCCCGCCGAAGCCATCGCCGCCGGCGAGCGCGTGCTGGTCGCTGCCGGCGAACGCCTGCGCCTGGACGGCGTGAGCGACGACGCGACGCTGCTCGATGCCGCCGCCACCACCGGCGAAAGCCTGCCGCGCGCCTTCGCCGCGGCCGACACGCTGCCGGCCGGCGCGGTGAACATGGGCGCGGCCTTCACCATGACGATCAGCGCCGCGGCGAAGGACGGATCGCTCGCCGCCATGGCGCGGCTGCTGGAACGCGCCGAGCAGGCCAAGGGCCGTTTCGTCGCCCTCGCGGATCGTGCCTCGCGCATCTACGTCCCGGTGGCGCATGCGGTGGCGGCGGCGACCTTCCTGCTGTGGTGGGGCGTGCTGGATGCGCCCTGGCAGGTCGCGCTGGTGAATGCCGTCTGCGTGCTGCTGATCACCTGCCCCTGCGCGCTCGCGCTGGCGGTGCCGGCGGTGCAGGTGGTGGCGGTGGGGGCACTGTTCCGCCGCGGCGTGCTCGTGACATCGGCGACCGCGCTGGAACGCCTTGCCGGTGCCGACCATGCGGTGCTGGACAAGACGGGCACGCTCACCGAAGGCCGGCCGGTGCTGTTGCCGGAAGGGCAGGACGACACGGTGCTGGCGCGCGCGGCGGGCCTGGCGCGCGCGTCGCGCCATCCATTGGCGCAGGCGCTGGCGCGCGCCTGCCCCGAGGCGCCTCTCGTGCAAGGTGTGCGGGAGGTCGCGGGGCAGGGGCTGGAGGCGGGTGCCGCGCGGCTCGGTTCGCTGGCCTTCCTCGGCCTGCCGGCATCGAGCGACGGCATGACGCTGGCGTTCCGCGAGGGCGACGCCGCGCCCGTCCTGTTCCGCTTCGCCGATCGCATGCGGGAGGACGCGCCGGAGGCGGTGGCGGCGCTGGCGGCACTGGGCTTGAAGGCGGAACTGCTGTCGGGCGATGGGAAGGGCGCGGTCGCCGCCTTGGCCTGGCAGGCCGGCATCGCCGATTGGCGCGCCGGCGCCGACCCGCTGGACAAGCAGGCGCGCATCGCGGCGCTGATGGCGCAGGGCCGCCACCCGCTGATGGTCGGTGATGGCATCAACGATGCCGCGGCACTGGCCGCCGCGCATGTCTCGGCGAGCCCCGCTGGGGCCACCGACCTCGCGCAGACCGCGGCCGACCTGATGCTGCAGCGCGAGGGTCTCGCCATGCTGCCGGCGGCGGTGCGCATCGCGCGGCGCGCGCAGGCGATCGCACGGCAGAACATCGGCTTCTCGGTGGTCTACAACGTGCTGGCGGTGCCGCTGGCGGTGGCCGGGCTGGTCACGCCGCTGATCGCGGCGCTGGTCATGGCGTCATCCTCCATCATCGTCGTGATGAATGCGCTGCGCGCGGGGAAGGACTGACGCATGGACATCCTGGTCTACCTGATCCCTGTCTCGCTGCTGCTGGGCCTGGTGGGCCTGGCGGGATTCCTCTGGGCGCTGCGATCGCGCCAATACGAAGACCTCGATGGGGCGGCTGCCCGCATCCTGTTCGATGACCAACCCCGCAAGGAGAGCCCGAAATGACCGGTGCCCGCGCCTTCTTCCTGATCGTCTACGGCCTGCTGGCGCTGGTGGGGCTGTTCCTCGCCGCTGCGGCCAAGGATGCCGGCATCACCATCTTCGCCTGGGGCCTGCTGCTGTTCGGCGTGCTGAACGCGTATCGCACGATCGGGGCGCATTACAGCGATGCCCGGCCACGTTGAGATCGCGACCCCCCGTCACGTCGTAAGGGCCTGACGGCGTCGCTCAGGGGACCGGCGAGACGGTGCGCTTCAGGCAGCGCAGCGTGAAGGCGGTGCGCGTGTGGCGCACACCGGGCAGGCGGTAGATCCTCTCGCGCAGCAGGCGTTCATAGCCCGCGGTGCCCCCCACCGCCGCCTTCAGCATGTAGTCGTATTCGCCGGTCACCAGCCAGCATTCCAGCACCTCGGGGATCGCCAGCACCGCTTCCTCGAAGCGCGCAAGGTGCGTATCGTCGTGGCGCTCCATCATCACTTCCAGGAACACCGTGTCGGGCAGGCCGAGTGCGGCCTGGTCCAGCATGGCGTGGTAGCCCTGGATCACGCCCGCCTGCTCCAGGCGCTTCACCCGCGTCCAGCAGGGCGATGGCGACAGCCCCACCTCCTCGGCCAGTTCGGCATTGGTGAGGCGCGCCCGGCGGGCCAGCGCGCGGAGGATTTTTCGGTCGATGGCGTCCATCGCGGCAGGATGTTCCGTCTCTTCGGCGCTGCACAACAGGAATCGAAAAGAACCGCCGTGCCGTTGGGCGCATCATCCTGGCATTGGCAGACTGGTCCGGGACCCCCAACATGACGGCCATGGGCAGCATCATCCGACCCGACGCGACGCTCGAGGAACGCTGGGACGCCGTGGGCGGGCCGGTGCTGCTCACCGGTACCCAGGCGCTGGTGCGCCTGCCGCTCCTGCGGCGCGAGATGGATGCCGCGCTGGGGTGGAAGACCGGCGGCTTCATCTCCGGCTATCGCGGCTCGCCGCTGGGCGGGTTCGACCGCGAATTGGCCAGGCAGGCGGTGCGGCTGAAGGCGCACGACGTGGTCTTCCAGCCGGGGTTGAACGAGGACCTCGCCGCCGCCGCCATCTGGGGCACGCAGCAGGTCGGGCTGACGCCGGGCGCCACGGTCGAGGGCGTGTTCGCCATCTGGTACGGCAAGGGCCCCGGGGTGGATCGGTCGGGCGACGTGCTGCGCCATGCGAATTCAGCCGGCACCGCGCCGCGCGGTGGCGTGCTGGCGCTGGCCGGCGATGATCCGTCGAGCAAGTCCTCTACCATCACCTCCGGCTGCGAATACGCCTTCATGGATGCCGAGATCCCGGTGCTCGACCCCGCCGATGTCGGCGAGGTGCTGGAGTTCGGCCTGAAGGCCATCGCGCTGTCGCGCTTCGCCGGCACCTGGGCCGGCATGAAATGCGTGGCGGACACCATGGACGCGTCCATGACCGTGTTGCTCGACCCGTCCCGCTACGTCACGCATGACCCGGTGGGCATGGAGCCCTCTCCGGATGGGCTGCACATCCGGCTGCGCGACGCGCCGATCGCGCAGGAGGCCCGGCTGCGCCACTTCAAGCTGCCGCATGCGGTGGCCTTCGCCCGTGCCAACGGCTTCGACCGCATCGTGCTCGACGGCCCGCACGCGCGCTTCGGCATCGCCGTGCGCGGCAAGGCCTATGCGGTGTTCCGCCAGGCGCTGGAGGAGGCCGGCATCACCGACGCCATGGCGCGCGATGCCGGGCTGCGCATCTGGAAGGTCGGCCTCGCCTGGCCGATGGACACCGAGGCCGCGCGCGCCTTCGCCGATGGGCTGGAGGAAGTGCTGGTCATCGAGGACCGCCGCCCGATGCTGGAATGGCAGCTGCGCGACGCGCTGTTCCATGCGCCCGTGCGGCCACGGGTGGTCGGCAAGAAGGACGAGCACGGCCGCCCCCTGCTGTCCGACCTGACCGAGCTCGACACCGGGCAGATGCTGCGCGCGCTGGCCGCACGCCTGCCCGAAGCGCTGCGCACCAACCGCCTGCACGACCGCATCGCCGAACTGGATGCGCTGGCCGCCGCGCAGGCCGCGCCGCTGCATGCGCGCGACCCGTATTTCTGTCCCGGCTGCCCGCACAATTCCTCGACCAGGATCCCCGAGGGTTCGCGCGCGCTGGCCGGCATCGGCTGCCACTACCTGGCCAAGAACATGGATCGGAATTCCGACCTGTTCACCCAGATGGGCGGCGAGGGCATGCCCTGGATCGGCCAGTGCCACTTCACCAGCGAAAAGCACGTCTTCGCCAATATCGGCGACGGCACCTGGGGCCATTCGGGCAGCCTGACGGTGCGCTTCGCCGTCGCCGCGAAGGCCAACATGACCTTCAAGATCCTGGTCAATGGCGCCGTCGCCATGACCGGCGGGCAGATGCCCGAGGGCGAGATCAATGTCCCGCACATCGCCGCCGCGCTGCGCGCCGAGGGCGTGCAGCGCATCGAGATCGTGGCCGACGACGAGGACCGCCACCGCGGCAACCCGCTGATCCCGCCGGGCACCGGCTTTCATCACCGGTCGCAACTCGACGCCGTGCAGCGCGAATTGCGCGCCGTGCCCGGTGTCACCGCCATCATCTACGACCAGGAATGCGCCACGGAACGCCGCCGCAAGCGCAAGCGCGACCTGGCCCCCAAGGCCGAGCGCCGCGTCATGATCAACCCGCGCGTGTGCGAGGATTGCGGCGATTGCTCGCGCGCGTCGAACTGCCTGGCGGTGGAACCGGTCGAGACCGAATTCGGCCGCAAGCGCCGCATCGACCAATCCGCCTGCAACCAGGACCTTTCCTGCGTTCAGGGCTTCTGCCCGTCCTTCGTCACACTGGTCGGCGCGCGGCCGGCGGAACACGTGGTCACGGCGCAGGGCGCCGCGCCGCCCGAACCGACGCTCCCGGTGATCGGTGCCGAACCCTGGAACCTGCTGATGGCGGGCGTGGGCGGGCAGGGGGTGTCGTCGCTCGCCGCCATCCTGGCGCAGGCGGCGCATCTGGAGGGGCGGCCGGTGCGCAGCCTGGATTTCCTCGGCCTCGCGCAGAAGGGTGGCGGCGTGTACGCGCAGCTGCGCATCGGCGCGGTGGGGGCTGCGCCGGATGCCATCGCCGGCGCGCGCATCGGCGCCGGCGGGGCCGACCTGCTGATCGCCGCCGACATGGTGGTGGCGCATGGCACCACGGCGCGGCCGCTGCTGGGGTCCGCGCGCAGCGTCGCGGTGGTGAATGCCGACCTCGCGCCCACCGCGCAATTCGTCAAGGACACCGGCACGCGCTACCGCGCCGCGGAGATGCTGGCCAGCATCCGCAGCGCCTGCCGCGAGACCATCGCCCTGCCGGGCACCGCGCGCGTCACGGCGGAACTTGGCGATGCGGTGATGCTGAACGTCTTCCTGCTCGGCATCGCCTATCAGCGTGGCCTGGTGCCGCTGAGCGCCGAGGCGATCGGGCGTGCGCTGGAACTCAACGGCGCGCAGGTGGCGCTGAACAAGGAAGCCTTCGCCCGCGGCCGTGCGGCGGCGCTGGAAGACCTGCAGCCGCCGGCCGAGGCCGCCGAGACGCTGGATGCGCTGGTGGCGCGCCGCGTCGCCGACCTCACGGCCTACCAGTCCGCGCGCTACGCCCGCGACTACGCGGGTTTGGTCGCGCGCGTGCGTGCCGCAGAAGCCGCCGCCATCCCCGGCGAGGAACGCCTCGCGCGCGCCGTCGCGACGCAACTGCACCGCCTGATGGCCTACAAGGACGAATACGAGGTCGCGCGCCTGCATGCCGACCCCGCCTGGCGGGCGACGCTCGCGCAGTCCTTCACCGGCACGACGCGCATCGAGATGCATCTCGCGCCGCCGATCCTGGCCAAGACCGACCCGGTCACCGGCGTGCCCGCCAAGCGCGCCTTCGGCCCCTGGATGCTGCGCGCGATGGCGCTGCTGCGGCACGGCAAGGCGCTGCGCGGCACCGCGCTCGACCCCTTCGTCCGCACCGAGGAACGGCGCATGGAACGCGCGCTGCCGGGCGAATTCCGCACCGGGATCGAGCGCTTCCTCGCGACGCTGCCCGCCACCCACGCGCAGGCCTGCGACTGGGCCGAGGCCTGGGCCGGCGCGAAGGGCTTCGGGCACGTCAAGGCGCGCAACCTCGCGGCGGTGCGTAAGCGGCTCGCGGGCCTCGCGCCGGGCTGACGCACCCTGCGCCGGCGCTGGTACGGCGCGCGCGTCCCCACTGGCCGCATCCTCGATGCTGGGGCGCCGCGGTCGCGAGAACCCGCTCAGGCCTGCATCGTCTGGGACACGCCCGCCGGCGCGGCGGTGCGCCCGCCATCGATCACGTACTGCGCGCCGGTGACATTGCCGGCGAGGTCCGAGCACAGGAACAGCACGACATTCGCCACTTCCTCGACCGTGCCATAGCGCCGCAGCGGGATGCCGGCGGTATAGGCCGCCTCGACACTCTCGGGCCGGTTGGGCGAGATCTGGCGTTCGATGTCGCGGATCATGCGCGTGTCGATCGGCCCCGGGCAGACGGCATTCACGCGGATGCCGAGCGGCCCGACCTCGCCCGCCGCCGATTTCGTCAGCCCCAGCACGGCATGCTTCGAGGCGACATAGGCCGGCATGTTCGCCGTGCCGACCAGCCCGGCGGTCGAGGCGGTGTTCACCACCGCGCCCGCGCCCTGGCGGATCATCACCGGCAGCACGTGCTTCAGGCCGAGGAAGACACCCTTCACATTGACCGCCATGACGGCATCGAAATCGGCTTCCGCGGTGTCGACGATCGGCGCGATGCGCCCCTCGATGCCGGCATTGTTGTGGAAGCAGTCGATGCGGCCGAAGGCGTCCAGGGCACGCGCGACATAGCCGGCGACATCGGCGGCGCGCGTCACGTCGGCCACGCAACCCAGCGCCCGGTCGGCGCCGATCTCGGCCGCCACCGCATCCGCCGCGGCGGCGTCCCGGTCGACCACCAGGACCCGTGCGCCGCGCGCCGCGAAGGCCAGGCACACGGCGCGCCCGATCCCGTTGCCGCCGCCGGTGACCACCGCTGCCTT
>LNEW01000060.1 GCA_001464375.1 Rhodospirillales bacterium Ga0074136 | reverse complement strand
CCATCGCGCGCGACGATGCCGGCGCGCGACCTGTCGCTGGGGAAGCTGGCGAGCGATCCATCAAGCGAGACGACCCTGGCGCGCGATCCATCGCGCGATTTGACATTGGCGCGCGGTCCAGCGCGCGATTTGCCCCTGGCGCGCGAACCATCGCCTGATCTGACACTGGCGCGCGACCCATCGCGCGACGCGACCCGATTCGGGATGCTCGGCACCTTCGCGCTGCATGCGCGGATCGCGGCGGTGGAACGCCCAGGGCGGCGCGCCGCCCATCCCCCGGCACCAGCGCTGGTCGCGCCCGAGGCCCTGCGGCCGCATCTGGTGCTGCTGCAGCTCGAATCCTTCTGCGACCCGCGGCGGCTTGGCCTGGCGCAGGCGCTGCCGTTCTGGGACGCGCTGGCGGCGCATGCCATCGCGCGTGGGCGGCTCGCGGTGCCGGGCTTCGGCGCGAACACCATGCGCACCGAATTCGTGGTGCTGACCGGGCTGGACGATGGCGCGCTCGGGCTCGACCGCTTCAACCCGTATTTCCGCTTCGCGCGCGCGCCGGTGACGTCGCTGGCCTGGGCGCTGGGCGGGGCGGGCTGGGGCACGGTGTGCCTGCATCCCTATGACGGGCGCTTCTTCGGCCGCGACCGCGTGCTGCCCGCGCTCGGCTTCCGGCACTTCGACGACGCGACGGCCTTCGCGGACGCACCGCGCGAGAATGGGCTGGTGACCGATGCCGCGCTCGGCGCGCGCATCGTCGCCCGCATGGCGACCGCGACCGACCCGGTGTTCCTCTACGCGATCAGTGTCGCCGCGCATGGCCCCTGGCTGGGACCCGACCCCACGGCCGGCTGGGCGGCGCGGATGGCGGCGACGGACGCGATGCTGGGCGCGGTCGCGCAGGCCGCTCGGCGCAGCGCGCGCCCGGTGGTGCTCGCGGCCTTCGGCGACCATCGCCCGTCACTGCCGGCCGCGCGCGGTGCCACGGATACCGACTACCTGATCTGGCGCAGCGACGCGGCGGGGCAGGGCGAGGCGCGGGACCTCGACGCCGCCGCGCTGCATCGCGCGGTGCGCGCGGCCGTGGGGATCGGCGCGCGGTAGCGCCAGCCTACGCCGCCACGCCGCCCAGGGCGCGTGCCGCGCGGACATCCGCCAGCCCCGTCAGCCGCACCCCGCGCCGCGCGGCGGCGGCCATCGCGGCCCGGTCGGGGAAGGGGCAATAGGGCAGGACCGGCAGGTCGCGGCCGACATCGCCGCCCTGCGCGATCTGCTCGATCGCCGCCAGCAGCATCGGCGCCCCCGCCAGGTGCAGCGCGCGCGCCGCCGCCGAGACGCTGGCCCCGGCCGGCGGCGCGATGGCGCGTTGCGCCAGCAGCGCACCGGCATCGATGCGCGCCGCCAGGCGGTGGATGCTCACGCCGAAGGCGCCGTCGCCCTCGGCGGCCGCCCAGAAGCAGGGCATCGGCCCGCGATGGCGCGGCAGCAGGGACGGATGCAGGTTCACCCCGCCGCGCGGCGCCAGGGCAATCACCTCCGGCGCGAGGATCTGGTCGAAATGGCAGGTCACGATCAGGTCGGGCCGCGCCTGCGCCAGAAGCGCGCGCGCCGGTTCGCCATTCACGTCGCCCAGCATCACCGGCGCGACCCCGCGCAGGCGCGCCGCCTCGGCCAGCGGCCCGCCGGCGCGCGCGCGCAACAGCCGCGGTGCCGCGAATTCGGCGAACAGCCAGGGCAGGATGCGCGGCCCGCAGCGTGTGACCAGCCGGCGCGTGCGCGCGATGCCGCCGCGGAACGGATCCGACAGGCCGAGGAAAACCACATCGTGCCGCGTCTCGCGCAGCACGCGCGCGGCGGCCTCGGCGCTGGCCGTGCTTTCGAGCGTCAGGACCGCGATGCGCACGGGACCGCCCGGCGCCGGCGCGAATCGCGTTCAGGTCGAATCATCGGGACGCGCGACGCTGTTCGGCGAGCCATTCGTTCGCAACCGTCGACAGGCGCATGAGCGGCCACGGCATGCCCTACCGCGCGAGCTCCGCCGGCTGCGCGCCCGACATCACGGCGCGCAGTGCCGCAACGGTCTGGCGGAGCTGCGCCTCGGTATGCTCGGCCGACAGGAAGAAGCGCAGCCGCGCCGAACTGTCCGGCACCGCCGGGTACAGGATGGGCTGCACGTTGATGCCGCGGTCGAACAGCGCCTGCGACAGCCGCGCCGCGCCGACCGACGACCCCACGATGACCGGCACGATCGCGAACCCCGCCGAGGTGCCGGTATCCAGCCCGGCTTCCTTCGCCAGGCGCAGGAACAGCGCGCCATTCGCCTGCAGCCGCGCCACCCGGTCGGGCTCGGCATGCAGGATGCGCAGCGATTCCAGCGCGGCAGCGGCCAGCGCCGGCGCCATGCCGACCGAATACATGAAGCCCGGCGCCGAGTGCTTCAGCCAGGCGACCAGGTCGGCATTGCCCGCGATGTAGCCGCCGCAGCCCGACAGCGTCTTCGAGAAGGTGCCCATCCAGATGTCGACATCGCGCGCATCGACGCCGGCATGTTCATGGATGCCGAGGCCGGTCTCGCCCACCACGCCCATGCCATGGGCTTCGTCGACCATCAGCCAGGCATCGTGGCGGCGCGCCAGGTCGATGAAGCGCGGCAGGTCGGGGATGTCGCCATCCATCGAGTAGTGGCCCTCGATCACCACCAGCGCGCGCCGCGCGCCGCGCCGCGCGGCGGCCAGCTCGCGCTCGGCCGCGCGCCAGTCGTTGTGCGCGAAGGCGATGCGCCTCGCACCCGAAAGCCGTGCCCCCTCCGCGCAGGAATTGTGGATCGCGGCATCGTGCAGGATCAGGTCGCGCGGCCCCATCAGGTGCCCGAGCACGGTCACGTTGGTGGCGTGTCCGGAGACGAAGGCGAGCGCGGCATCGACCCCGTAATGCGCGGCGATGGCGGCTTCGAGTTCCCCATGTACCGGGCGTTCGCCCGACACCATGCGCGACGCCGAGGCCGACACGCCATGACGGGCGATCGCGTCCCGCGCGGCTGCATGGACCCGCGGATCGCCGTTGAGGCCGAGGTAGTTGTACGACCCGTAATTGATGACCTCGCGGTTGCCGATCAGCGTGGTCGCGCCGGCGATCCCCTCATGCGCGCGGAAGAACGGGTTCTCGAGCCCGAGCGCGCCGGCCGCCTCGCGGATCAGTTCCATGTCGCGCTGGCCGGGCAATTCACGGAAGGCGCGCGCGGCACCCGGCGCGGGCCCCTTTTCCTCGCGGCGCTTCGACAGGCGCTGGAGCAGCGCGAGCCGCGCGGTGGCGGACAGGCCAAAGCCCTGGGTCATGCGCGCGCCCGCCATCCGAGGGCAGCGGCGGCACCGTCCGGCCGCGCCGGGCGCCTGGCGTCGCGCCGGGCCTTCCTCACTTCGCCGGCTCCTGCACCCTGGCCGGCGCGGGCTCGTAGGCATCCATCAGCGACTGCACCGCCTGCTCCGTCCTGTCTTCCAGCACCACGCCGGCGATCCGCCCGGCGAGCACGGCGATGGTGAGATCCTCGGTCACCGCCGCGAGCGGTACCTGTACGCCCAGGCGGCGTTCCAGCGCCATGCGCAGTTCCAGCCCGCCCAGGCTGTCGAGCCCCAGCCCCGCCACCGGCGCATCCGCCCCCACGGCCTCGACCGGCAGGCGCAGGATGCGGGCGATCTCCTCCTGCGCCAGGCGCACCAGGCGCGCACGGGCTTCCTCGGGCGGCTGGGCGCGCAATTCGGCGCGCAGGTCGGCGCCCTCGGTGCCGTCCTGGCGTGCGGCGCGGATGGCGGCATAGGCGGGTTCCGCCAGGATGGGCAGCGCCGAGGACAGGCTCGCCCAGGTCACGCGCGCCAGGTGCACCACGGCCGCGCCGCTGCCGATCAGCGCGGGCAGCGCGCCGAGCGCATCCTGCGCCGGCATGGGTGCCACGCCGGTGCGGCGCTCCAGCGTCTCGGCGGTGGCGGCATCGCGCGCCAGCACGCCGGCATCGGCGATCGGTCCCCAGCCCACCGCGAGCGCGGGCCGCCCGGCGGCGCGGCGACGCCGCGCGATCGCCTCCAGCGCCGCATTGGCCGCCACGTAGTTGGCCTGCCCCGGATTGCCGAAGGCCGTGGTGGCCGAGGAGAACAGCAGGAACAGGTGCAACGGGTCCGACGCCGTCAGCCGATCCAGGTGCTCCGCCGCCGCGACCTTGGGCGCCAGCACGGCCTCGAAGCGCGCGGCGTCCATCGTGGTCGCGGCACCGTCGGCGAAGGCGGCGGCGGCATGCACCACGCCGCGGATGGGCGGGCCGTCGCGCCGCAGGCGCGCGAGTATCGCACCCAGCGCCGTGCCATCGGTGGCGTCGCAGGCGTCGATCCTTACGCGCGCGCCCAGGGCCGCCAGCGTGCGCAGCGCGGCCTCGGCACCCGGCGTC
This sequence comes from Rhodospirillales bacterium Ga0074136, assembly GCA_001464375.1. Taxonomy (GTDB): domain Bacteria; phylum Pseudomonadota; class Alphaproteobacteria; order Acetobacterales; family Acetobacteraceae; genus Neoroseomonas. The sequence goes on along the minus strand of LNEW01000060.1, from coordinate 10,928 downwards.
TGGCCGCCGCGGCGCGACACCAGCGCCAGGTGCGCCGCGCCATTGGCCGCCAGCCACTTCGCGCATTCCAGTCCGAAGCCCTGCACGCCGCCCAGCACGAGATAGACGCCATCCGGATCCGGCCGCCAGGGCTCGGCCGTGGCGGCGCCGTTGGCGGCGGGTGGGCGGACCACCAGCTTGCCGATATGGGTCGAGGCCTGCAGCGTGCGGAAGGCGGTCTCGACCTCCTCCGGCGCGAAGACCGCGTGCGGCAGCGGCAGCAGGGCGCCCTCCGCCAGGCGCGCGGCGATGTCCGCCAGCAGCGCCTGCGCGAGGTCCGGCCTCGCGCGTGGCAGCGCATCGGCGTCCACCGCGAAGTACGACACGTTGCGCCGCAGCGGGCGCAGCGGCGCGCGGCGGTTCTCGACGAAGTCGCGCTTGCCCAGTTCGATGAACCGCCCGAACGGCGCCATCAAGCCCAGCGTGCGCTCCATCGCCTCGCCGGCGAGGGAATTGAGCGCGACGTCCACGCCGTCCGGCCAGGCGGCGCGCAGCGCGTCGGCGAAGCCGGGGTCGCGGCTGTCCAGCACCAGGTCGGCGCCGGCCAGGCGCAGGAAGGCGCGCTTCTCGGGGCTGCCGGCGGTGGCGGCGACCTGCGCGCCGGCCGCCCGCGCGATCTGCAGCGCGGCAAGCCCCACGCCGCCCGCCCCGCCATGGATCAGCACGCGTTCGCCGGGGCGGATGCGCGCCAGCGCCTCCAGCGCATAGGAAGCGGTGATGAACGCCACCGGGATGGTGGCGGCGGCCTCCGGCGCCAGGCCCGGCGGCAGCGGCGCCAGGGCCTCGGCGCGGGTCAGCGCATGGCTGGAGAACGCCGCGGGCGCGAAGCCGAACACCGCCTGGCCGGGCTTCAGCGCCACCCCCGGACCGGCAGCCTCGATCACGCCGGCGCATTCCATGCCGAGCGTCGGGCCGGCGAAGCCGTCCATCAACGCGTCCTCGGGCAGCAGGCCCTGCGCCCACATCAGGTCGCGGAAATTGAGCCCGGCGGCAGCGACGCGCAGGCGCACCTCGCCGGGGCCGGGGGCGGGCAAAGCGGGCTCGGCCTCCCAGGCCAGGGTGCCGATCTGGCCGGGCTGGCCGACCGCCAGGCGCCGCGCGCCGGTGGCCGCGGTCACCGACAGACCGGCGGCAAGCACCGGGGTCAGGCGGCCCTCGGCGGTGATCGTGACCTCGGGGGCGTCGTGCGGTGCCGGCGCATCGCGCAGCAATTCCGCCACCAGCCGCCGCGCCGCCAGTTCCGGCGGCAGGGCAGCGTCGATGGTGATGCGCCGCGGGCGCAGGTCGGGCATCTCGTTCGCCAGCACGCGCCCAAGCCCCGCCAGCGCCGCGGCGCGCACCGCATCCCCGGCACCGACCAGGGCGAAGCCGGTGGCGGCGCCCTGGGCGGCCTCGGCCAGGCGGGTCGCGGCGGCGAGCACCGGCGGCAGGTCGTCGTCACCGGCCAGCGCGGCCACCAGCCGGCCCTTCAGTGCGCGGGGTGCGGGGGTGTCGTGCAGCGGCAGGATTTCCGCGCCATGGCCCTCGGCCTGCAATGCGGCGGCGAATGCCGTGGCCAGGCGCGCCGCACCGGGCGCCGCGAAGGCCAGCACGCGGCGGGAGGGCGCCGCCGCCGGCAGGATCACCGATGGCATGCGGGCGGCGACCAGCAGCGCCGGCCACGGGGCAGCGGCGAGCGGCAGCGCCTCGGGCATCTCGAAGCCGGCCTCGGCGAGGGCGTGGATCCAGGCGCCGGCATCGGGCAGCGCGCCCTCGCCGCCGTCCCACCAGGCCGGGTCCTGGCCACAGGCGAAGTCCCACAGCCGCCCGGGCGCCGGTTCGGCCAGCAGCAGCAGCGCGCCGGGCGCGGCGGCGCGGCGCAGCGCGGCCGCCAGCGCCGTGCCGGTCCGGCTGCGCGCACCGGGGGCAAGGCCGATGAGCAGGTCCGCCACCACGGGGCTGCCCGAACCCGCCAGTGGATCCCAGGCGGTCCAGGCGAAATCCACGCCCTCGGCGGCCGGCGGGGCGGCACCGGCGCGGGCCTCCCCGGCGGCGCGGTATTCCACGCGGCGGCCGCTGGCGGCCAGCGCCGCCACGGCGCGACGGGTGAGCGGGCCGCCGGCATTGAGGTCGAGCACCCGCAGCGGGCGCCCCTGCGGCCATGCCGCGGCAATGGCCGCGATCGCGGCCTCCATGACGCCCGCCAGCCGGGCGAGCGCGCCGGATTCGGCGGGCGGCGGGGCGGCGGTACGGGCTTCGCCGGCCAGTGCGGCGGGCAGCGCCTCGGCCGCGCGGGCCAGCCACGCCATGTCGAGGGCAAGGCGCGGCTGTTCGGCCAGCACCGCGCGCCAGATCTCCTCCGGCGGCGGCAGCGGCTGGTCCTCCGCGAGGCGCCAGCCGGCCGGGCCTTCCTCGGCCAGGCCGCTGTCGGCGAGCGCGCGCCACAACGCGCGGCGATAGGGCGTGGCGAGCGGTGGCGCCGCCGGCAGCGCGGCGCTGGCGGCGGCGGCCACGAAGCCTTCGAGCAGCAGCGCCGCCTCGGTCATGTCGGCCGTTGCATCGGCGGCGCGGGCCGCTTCCAGCGCGGCTTCGGCGTCGATCGGCGCGGGTGCGGCCGGCACCGGCGCAGCGGGCACCGGGTCGAGCCGGAAGGCGTGGTCGGCCGCGGCGAGCCGCCCTGGTAGGCGGACCCGCTGCAGCCACACATCCTGGCAGGTCGCGACCACCGTGCCGGCGGCATCGCGCAGGGTCAGGTCGGCGGCGAGGAAGCGCTCGCCGCGTCGCGTCACCGCGATGGATGCGCTGGCCGGCGGCGCGCTGCCGCGCAGCACCGCGAGGCGGCCGATGCGCACCGGCACCAGCGCCTGCCCGTCGGGCCGCACCACGCCCGCGAGCAGCGCCACCAGCCCCTGGAACGCACCGTCCAGCAGCACCGGATGCAGCAGGTAGCCATCCACCGGCGGCGCGCTTGCGGGCAGGCGCAGCGCGACCACGCCGCGCGCGGCGGCGTCGTCGACCAGCACGCGATCGACCGGCTGGAAGGCCGGTCCGTAGTCGAGGCCGCAGCGCGCGGCCAGCGCCACCACCTCGGCCCCCGCCACCGCACGGCTGCCGGGGGGCGGTGGGGTGCCGACGACGGGCAGGCGCGGCAGGGCGGCGATGCGCGCGCGGGCGGACAGGCTCCAGGGCTCCTCGGCCAGCCGGCGACGGCTCTCCAGCGTGAATCCGCCCTCGGCATCGGCGCTGCTGCGCACCTCGCGCGTGCGGTCGGGCTCCAGCGACAGCGCGCGCAGGATCGCAAGGTCGGTGACCTCGAGCACCGCTGCCTCGGGGTGCAGCGCGGCGGCGGCGGCGAGCGCCATCTCGGCCATGCCGGCGGCGGGCAGCACCGCTTCGCCGAGCAGCCGGTGGTCGGCCAGCCAGGGCATCAGCTCGGTGTCGAGGAAGGCGGTCCAGACGCCCGGCTCGGCGCCCTGGCGGATGCCGAGCAGCGGGTGGTCGCGCTCGGGGTCGGTCAGCCGGGCGCTCTCGACCGTGCGCGGAAACCAGGTGGGGCTGCGGGCGAAGGGCGTGAGCGGCAGGGCGCGGTCCGCCGGTCCGGCGAAGGCGGCGCCCGCGCGGGGGTCGGCGCCGCGGGCGGTGGCGCGGTCGGCGATGCCGGGGAAGGGGTCGCCCGCCGGATCGCGCCGCGTCAGGGAGGCGAGCACGGCGGCCTCGCCGGTATCCTCGCGCAGGCTCTCGCGCAGGTAGGATTGCAGGACGGGCGTGGGGCCGATCTCCAGGAACAGCCGCGCGCCGGCGGCGGCGGCGCCGCGCGTCGCGTCGCGGAAACGCACCGGTTCGCGCAGGTTGCGCCACCAATAGGGCGCGCCCGGCAGCAGCGCCCCGGTCACGGTCGAGACCATGGCCACGCCGCCGGCCTGGGGCGCCAGCGCCGCCAGGTCCGCCAGCAACCCGTCGCGCACCGGGTCCATCGCGGCGGCATGGAAGGCGTAGTCGAGGTCGAGCGGCACGGCGGTGATGCGCGCAGGCTCGGCGGCGGCACACAGCCGGGCGATGGCCTCGGCCGGCCCGGCCACGGTGATGGCGGCGGGGCCGTTCACCGCGGCGACCTCGAGGCCCGGGCCGCAGGCTTCGAGCAAGGCCGCGGCGGCCTCGGGCGCGCAGCCGATCGCCGCCATCCGGCCGGCGCCGCGGGTGGCGTGCTGGTGTCGCGAGCGCGCCACGATGAGCCGGCAGGCCTGGTCGAGCGGCAGGATCCCGGCGCACCAGGCGGCCGCCACTTCGCCCACCGAATGGCCGAGCGCCACCGCCGGGCGCAGCCCTTCGGCGGCCAGCGCGCCGACCACGCCGACCTGGATGGCGAACAGCAGCGGCTGCGCGATGTCGGTACCGGCCAGGGCCGGCGCGGCGACTCCGCGCCTGAGCAGCGCCAGCGGCGACCAGCCGAGCAGCGGCGCCAGGGCGGCATCGGCCTGCTTCAGCGCCGCCCGGAAGGGGGGCGAGGCGGCCAGCGCCTGCTTCGCCATGCCGGCATATTGCGCGCCATTGCCCGAGAAGACGAAGGCGAGGCTGCCGCGCACCGCCTCGTTCTGTTCGGCGCCGGGGTGCTTCTCGCCGGCCTCCCAGCCGTCGATCGCGGCGGCGGTGTCGGGGCCGCGCAGCACCAGGCGATGGGGTGCGAGGTCGCGGTGGCGCGCGACGCCGCGCGCGGCCCGCGCCGTGGCCTGCGCATCGGCGCCTTCCAGCCGGTTCCGCCAGCGCCGCGCCAGCAGGCCGAGCGCCGCCGCCGAGCGGGCCGAGAGCACCAGCGGCGGGCTGCCGCGGTCGCGTTCGGCGCGCGCCGCCGCCGCCGCCGGCGCCCGGCCGACCAGCACGGTCGCGTTGGTGCCGCCGAAGCCGAAGGAATTGATGCCGACCACCGCATCGGGGCGCGGCGCCACGCGCGCGTGGCGCGTCTGCACCGCGATGTTCAGGCCAGCGAAGTCGATCTCGGGGTTGGGGGTGTCGAAATGCAGCGAGGGCGGGATGGCGCCCTTCTGCAGCATGAGCACGGCCTTCAGCAGCCCGGCCATGCCCGAGGCGGCTTCGAGGTGGCCGATATTCGTCTTGACCGAGCCGATCGGCAGCGGTGCCGCGCGGCGCTGCGCGATGGTGGTGCCGATGGCCCAGGTCTCGGCCGGGTCGCCCACGCGGGTGCCGGTGCCATGCGCCTCGAAGGCGAGAAAGCGCTCGGGCGCGATGTCGGCGCGGGCGATCACGCGGTCCATCAGCGCCGCCTGCGCGGTGCGGTTGGGCAGCGACAGGCCGATCGTGCGCCCCGCCGCGTTGGCCCCGCTGCCGAGCAGCACCGCGCGGATCGGGTCGCCGGCGGCGATCGCATCGGGCAGCCGCTTCAGGATGACGGCGCCCGCACCCTCGGCGCGGACGTAGCCATCCGCCGCCGCGTCGAAGGCCCGGCAGCGTCCGGTGGGCGACAGCATGCCGGCGCGCGAGAAGCCGATGAAGGAATACGGCGAGAGCAGCATCGACACGCCGCCCACCACCGCCCCTTCCAGCCCCGGGTCGTCGGCCAGGGCGCGCATCGCGAGATGCAGTGCGACCAGCGAGGAGGAACAGGCGGTGTCGATGGTCTGTGCCGGCCCGCGCAGGTCGAAGACATTGCCGATCCTGTTCGACAGGATCGACAGCGCATTGCCGGTCATGAAGAAGCGGTCGGCCGCCGAGGGGTCGGCCAGGCGCAGTTCCGCATAGTCGGTCGATGACCCGCCGATGAACACCGCCAGGTTGCGCCCGGCCAGGCGTTCGCCCGGCCAGCCGGCATCCTCGAAGGCCTCGGCCGCCACTTCCAGCAGCACGCGCTGCTGCGGGTCCATCTCGGCGGCTTCGCGCGGGGACAGGCCGAAGGCCGGGGCGTCGAAGCCGGCGGCATCGCCGATGGTGCCGGCGGCGAAGGTGTAGGTGCGCCCCGCTTCCGTCTTGCGCGGATGCAGCCAGCGCGCCTGGTCGAAGCGGTCGGGCGGGATGGCGGTGACCGCGTCGCGCCCCTGTTCGAGCAGCGTCCAGAAGTCTTCGAGATGCGGCGCGCCCGGCAGGCGGCACGCCGCACCCACGATGGCGATGGCATCCTGCGCGGCCTGGCCTGGTCCTGTGGTGCGCCGCCGGCGTCCAGCACTCATGCCGGCAGTGTGCCCCTTCCGCGTGCGCGCGTCATCGCAGACCGAGCGGCCGCGCGGCGAAGGCATCCGGGGCGATGGCGGGCGGCGGCCCGGCGCGCTGGACGGCGGCCAGGGCGGGCGCGCCGCGCGCCGCGACCTGCGCGAGCAGCCCGTCGACCGCCGCGAAATGATCCGACCAGGCGGGTGCCGACCAGGTCCTGAGCCGGGCGAGCTGGGCGGCGCGCGCCCGGCTGTCCGGTGCAGCATAGTCCAGCACCAGCCGCCGCCAGCCTGCGCCATCGAGCGGGTCGAGGTATTCCGGCACGTCGCCACCCACTTCCCGCAGCGCCGCCAGGTCCGAGCATATCGCGGGCGCGCCGGCGGCCAGCGCCTCGGCCAGCGGCAGCCCGTAGCCCTCGGCGAAGGAGGGGAACAGCAGGGCGCGGCTGCCGGCCAGCAGGGCGCCGACCTGCGGGTCGGGCAGCGAGCCCGCTTCCTGCACCAGGCCACGCAGCAGCGTGCAGCGTTCCAGCAGGTCGAGGACGTTCTCGTTCTCCCAGCCGCGGCGCCCGACCAGCACCAGGCGCGGCGCGGCGGCGCCCCATTTGGCGGCGAATTCCCGCCACAGGTGCAGCAGCAGCAGGTGGTTCTTGCGCGGTTCGATGGTGCCGATGACCACGAAATAGGGCGCGGTGCCGGCCTCGATGGGCAGCGGTGCCGGGGTTGGCCGCCCGATTCCCAGCGGGGCCACCAGCAGCGGCGGCGGCGCGGCCTGGCGGACCAGGTGCGGGCGCAGCACCGCGGCGGTGGCGCCCGAGTTCACGATGATGCCATCCGCCAGCGCCGCCACCGTCTCGAGCCGCTGGAGGTGCTGCATCGCCACCCCCGGCCGAGCGTATTCCGGATGGGTCGCCGGGATCAGGTCGTGCACCAGCGGGATGAAGGCGGCGCCGGCGCGGCGGAGTTCGGCGATCGGTTCGGGCTGTTCCATCAGCCGGTGGGAGACCAGCAGGAACAGGGTACGGCGTTCGCGGGCCAGCACCTCCGCCACCCGGGCGCGGCCGCGGCCGACCATCATGCGCGCCAGGGCCAGCATGCCGATCCGCCGGGCGCTGCGCAGCGCGGCCACGGCGTCGGGCCCGCCCGCCCAGGCAACATCGAGCCGGTCCGCGAGGTCGGCGACCATGCCGCGCGGCACCGCGGCGTACCCGTTGCGTGGGCCGCGGGCGACGAAGGTGACGTTGTTCGGCGGCGCATCGAGCCAGCGCCGCGCGTAGGCGGCCTCGACCCGGTCGATCCCAGACGGGGCCTGGCGGCGCCCGCACGCGAGAAACCTGGAGACGTCCAGCACTACCTGCACAGCACCACCACCCAGTTGCCGACCGCGAGGACCGGTATGCTGTTTCGCCCCATCAGCGTTCCGCGCGATCCGCCCGGCGCGACCCGCACCCGGCGTCCACGTTGTCCCCGCCGGGCCGTTGGCGGATTGGAAATTGTTCTTCCGTCACGACTATTCCCTTCACGCCGCGATCGTCAACCGCCTGTGGACCCCCTCGTGCTGGCCGGGCGGACGCGGCAGGGTGCCGGCGGTTCATCGGCAGCAAGGGGGCTTCACCATGGCAATCTGGCAGCGCGCGGCGGTGCCCGCGCAGATGGAGGCGCGCTTTGCCGGCAGCCTGCCCGGCCATTTCGGCATCCGCATCCTGGAGGTCGGCGAGGATTTCCTGAAGGCCGAGATGCCGGTCGATGACCGCCACGTCCAGCCCTTCGGCATCCTGCATGGCGGCGCCTCGGTGGTGCTGGCGGAAACGCTGGGCAGCATCGCCAGCACCCTGACGCTGCCCGAAGGCAAGCGCGCCGTCGGGCTGGAGGTCAATGCCAACCACGTCGCGGCCGTGCCCAAGGGGGAGGTGGTGACGGCCATCTGCCGGCCGCTGCACATCGGCCGCAGCACGCAGGTCTGGCAGACCGAGATCCGCCGTGCCGACGGCCGACTCGCCTGCGTGTCGCGCCTGACCACGGCGGTTGTGGACCGGCGCGACTGACGCGCGAACGGATTGCCGCGTGACGGCGGCGCCGATAGCCTGCCGGGCTGGAAACGCGCATCGTCGCCGGCGCAACGCCCGCCCACGGGAGACCGCCCGCATGCACCCCCTTGCCATCCCGCCCGAGATCATCGCCCGCGTGGAGGCGCGCTGCGGGCGCGCCCATCCGTTCGAGGACCTCGATCCAAGCCGCACTGCCTTCGTCGTGATCGACCTGCAGGTGGGCTTCATGGATGCGGCCATCAGCCACGCCTTCTGCCCGATGGCCGAGCGCATCGTGCCCAGCGTGAACCGCCTGGCCGGAGCGCTGCGTGCGGCGGGCGGCGCGGTGTTCTGGGTGCAGAACACGCATGCTGCCTGCGACGACGGCGAATGGTCCGTCATGCAGCGCATGGCGACGCCCGAAGCCCGCGCACGCCGCGTCGCCGCCATGACCGAGGGCGCGCCCGGGCATGCGCTGTGGCCCACGCTCGATGTCCGTCCGGAGGATGAGCGGGTGAAGAAGCATCGCTTCAGCGCCTTCATCCAGGGCTCCTCCGAGCTGCCCGGGCGCCTGCGCGCGCGGGGCTTCGACACCGTGCTGATCGGCGGCACCGTGACCAATGTGTGCTGCGAGAGCAGCGCGCGGGATGCCATGATGACCAACTTTCGCACCATCATGGTCGCCGACTGCAACGCCGCCAACAGTGATGCCGAGCACAACGCCTCGCTGGCCAGCTTCTGGAACATCTTTGGCGACGTGATGACCACCGACCACGTGATCGACAGGCTGCGCATCGGCGCGGCGGGAAAGGCAGCGGCGTGAACATGAAACCGAAGGTCGCCATCATCGGCACGGGCGGCACCATTTCCTCGATGGGGCAGGGGCCGCTCGAACTCATCGACTACGGTTCTCGCGGAAATGTGCTCGATGTGGAGGCGGTGATCGCCCGCGTGCCGGAACTCGCGATGGTGGCGGATGTGCTGCCGGTGCCGTTCAAGGCGATTCCGTCCACCGCGCTGGCCTGGGCGGAGTGGAAGGAACTGGTGCTGATCTGCGACCGGCTGTCGGCCGAACATCCGGACCTGGCGGGCATCGTGGTGACGCACGGCACGGCCTCGCTGGAGGAGACGGCGTATTTCCTCTCGTTGACCCTGAAGATTCCGCAGCCGGTGGTGGTGGTGGGCGCGCAGCGGCCGGCCTCGGCGTTGGCCGGCGACGGGCCGATGAACCTGCTGAATGGCTGCCGCGTGGCGGCCGACCCCGGTGCGCGCGGCCTCGGCGCGCTGGTGCTGCTGAACGACGAGATCCAGGCGGCGCGCGAAGTCACCAAGACCTCGACCCTGCGGATGCAGACCTTCCGCACGCCGGATTTCGGCGCCCTGGGCCACGCCGATGCGGACATGATCGCGTGGTATCGCCGCCCGCTGCGGCGCTTGGCACCCGACACCGAATTCGACATCCGCGGCATGGATGCGCTGCCGCGCGTCGACATCGCCTATACCTATGCCGGCGCCGACGGCACGGCGATCGAGGCCTTCGTTGCCGCCGGTGCGAAGGGCATCGTCGCCGCCGGCTTCGCGCCGGGCTACGTGACGCCCGCGATGTCGGATGCGATGGCGCAGGCGGTGAAGCAGGGCGTGGCGGTGGTCACATCCTCGCGCGCCATGTCGGGGCGGGCGGCGCGCACCACGAAGAACAGCGCGCTGGGCTTCATCACGGCGGACAACCTGACGCCCCAGAAGGCGCGGGTGCTGCTGGCGCTGGCCCTGGCGCATGGGATGACGGACCTGGAGCGGGTGTTTGCGACCTATTGACCGGGGCGTGGCGGGGTCCCGCGGGGTCCCGCCGCCCCATGACTGACCGCGCCTGGGTCCGCCTGCCGTCGGGCCGCCGGCTCGATTTGCTGGCACCCACGCCGTTCGACTGGACCGATACGGATCTCGCGACCGGGCTTGCGCGAACCTTCCGCTGGGGCGGGCATTCCGCCTGGCCGGAGCCGCTGTCGGTCGCGCAGCATTCGCTGACCGTATTGGCGCTGCGGCGCACCCGCACGCGTCACCGCCTGACCCCCGCCCAGGAACTGCGCGAGGTGCTGCACGATGCCGATGAGGGGCTCATCAACTTCGACTGCATCTCCCCGCTCAAGCCCTTCCTGGGGCAGGGCTTCGCCGATCTCCAGGCGCGGCTGTCCAGCGTGATCGCCATGCGCTACCGGTTGCCGACCTGGAGCATCGCGGACAAGCGCGCGCACAAGGCCGTCGATATCGCGGTCGCCGCCGCCGAGGCCGTGCATGTCGTCGGCTGGACCGCGACCGAGGTGCGCGAGACGCTCGGCATCCGCGCCGCGGTCATGGCGCAGGACCCCCTGGCGGTGCGCTATGGCGACGCACCGTGGCGCCCCTGGGCGCCGGACGTGGCGGCGGCGCGCTTCCTCGAGGAACTGGGGGCGCTGGCGGCGCGCGCGGGGCTGTAGCGCCGGATTCGCACTGGCCGAGGCGGTCCGGCGCGGGGCTGCCCTTGACCAGGGCCGCCATGACCGCCTAGGCCCCGCGACGCTTCCATGATAAGCGCCGGACTCCGCGGGGGCCCGGGGCGCGAGTCCGGCCGGCACCGGGCGGAGCGCAGACGGCATTTTCGCACGGGCGTGGCCCGGCAGAACGGAGAGAGTAACGCGATGAGCGACACCGCCGAGAAGGTGAAGAAGATCGTCGTCGAGCACCTCGG
>LNEW01000059.1 GCA_001464375.1 Rhodospirillales bacterium Ga0074136 | reverse complement strand
GTCGAAGCGGTCGACCAGGCCGCGGATGCGGTCGGCCTCGTCCTGCACCAGCTGGCACAATTCACGGTCGCCATCGCTGGTGGCGGATTGCTCGAGCAGCTGCGCCGCACCCCGTATGCCCGAGAGCGGGTTCTTCACCTCATGCGCCAGCATCTCCGCCATGGCGGAGGCACCGCGTGCCGCGCCGCGGAAATTCAGCTGACGATCCAGCATCTGCGCGGTGGAGCCATCCTCCAGGGTCAGCACCACGCCGCCCGGCAATTCGGGCAGCGGCGCGGCATGCACCGTCACGCCACGGCGCGCGAGGCGCGGGCTGTCCAGCGTCAAGTCATGGTCCGACACGCGCGCATCGAGGTGCCGCACCTGCGCGATCACCGCGAAGATCCGGCTGTCCGGCGGCAGCAGGTCGCCCAGGCTCATCTGCGACAGCGATGCGATCGAGGTCTGGAAGAACTGTTCGGCCGCGGCATTCGCGCTGCGGAAGCGGTTCTCGGCATCCAGCACCACCACCGGGACGGCGATGGCACCAAGGATGGCGGCCGCCTCGGGCACCGGGCGGCCCTGCCAGCCCGAGGGTCGGATGGCGCGGCGCAACAGGCTGGACTTCATGCGGCGATGCGCTCTCCGCTGGCGCTCAGCGCCTCGCCGGCGGCGCGGAACCCGTCCCGCACGGCGTCGATCCCCTGTTCGATCAGCGGGTCGTAGAAGGCGTGCACCAGGTCGGTCACCGCCTCGGGTGTCTCGCAGCGGTTCACCTGCACGCGGAACTCCGCCGAGCCCGGCAGGCCCTTGGAATACCAGGCGACATGCTTGCGCGCGAGGCGTACGCCCGGGTCGCGCCCGTGATGGTCCAGCATGTCCGCGTAGTGATCGAGCAGGATGCGCTTCTGGTCCGCCAGCGCCGGTTCCGCCGCATCGCGCCCCGACAACCGCGCCGCCACCACCGCCGGCAGCCAGGGCCGCCCGTAGCAGCCGCGCCCGATCATCACGCCATCGGCGCCGGATTGGCGCAGCGCTTCCTCGGCATCGGCGGCCGTGAGGATGTCGCCATTGGCGATCACCGGGATGGTCACGGCGTCCTTCACCTGGCGGATGAAGGCCCAGTCGGCGGTGCCGGTGTAGAACATCTGGCGCGTGCGGCCATGCACCGTGACCAGGCGGATCCCGCATTCCTGCGCGATCCTCGCCAGCCGCGGCGCGTTCAGGCTGCCATGGTCCCAGCCCATGCGCATCTTGAGCGTGACGGGAACCGACACGGCCCTGACGGTGGCTTCGAGGATGCGCGCGGCGGCGATCTCGTCGCGCATCAAGGCCGAGCCCGCGGACTGCCCGACCGCGACCTTCTTGACCGGGCAGCCGAAATTGATGTCGACCACGGCGGCGCCGCGATCCACCACCAGCCGGGCGGCCTCGGCCATCGTCGCGGGGTCGCAGCCCGCCAACTGGACCGAGGCCGGGCCGCCGAACCCATCGACCTCCGCCATCTTGAGGGTCTGGCGATTGGTGCGCACCATGGCCTGGGAGGCGATCATCTCGCTGACCACCATGGGCGCGCCCAGGGCCCGCGACAGGCGCCGGAACGGCAGGTCCGTCACTCCGGACATCGGGGCGAGGATGACCGGCATGTCGATGGTCATGCCGCCAAGTTCGATCGGTGCCAGCCTGATGGAGGAATGGTTGCTCATGATTTGGGCAGACTAGGCGCTGCGCGTCCTTTCGGCAACAGACATCGGCCCCAATGCCACGCAATCGCGCAGACGCTCCGGCCTTCGCGGTACGAAGCCCGGCCCGCCATGGTGCGTTGCACAACAAATCCGGCACATCGCCCGGCGCGCTTCCTTCGCCTGGTTGTCGCCGGCGGCGGCGCCTTCGCGCTGGACAATCGGCGCCAGTAGTCTATGCGCCGGCCCCTTTCCGCGCCGGAGTCACCGATGAGGATCGATGCCCTGCTGATGGCCGCCGGCACCGGCCAGCGCTTCGGTGCGCCGGTGCCGAAGCAGTACCTGCCCCTGCTCGGCCGCCCGGTGATCCGCCACGCGGCCGAGGCGCTGCTGCGCGAGGGCCTCGTGGGCCGCCTGCTGCCGGTGGTGGCCGCGGGCGAGGAAGCGCACGTCGCCGGCCTGCTCGAAGGGCTACCCGTGTTGGCCCCGGTGCCGGGTGGCGCCACGCGGGCCGCAAGCGTGCGCGCGGGGCTCGAGGCGCTGGCCGCCGACCCGCCGGCCATCGTGCTGGTGCATGACGCCGCCCGCCCGGTGATCCCGCCTGGCACCATCGCCGCCCTGCGCGACGCGCTGGCCGCCGCCCCCGGCGCCATCCCCGCCCAGCCGGTGACCGATACGCTCAAGCGCGGCGCCGACGGGCGCATCCTGCACACCGTCCCGCGCGAGGGCCTGTTCCACGCCCAGACCCCGCAGGCCTTCCATTTTGGCGTCCTGCTCGCCGCGCATCGCGCCGGCGACGCAACCGCCACCGATGATGCCGCGTTGCTGGAGGCTGCCGGCCTGCCGGTGGCGCTGGTGCCCGGCAGCGAACACAGCATCAAGATCACCTGGCCCGAGGACCTCGTTCGCGTGGAAGCCACCCTGTCCGCCCAGTTGAGCCCGCGCATGGGCACCGGCTTCGACGTGCACCGCCTGGTGGAGGGTCGGCCGCTGGTGCTGTGCGGGATCACCGTGCCGCACCCGCTCGGCCTGTCGGGCCATTCCGACGCCGATGTCGGCATCCATGCCCTGTGCGACGCGATCTATGGTGCGTTGGCGGAAGGCGATATCGGCCGTTGGTTCCCGCCCAGCGAGGCGCAGTGGAAGGATGCCGACAGCGCGCGCTTCCTGCGCCACGCGGCGGGGCGCATCGCCGCGCGCGGCGGCGTCCTCGCCAACGCCGATGTCACGCTGATCTGCGAACGCCCGCGGATCACGCCCCATGCGCCGGCGATGCGCGCGCGCCTGGCCGAATTGCTCGGCGTGCCGATCGGCGCGATCTCGGTGAAGGCAACCACCACCGAGCGCCTCGGCTTCCCCGGCCGTGGCGAAGGCATTGCCGCCCAGGCCGCGGCCGTGGTGCTGGTGCCGACCGAATCATCCACCGCCCGGCACGTGCCATTTCCTGATTCATTGTCTTTTTCCGAGACATGATTCGGGCCTATCGTCCCCCCTCAACGGCCGTAACGAGTCAAATCACCCCAGCATGAACGCCGTCACCCTCATCACGCCGGACCGGACAGCGGCCTGCCCGCAATGCGGCCGGCGCGGCGTGCCCGCGGATGCCTTGGCCGGGGATTGCCTGTGCGCCGCGCATGACGAGGCGCTGGAAGGCCTGGTGTCGCGCGCCGTGGCGATCGACCCGGAGGGGCGCGACCATCCCGTGCGGGTCGGGCTCATTGCAGCCATCCTGGCGGAATCGCTCGGCATCGATGCGACGCAGCGCGACATGCTGCGGCGTGCCGCGGTGCTGCACGATATCGGCAAGATGGCGCTGCCCGAGGGCGTGCTCGGCCACAGCCACGTGCTCAACCCTGCAGCGCGGCGCGTGATGGAACGCCATACCGTGCTCGGCGCGAGCATCCTGGCCCATGCCCGCGCGCCCTGGATGCAACTGGCGGCGACAATCGCGCTGAACCATCACGAGCGCTGGGACGGCAGCGGCTATCCTGCCGGGCTTGCCGGCGAGGACATCCCGCTGGCGGCGCGCCTGGTCGCGGTCGCGGATGTCTACGACGCGCTGCGGTCGGACCGCCCCTACAAGGGCCCGCTGGACCACCAGGCGGCGCTGGCGGCGCTGTTCACCGGCGACGATCGCATCGCGCCCGCGCAGTTCGACCCGCAGGTGCTGGCCGCGCTGCGCACGCGCGAGGCGGAAATCGGCGCCATTCCACACTGACGCCGACGGTGGAGGTCCTTGACCGCCGCCCTCCGCTCGGCCGTGCCCTCACGCGCCGGGCGGGCCGCATCCGGGGTGTTGGATAACCGGCGGCGCCCGTCGCGTGCCTCGTGCGCTGCAAGGCCGTTGATCGGACCCGCGCCGGTCAGGTGAGCGCGGGTGCGCGCAACTGGTCGATCAGCGCCGGCATCTGGGATTCCGGGACGGGGCGGCCGAACAGGTAGCCCTGCGCGGCCTCGCAGCCCTCCGCCAGCAATTCGCGCAACTGCGCTTCCGTCTCCACGCCCTCGGCAATGACGGCAATGCCCAGGCTGCGGCCAAGCCCCGCCACCGCCCGCACGATCGCCGGTGCATCGCCGCCCAGCGGCAGGTCCTTCACGAAGGACCGGTCGATCTTCAGTCGGTCGAAGGGAAACACCCGCAGCTGGGTCAGGGACGAATGGCCGGTGCCGAAATCATCCATGGCGATGCGCACCCCGGCTTCGCGCAGGGCCAGAAGCTGGGCCAGCGCGGCATCGCCCGTGGCCAGTAGCACCGTCTCGGTGACTTCGAGTTCCAGGCGATGCGCGGGCAGCCCGCATTCCTTCAGCAGCGCGGCGACGGTCTCGGGCAGGCGCCCGTCCTCGAATTGCGCCGGGGCCAGGTTGACCGCGACGCTCAGCGGGGCCGGCCAGCGCATCGCGGCCTCGCAGGCCTCGCGCAGCACCCACACGCCGATGCGCCGCATCAGGCCCAGCCGTTCGGCCATCGGCAGGAAGGCCGCCGGGGCCAGCAGGCCGCGTTCGGGGTGGCGCCAGCGGATCAGCGCCTCGAACCCCGTGACGATGCCCTCGGGCAGCGTCACCTGGGGCTGGTAGTGGAGTTCGAACTCGCCCTCGGCGACGGCGCGGCGGAGTGCCGCTTCCATCAGCCGCGCCTCCTGCCAGCGGACATCCATCTCGGGGCTGAAGCGGCGCCAGGTGCCGTGGCCCTCGGCGGGAGCCTCGTGACGGGCCATGGCGGCGCGGCGCACCAGCAGCGCCGCCTCGGCGCCATCGGCGGGTGCGAGAGCGATGCCGATGCGCGGCGTGACCACCACCGTCTCGCCGGCGATCAGGTAGGCGCGGCCGAGCAGGTCAACCAGCCGCGCCGCGAGGGCGGCGGCCTGGCCCGCGTCGGTGACCTCGCCCTGCAGGACGGCGAATTCCTCCCCGGCCATGCGCGCCACCAGGTCGCCATCGCGCACCGCGGCCTGCAGCCGGCGCGCGGCGGCGCGCAGCAGGTCTTCCCCGATCGCGTGGCCGAGCACCTGGTTGACGGCGCGGATGCCTTCGAGGTCCACCAGCAGCACCCCGCAGCCGCCACGGCGACGCGCCGGGCGGTCGAGCGCCGCGGCGAGGCGCGCCTCGAACATGGCGCGGTCGGACAGGCCGGTCAGCGGGTCGATGCCACCGCCGCCGGCCAGCACGGTCTCGGGCGTGATGGCGAGCACCCAGGTGCCGACCGTGGCGCGGCGGATGCCGAAGCGCAGGCCCGGTGCGCCGGCCAGGCGGAGATCCGCCTCGGGCTCGCCATCGGGCAGTGTCGCGGTCAGGCAGGCGCCGGCGAGCACGGTCACCGCCTCGCGGTCGAGCCGCGGGCTCGCGTCCAGCAGGTCGGAGATGCCCTGCGCGTTGCGCGCGGTACGCTGCAGTCCGAGCAGCGCGGCCGCCCGGCCGCTGACCAGGCCGACCCGCAGGTCCGGGTCGAAGCTGACCACGCCATCGGGCAGGGTTTCGAGCGCGGCCGCCGCCAGCTGGCCACGGCCAGGGGGCTTGTGAGGCTTCGTCGCGCCGCCGGCTTCCGCCATCCCGTCCATCGCGCGCTGTCGTCCTCCGCTGGCCGGTCGGGACCCTGGCGATCGTGTCGCCCGGGGCCTCGTCGAAGCGGCACTGTCGCGTGCGAGGGGTGAAGAAAGCGTGGACGCAAGGATGGCACGGGGGGTGTGGTCGGCGTGGCTGGCCGCGTCGCCACCCGCTTCGCATTC
>LNEW01000058.1 GCA_001464375.1 Rhodospirillales bacterium Ga0074136 | reverse complement strand
GCCTCGGCGCTGCTGGGCGGGGCGCTCGGCCTCCTCGCACGCACCATGGACGACCGCGCGGTGGCCGGCGTGCTGCGCAACGCGCTTGCGTCGGTCGAAGCCGGCGAGCTGGCCGAGGCGCGGGAAGCGCCGCCGCCCAAGTCGCAGGCGTGACGCGGCTGCGCGCAGCCACGCTTGCAGTCGGTGCGCGGTTCCTAGGCGTGACGCCGCTCCGCGGCCCTACGCTTGACGCCGCTCCGCGCCCCTACGCTTGACGCCGCTCCGCGGTCCCATGCTTGACGCCGCTCCGCGGTCCCACGCTTGACGCCGCTCCGCGGCTGGGCCACACAGCGCGCCTTCATCGTCTTCCACCGGCGCGCGGGGTCTACGCCCGCGCCCTGATCGTTTCGGGAATTTCACCATGGCCCGCCGCTGCGGCATCACCGGCAAGGGCGTCCTGACGGGCAACAACGTCAGCCACGCCAACAACAAGACCCGCCGGCGCTTCCTGCCCAACCTGCAGGAAACCTCGTTCTGGTCCGACGTGCTCGCATCGCAGATCAAGATGCGCCTGTCGACCAACGGCATCCGCACCATCGAGCACAATGGCGGGCTCGACGCCTTCCTGCTCGGCACGCCGGACCGGCGCCTGCCGGACGAGGCGCGCCTGCTGAAGCGCCGGATCGAACGCGCCCAGGCCAAGAAGGCGGCCTGACGCCACCCTGCCCGCGGGCAGGCACAAGGGCGGCATCCCGGACGGGGTGGCCGCCCTTTTTCGTGCCCGGAGGCCGGGCCGCGCCCTACGGCGCCGGCCGCGGCGGCGGCAGCGCGCCGGGGTTCCGCGGCATCGCCAGGCCCTGCCCCGGCTGCGGCGCCTGGCCGGCCGGCGCCGCGCCGGGCTGCGCCGGGAAGCCGCCGGCATTGGCGACGACGGTGCGCACGCCGCCTGCCGCCTCGGTCGCCGCGGCGAAGGCCACGTCGCCCCAGAACCGCGCCAGCACGCCGGCCGGCACCTCGTTCAGTTGCAGCACGCGGCCCAGGTCTTCGCCATCGTTGCGCGAGACGGTCCAGAGCAGCTCGACCCGTTGGGTACGCGTGCCCGGCTGGTCGACCACCGCCACCTGGCCGGTCACGGCGAAGCGCGCACCCTGGGTGGTCTCCTGCACCAGCATGCCCTGTTGGCCCAGCACCTCCCGCAGGCGGGCGGTCAGCGCCTGGTTGCCGTCGCCGGGGGCGCCGCGGACCATCGGCACGTAGATGCGCGGCGGGCCGGTCACCGCCAGCGCGGCGGGGTCGGTGCCCTTGCGGGCGGCCTCGGCGCGCAGCAGCAGGTCGGCGATGCGCGGGGCGGCATCGCGTGCGGCGCGGCGCAGCACCTCGGGGCTGGCATCGGACCAGTCGCGCGCCGCGATGCGGGCGCCATCCGCAGTGCCCTGCGCCTGGCCGTCCGGGTCCGTCAGGCGGTAGCGCGGCACCACCCAGCCATTGGCGGTCTGCGCTTCGACCGCGAGGCGCCAGTCGAGCGGCAGGGGGGTGTCGGACGCGGCCGGCACTTCCGCAACGAGCAAGGCGGCGGACAGTGCCTCGGCGAAGCCGCGCGCCTGGGCATCGCTCAACAGCGCGGCCGTGGGCGGTGCGATGACCAGGCGATAGGCCGGCGGCGCCGCCAGCGCGCCGGCATTGCCGCCAGGATTGCCGCGGAAGGGCTGCGGCAGGTCGCCGCAGGCACCCAACAGCGCCAGCAGCAGGATCGGCGCGGCGAAGCGGCGCACCCTCACACCACCACCACGCAGGCCACCAGCATGGTCAGCATCAGCATCGCGGCGAACATGAACACATAGGGCATGGCGTCCTTATTGCTCCGGCGGTCACGCTTGCAAAGGGCGCCGTCACGCCGTCAGCGCGATGGCCGAGAGCTGGTGCCCGATCGGCCCGCCGCCGGCCAGGGTATTGCGGCGATGGCTGAAGAAACGCGCCTCGTCCGCCAAGGTGTCCTGCGGCGTGATCTCGGCGGCAATGCCGGCTGCGACCAGGCGCGCCGCGCAATACCCGGCCAGGTCGAACTGCCAGCGATCCGCGCGCGCGCCCTCCGCGAAGAAGTGGGCATCGCCGGCGTCGCGCGCCAGCACCGCGTCGCGCAGGTCGGCCGCCACTTCATAGGAGGGCTGGCGGATGCAGGGCCCGACCGCGGCAATGATGCGCCCGCGTTGCGCGCCGATCCGGACCATGGCGTCGATGGTGGCTTCCAGCACGCCGCCCACCGCGCCGCGCCAGCCGGCATGCGCGGCGCCGATCACCCCTGCGGCCGGGTCGGCGAACAGCACCGGCGCGCAATCCGCGGTGACGATGCCGAGCGCCATGCCCGCCCGGCGCGTGACCACGGCATCGGCATGGGGCCGGCGGTCCTCCGGCCAGGGGGCATGCAGCACCGCCACCGCATCGCCATGCACCTGCGTCAGCCCGACCAGTGCCGACCCCGGCAGGCCGAGGGATCCAGCCGCGCGGCGCCGGTTCTCGCGCACCGCATCGGGGTCGTCGCGGCCCGACAGCGAGCAATTCAGCGCCGCGAAGGCACCGCCCGACACGCCGCCGCGCCGGGTGAAGAACCCGTGCAAAAGGCCCGGCTGGGCGGCGAGCGTGTCGGCGGTGACGGCTTCGGCCATCAGGGATCCTCGAATCCGGGCAGCGGCGGCAGGTCGGGATGGCAGAGGCAGACCGCCTTGAACAGCCGCCCCATGTGCTCGGGCGCGGCGAGGCGTTGCGCGGCGGCCAGGTGGCGCGCGGCATGGGCGGGGTCCATCCGCGCCAGGATCGCGGCGCGGCTGAACAGCCCCAGCCGCGCCAGGAAAACGCCCTGGGGCATCGGCCCCTGGACCGCGGCACCGGCGGCCTGCGCGGCCGCGCCCAGCGCGGCGAAATCGACATGGGCGGTGATGTCGGCCTCGCCCGGCGGGCCGAGAGGATCGGCCCGGCCATGGGCGGCGATGGCCTGCAGGCTGTCACCGAGGCCGCCCGCGCCGGGGCCGTAGTCGATGAACAGCGCGACGCCGCCCTGGGTCGCCACGCGGATGGCCAGCGCGGCCTCGTTCACCTCCTGCACCGCGCCCTCGGGGGCGTCCGGCGGCAGGGCGGGGGCGTCGCGGGCCGGCGATTCGGTGAAGCCGCCATCGGTGACGAAGCGTTCCATCCAGCCGCCGCCGCGGCGGATAAATTGCCGGATCGGCAGGGCATCGAGGAATTCATTGGCGATCACGATGGCCGGGCCTGCCGGCAGCGCGCCGAGGTCGTCGTGCCAGGCGCGCACCGCGGTTCCGAGGCGGTCGGCCTGCACTTCCCGCAGGCGCGGGGAGGTCTCGACCAGGTGGACGCGCAGCGCGGCGCGGAAGCCGGGCGCCATCTCGGCCACCGCGCGCAGCGCGTCGGCCATCAGCGTGCCGCGGCCGGGGCCGAGTTCGACCGGGTCGGGCCGGCCCATCGCCTGCCAGGCGATCGCCGCCCACAGGCCGATGCATTCGCCGAAGGCCTGGGTCATCTCGGGCGCGGTGGTGAAGTCGCCGCCGGCGCCGAAGGGCTCGCGCCCCGCGTAATAGGCCGAGGCGGCGCGACGCATGAAGCGGTCGAGCCGCTCAGGCGGGACCGCAGATACAGCATCGAGCCGTTCCGGCGAGGACGCAGACGCTGCATCGAGCCGTTCCGGCGCGGCCGCAGATACCGGGACGGGTCGTTCCGGCTGGGCCGCAGGCGCCGCGTCGGGCCGGTCGCGCACCGCCCCTTCCGCCATCGCGCCGCCGCGGGCCGCGCGCGGCGGCGTGTTCGTCTCGTCAGCCATGGCGCTCCTTCGCCCGTAAAATCAGCCAGGCGCCGACCAGGATCATCGGCACCGACAGCATCTGCCCCATCGTCGCGCCGGCGAACAGGAAGCCCAGATGTGCGTCGGGCTGGCGGAACAACTCGCCGATGACGCGCGCCACGCCGTAGCCGGCAAGGAAGACGCCGGACAGGATGCCTGGCCGCGCGCGGATGCGTTCGCTGCGCGCCAGCAGCATCAGCACCGCAAACAGGCAGGCGCCTTCCAGGAACGCCTGATACAGCTGCGACGGATGCCGCGGCTCGGGCCCGCCGGTCGGGAAGACCATGGCCCAGGGCACGTCCGGCGCGATCCGGCCCCACAGCTCGCCGTTGATGAAGTTGGCCAGCCGCCCGAGGAACAGGCCGATCGGCACCACGCAGACCACCCGGTCGGCGAAGGCCACCCAGTCGATGCCGTTGCGCCGGCTGAACAGCCAGGCGGCGATGATCACGCCCAGCGCGCCGCCATGGAAGGACATGCCGCCCTGCCAGACGTACAGCGCCTCCCACGGCGCCGTGACGTAGTAGCCGGGGCGATAGAACATCACGTAGCCGAGCCGCCCGCCCAGGATGATGCCGAGCGTGACCCAGGTGACGAAGTCGTCCACCTGCTCGGTCGTCGCGACCACCGGGGGCCGCTGCACCAGCACGCGCGCCAGCCGCCAGCCCAGCAGGATGCCGGCGATGTACGCCAGCGCGTACCAGCGGATGGCGAAGGGGCCGATCTCCACCAGCACGGGGTCGATGATCGGGAAGGGAATGGCGAGGAGCATCAGGCGAAAGGGTCCTCGGCGTTCATCAGCACGTCGCGGACGGTGGATCGCACGCCGTCCTCGATGCTGGTGGGCTTGTGGGCGAAGCCGGCGGCGCGCAGGCGCTCCATGCGGGCCTCGGTGAAATACTGGTACTTGCCGCGCAGATCCTCGGGCATCGGGATGAAGCGGATGTCGTCGTTGCGCCCGAGTGCCGCGTAGATCGCGCGGGTCAGGTCGAGAAACGTCCGCGCGGTGCCCGACCCGATGTTGAACAGCCCCGAGGCCTGCGGGTTGCGCGACAGCCAGACCATCGCGGCCACGCAGTCGTTCACATGCACGAAGTCGCGGCGCTGCGCGCCATCGGCGATGCCTTCGCGGTCGGAGGCGAACAGCGTGGCGGCCTCGCCGCGCATGATCTGGCTGAACTTGTGCAGGACCACGCTGGCCATGCGCCCCTTGTGATGCTCGTTCGGCCCATAGACGTTGAAGAAGCGCAGCCCGGCCCAGTGCGGCGGGCGCGGCGCGCCCGTTGCCAGCATCTGCGCCACGCGGCGGTCGAAGGCCAGCTTCGACCAGCCATACAGGTTCAGCGGCCGCAGCCGCGCCAGCGCCGCCGCCGACAGGTCGTCGTCGAAGCCGAGCGAGCCATCGCCATAGGTCGCGGCCGAGGACGCATAGATGAACGGCACGCCGGCGCGCGCGCACCAGTCCCACAGCCTCTGCGGCAGGGCGATGTTGGTGCGCGCCACCAGGTCGCCATCGGTCTCGGTGGTCGCGCTGATGGCGCCCATGTGGAACATCGACCGCACCGGCGGCTTGCGCGCCAGGAAGGCGGGCAGGTCATCCGGTTCGACGATGCCGGCGATGGCGTGCTTGGCCAGGTTCCGCCACTTCAGGCCCTGGCGCAGCCGGTCCACCACCACCACTTCCTGTCCATCGGCGCAAAGCGCCGCGACCAGGTTGGAGCCGATGAATCCGGCGCCGCCTGTGACGATATGCATGATCCGCCCTGTTCCAACGCGGCCCTTGAGGGTGGGGCGGCGGCGGTATAGGCCCCCGCGGGACGGCCCGGCAATACAGCGGCCGAACAGGAGACCACCATGGCAGGCGATGGCAGCCGCGGAAAATTCATGGACGACCTGGCCGGGATGGCCGGGGGCGCCTTCTCGGTCCTCGCCGGGCTGCGCAACGAGGCCGAGGCCATGGCCAAGTCCCAGGCCGAGGCGGTGGTCCGGCACCTGGACCTGGTCAAGCGGGAGGAGCTGGACGCCGCCATGGAAGTGGCCCGCCGCGCCCGCGAACAGGCGGAATCGCTGGAGGCCCGGGTCGAAGCCCTGCAACAGCGGCTTGCCGTGCTTGAGGCTGGCGGCAGGCCCTCAACCGAAACCTGAAGAATTGATTGCAACCGATGCGGGCTTGCGACGCGATTCCGCGTCTGCGTAGTCTGCCTCTCGTATCCGGTCGCCCGATTCGCCCACCATATCTTGTGGGTGCCTCGGGCGGCAGCCTCGTGCAAGGAGGTGCCGCAATGTCCGCCTCTCTCCAGATTGAGCGCGAACGCGCTTCGAATCCCCTCGATATCCTCGAACAGATCATCGCCGCCAATGAATGGGCTTTCGAGCGCCGTTCGGATGGCGAGATGGCCGCCGAGGCGCCGGGAAAATGGTGCGACTACGGCCTGCATTTCTCCTGGTCGCATGAGATCAGCGCCATGGCCTTCACCTGCGCCTTCGACCTGAAGGTGCCGGCGGACCGCCGCGACAAGCTGTACGAATTGCTGGCCCTGGCGAATGACCGCCTGTGGATCGGCCATTTCGGCATCGAGGTCGAGGACGGCGTGCCGGTTTTCCGCCATTCGGTGCTGCTGCGCGGGTCACCATCCGCCAGTGCCGAGAGCCTTGAGGACATGGTGGATATCGCCATCACCGAATGCGAGCGCTTCTTCCCCGCCTTCCAGTTCGTGCTGTGGGGCGGCAAGGCGCCGGCGGAGGCCCTGGCGGCCTCGATGCTGGACTGCGTCGGCGAGGCCTGAGCGACCGTCCGGCGATGCGGGCACCGGGCCGGTCCCTCGCCAGCGCACCCACGGCGGGCCGGTTCCGGGCTCCGGAATGCGCGTCATGGCGCAGTCTCTGCCGGTCACGCCGACAGCCCCGCAGGCATCGCGCTGGGTGACCGCAACCCCTGGCGCCTGCGCGCGTTACGCGCGGCATGCCGGAGACCGTCGAACAGCCTGTCCCTGACGCGCGCGCGCGCGCCGTCGGCGAGCGTGCCGCCCTCATCCTGAACGGCTCCGCCGGGACCATCGCGGCCATGCCCGATCCCGCCGGACGCCTGGCGGCCATCCTAGCGGAAGCGGGCTACCACCTGGTGGTGCCACCGCAGCCCGACCTGCCGGTCGACGCGCAACTCGACGCGGCGCTCGCGCTGCAGCCGGCGGTCATCTTCGTCGCCGGTGGCGATGGCACGCTGCGCGCGGCCGCCGGGCGCATTGCCGCAAGCGGTGCCGTGCTCGCGGTGCTGCCGGGTGGCACGATGAACCGGCTGGCCGCCCGGCTCGGCCTGCCGCCGGAGCCCGAGGCGGCGGCGCGCAGCCTTGCCGGGGCGGCGGTGGACCGGCTTCCGATGGCCGAGGCGAATGGCGAGCCCTTCCTGTACCAGGCGGTGATCGGGCGGACCTCCCGCCTGGTGCGCTTCCGGGAAATGCAGCGGGGCGCCGGTATCCTGGGCTGGCTGCCGCTGCTGCACGCCGCCATTCGCCTGGCGCTGCGCCGGCCCGGCCGGTCGGTGCGGCTGCGCTGCGACGACGGGCCGCACCGCGCCGACGTGGTGGTGGTGACCGTGCCGGCGCTGGACACCGCGCCGCTGCTGCGCATCGAGGCCGTGCGCCGGCGCGGTCTTGTCGGGACGATCGGGCAGGCCTGGTGCTGGGTCCGCGGGCGGCTCGGTGCCGCGTCCGCGGTGGTGTCCTGCGAACGGGCACGGCTGGCGGTCCGCGGCAGCGCCGGGCACCTGCGCGTGACGCTGGATGGCGAACTGCACCTGATGGCCGCGCCGCTGCGCATCCGGCTGCGGCCGGACGGGCTGCGCGTGCTGCGCCCGGCCGGCGAACGCCAGGCCGGGTCGTGATCCGCATCGCGCATCTGTCGGACCTGCATTTCGGTGCCCACCTGCCCGAACTGGTCGCACCGCTGATGGCCGACATCGCGGCCCTGGCGCCCGATGCGGTGGCGATCAGCGGCGACCTGACGCAGCGCGCGGATCCGGTGGAATTCGCGCAGGCGGCGGCCTTCCTCGAAGCCCTGCCGGTGCCGTTCCTCGCCGTACCGGGCAACCACGACATCCCGGGCACCGCGCTGCTGGAACGCATGACCGATCCGCGCGGCCGGTGGCGGCGCTACATCAGCGCCGCCACCGAACCGACCTTGCTGTTGCCGGGTGTGGCGCTGATCGGGCTCGACACCGTGCGGCGCGCGCAGGCGCATCTGGACTGGTCGGCGGGCGGCGTCTCGTCCGCCCGGCGCATGCGGCTCGAGATGCGGATGCGCGCCTGCGCCGGGCGCGTGCTGGTGGTGGTGGCGCACCACCCGCTATGCCATCCGCCATGGGAGACCGGGCGCGCGGTGCCGATCGGCGCCGATGCGGCCCTGGCATCGCTGGCGCAGGCAGGGGTTGCAGCGGTCCTGTCGGGGCATCTGCACCGGGTCGACCGCGTGGCCACGGTGCCGCCGATCATCCTGGCCGGCAGCACGCTGTCGCACCGCACCAAGGGCCAGCTGAACAGCTGGATGCTGGTCGAGATCGACGGCACCGCGGTCCGCACATCGCTGCGCGTCGCAGAGGGCACCACCTGGCGGGCGGCGGAAACGGTCGTCGCCTGACAGCGCCAGGTTGTCATGTGGTGCCGTATCCCTGCCGCGTGGGCGACGCCGAGAACGCCAGGCGCTGTCATGACGCGCGCCGCCTTCCGCACGCGGCGCGGTGCGACCGTTTGGGATTGCCGGCACTGGCCTGCTCCCTACACGGCCACCCCCGGCGGTCGCATGCGGGGACAGGTCGCTGCCGGTTCGGACTTCGCCTGACGGCGCGTCCGCGACCGGTGTCTCAGACTGGGACTCGGGCGCCCGTCCCGCGCAGTCGCCGCAGCCGCGTGCGCTCGCTGACCTTGCGCGGCGCGGCGCGCTTGAATCGCGCGCCGCCCTCGGCCTTCTCCAGCGTGAGCGTGCGCGTGTGGAAGGCTTCGAGCCCCGGGCGGTGGCCGATCGAGATCAGCGCAACATCGGGCAGCGCCTCGATCAGCAGCGTCATCATGGCGTCCTGGTTCGCCTCATCCAGCGCGGCGGTCGCTTCGTCGAGGAAAATCCAGCGCGGCTTCTGCAGCAGCAGCCGCGCGAAGGCGAGTCGCTGCTGTTCGCCGAGCGACAGCACGCGGTCCCAGCGTTCCTCATCCGCCAGGCGGTCGCCCAGCGCGCCGAGCCCCACCTTCTCCAGCGCGTCGCGCTGCGCCGCCTCGTCGAAGGCGTCGGCGGGCAGTGGATAGTTGAGCACCGAGCCGAGCGGGCCCAGGGGCAGGTAGGGCCGCTGCGGCAGGAACGCGATCCATTGCCGCGGCGGCGTGGTGATGTGCCCGCCGCCCCAGGGCCACAGCCCGCCGATGGCGCGGAACAGCGTCGATTTGCCGGTGCCGGACTCACCCTTGATGAGCACGCGCTCGCCCGGCTCGATGGTGGCCGAGGCGCCCTGGATCACCGTGGTGCCGTCGGAGAAGGCGATCTCCAGCGCGTCGAGCACCAGCTTTTCATCCTCGCCCTCCGCGGTTTCCTGGATCGTGATGGTGGCCTGCGCGGGGTCGGTGGCGAGCTGGTCGAGATCATCCAGTGCGTCCTGGAAGGCCGCGAGGCGCGACACCGCGCTGCGCCATTCGGCGATACGCGGGAAGCTGTCGACGAACCAGTTGAGCGCCCCCTGCACCTGGCCGAAGGCCGCGCCCACCTGCATCAGCCCGCCCAGCGACATGGCACCGGAGAAATACGCCGGCGAGGCGACCACGGTGGGGAAGATCATCGCCAGCGTGCCATAGGCGCTGGTCAGCCACATCAGGTTGCGCTGGCTGCGCATCAGGTCGCGCATGGTGCCGCGCACCTGGCCGAACAGCGATGTGAGGCCGCGGCGCTCGTCCGGTTCGCCGCGGATCAGCGCGATGCTCTCGCCGCTTTCGCGCGCGCGGGTCAGGCCGAAGCGGAAATCCGCCTCCGCCGTCGTGCGGCGCACATTGATGCCGACCATCGGGCGACCCACCAGCCAGGTCAGGCCCGACCCGACCAGCGCATACAGCACCGCCGCCCACACCATGTAGCCCGGGATGTCCAGCGTGGTGCCCATCAGCACGACATGCAGCGGCCCCGACAGCGACCACAGGATGCCCACGAAGGCGACAAGCATGCTGACCGAGATCAGCAGCCCGACCGAGAATTCGACCGCGAGCTCGGTGGCGACGCGCACATCCTCGGCGATGCGCTGGTCGGGGTTGTCGGCCTCGGCGGCGCCGGCCTCGAGCTGGTAGTGCCGGCCCTCATGCAGCCAGCGGCCGATCATCCGCCCGGTCAGCCATTCGCGCCAGCTCAGCTGGAGCAACTGCTTGAGATAGAGCTGGTAGACCGCGGCACCCATCGATGCGGCGGCCAGCGCGAGGAAGACCAGGATCTGCTTCTGGAAGGCCACGGCATCGCGCTTGTCCAGCGCGTCGAAGAAGTCGCGGTTCCAGGTGTTGAAGCGGATCTGCACCAGCACCTGGACCAGCGTGAACAGCACCACCCCGGCGATCAGCAACCGCGCCTTGCCGCGGTCCGGTGCGGTCAGCCATTCGCGCACCCAGCGCCGGAAGGCGCGCATGTCGGGCGTCGCAGGGGGTGCTGCGGACGCCGCGTCGTCGGTTGGCGTGTCGGCCATCACGGTCTCGCGTCAGGAAAAGGGGCGCCGGCCCCGCAGGGGGCAATGCAGGGCCGGCGCGCGCCGGCAGCGGTTCGCGGGTTTCAGGCCGCGAAGCCGCGCCCGGCGATGAGCGAGATGAGGAACAGCACCAGGAAGACCACGAACAGGACCTTCGCGATGCCGCTCGCGGCCGTGGCGATGCCGCCGAAACCCAGCACGCCGGCAACGATCGCGACCACGAGGAAAATCAGGGTCCAGTAGAGCATGGGCGTTCTCCGGGGCGGGTCCTGCCGCATCAACGATCCGCGATCCCGAAAGTTGCGATGACAGTCAGGTCGTAAGGTGAATCAATGTTGGACGGGCGCGCCCGCCCAGCAGAACGCCGCCGGGTCGCCCCGGCGGCGTGGTGCCTCGTTCAGCCCGAAGGGCCATTGTTCAGAGGGACTTCTCCCAGCGCGCCACCTGCTCCTCCGCCTGCTCCTTGGCGATGCCGTAGCGCTCCTGGATGCGGCCAACCAGCTGGTCGCGCTGGCCTTCGACGGTCGTCATGTCGTCGTCGGTCAGCTTGCCCCACTGCTCCTTCACCTTGCCGGTGAGCTGCTTCCAGTTGCCGCTGATCTGATCGCTGTTCATTGGCTTCTCCCGTGCTGCGCCCGCCAGGGTGACGGGTGCTGCGGGGAAAACGCCGCAAGCCGTCTTCGGTTGCGGCGTGGGCGGTTCAGACGGGCGGCGCGCGGCCGCCATGCACGGCCTGGTAGGTCGCGATCGCCAGCGCCAGCGGCTCGAACGGCTTGCTGATCACGAAGGCGGGTTCGAGCCCCTCGGCGGTCAGCAGGCGTTCGGGATAGGCGGTCACGAAGATCACCGGGACGCTCATGGCCCGCTGGATCTGCGCCACCGCCGTGCTGCCATCGCCGCCACGGCCGAGGTTGATGTCGGCCAGGATCAGCCCTGGCTTCTTATCGGCGGCCATGCGCACCGCATCGGCCTCGCTCGCCGCCAGCCCGACCACGCGATGGCCGCAGGCCTCCACGAGCCGCTTGACGTCGAGCGCGATGATCGGCTCGTCCTCGATCACCAGGATGTCCGTGGCGGTCACGGCGCGCAGGGCGGTGCGGGCAGCCTCGATCTCGGCGGCGACGGCCTCGGTGCTCAATCCCAGCACGCGGGCGGCATCGGGCAGGGAAAGATCCTCGAGCGCGGTCAGCAACAGGAGCTGGCGCTGCGTCTGCGGCAGCCCGGCCTGCGCCCGCGCCACCGGTGCCGCCTGCGCGATCGCGGCATAGAGCGCCAGGCGCGGCGGCAGGTCGGGCAGCTGTCCGCCGAGCACCTGCGCCACCAGCGCGTCGCCGCTGTCGCGCTCACCGGTCACGGCGCGGGCGAAACGGCGCGCATAGGGCAACGCGCGCAGCAACTCGGTCTGGTTGAAAGCGTTCATCTTGGCACCTGCTGCAAGGGGAGCATTATGACCGATATGGAAGCGTCGCGCCGGGCGATTGTGTGAAGCACAGCGGGAAGGGTGCACGCTTCCGGTTCCAGGATGCGATCGCCGAGCTGACGCCGCAGCTGCGGGGCTTCGCGCGCTTCCTCGCTCGCGATGCCAGCCGCGCCGACGACCTGGTGCAGGAGGCGCTGCTGCGCGCGCTGGAACACGAGGCGATGTGGCAGGACGGGACCGACCTGCGCGCCTGGTTGTTCCGGATCCTGCGCAATGCATTCCTGGACCAGGCACGGCGCAGCGGAACCGAGCGGCGGGCGCTGGGCGCGATCGATCCGCACGCTGCGCAGTTGCCCACGCAGCCGGGCGTGACGGAGCTTGGCGAACTCGGTCGGGCCATTGCCGAGCTGCCGGCACCGCTGCGCGAGGCGATCCTGCTGGTGGCCGCGCTGGAATTCACGGTGGCCGAGGCCGCTGCCGTGACCGGCCTGCCCGAGGGTACGCTGAAGGCGCGCGTGTCGCGCGCGCGGGTCGCCCTGGCGCGCCGGCTGGGGCCGCGCGCCTAGGCCGATGGGGCCGGGGGCGGTTCCGGAAACCTGCATGACGCCCGTAACGACGCCGGGCGCGCCGGGTTGCATGCGCAGGAAGCATGGCAGTATTGTGGAAAACGCATCATTCCGAGGCAACCGAACGCCGCGCCGGCGCGTTTGACCATCATGAGCACCACCATCGACACCGTCCCCGTCATCGGCGCGAGCGGCGCCAGGTTCTGCTTCCACGACGAGCTTGTGGCGCTGCTGCCCAAGCTGCGGGTCCAGGCACTGTCCCTGACGCGCAACCGCACCGAGGCGGATGACCTGGTGCAGGCCGCCATCGCCAACGCCCTCGCCGCCCAGGCGAGCTTCACGCCCGGCACGCATCTGGGGGCCTGGGTCTACCGCATCCTGCGCAACCGCTTCATCTCCGACCGCCGCCGCCGCCGCGAAACCGTCGAGATGGACGATGCGCCGGCCGACGCCTTCGCGCGCAGCGGCAACCAGGAAGACAACATCGCGCTGGGCGAACTTCGGCGCGAGATGGCGCGGCTGCCGGAGGACCAGCGGATCGCGCTGGTGATGGTGGCGGTCCAGGGCATGTCCTACGAGGAAGTGGCCGCCGCGACCGGCTGCGCGGTCGGCACGGCGAAGTGCAGGGTGTTCCGCGCACGCCGTGCGCTCGAGGCGCGACTGATGGGCGAACCGGGCGGCGGCAGCACCGGCAAGGCCCCCGCCTTGCGCACTGGCGCCGGCCGCGCCGCTGCGCGTAGCATGCCCGCGGGGGACCGGCGGCACGCCGTCGCCACGGGGTATGATGGGCCAGCCTGACGACGACGAGGACGCTGAGGCGGCGCCAATGCCGTCCAAGCCAGCCAGGAACGGGAAGGCGACGGTGCCGGACGCCGCCTTCGACGTTTGGCTGCGCCGTGGCCTGCATCAAATTTTCGATGATGTGGCGCGCGAGCCGATCCCGCCCGAACTGCTGCGCCTGATCGAACAGGACAGGAAGAAATGACCGCAGGCGGCGCGTCGCGGCCTGGCCCCCGGCGCCGCACCGGATGGTGGCGAAGCGGCGTGCGCGGTCGGCTTTTGGCGCTGTTCGCTGCGGCGACCATCCCCATCGCGGCCATCTCCGGCAACAATGCCTGGTCGGCCTATCAGGCCGCGCTTGCGCGGGGGCAGAACGACGTGCTGATGCTGCGCGCCGTGGCCTTCGCCCAACACGGCGCCGCGGTCGGCGCCCTGCGTGAAATGGTCACCGGCCTTGCAGCCGACCCCGCGCTGCTCGCCCAGGGGCCCGAGGCTTGCGACGCGGCGCTCAAGCCCCAACGCTATTCGAATTTCTGGGTGCTCGACGCGCAGGGCGTGCTGCTGTGCAGCGGCCTGCCGGCGCCGCGGGGCCAGAACTACGCGAACCTCGACTATGTGCCGAACATCCAGCGCACGCGCGCCTTCACCCTTGGCGAGTTCACCATCGGCGTGGTCACGCAGCGGGCGGTGCTGCCGGGCATCGCGCCGATCCTGGCCGCGGATGGCAGCCTGCAGGCGATGGTGGGCGGCAGCATCTTCCTCGATTTCCTGCTGCGCATCCCGGCCGATGCACAGGTCGTCGCGCGTCACAATGTCTGGCTACTGGACAATGAGGGCACCATCCTGCCGATCGGCACCGCCGTGGCCTCCGCGCTGCCGGTACCCGAACGCCTGGCCGAGCTGGTCGGCCAACAGGACGCCACGGTCGAGGGCATCGCGCGCGACGGCAGCGCGCATGCCTGGTCGGTCAAGGAGCTGGAATCGGGACTGCAACTGCTGGTCGGCCTGCCGGTCGGCGACATCCAGGCCGCCGCGCGGGGCGTGCTGGAACGGCGGCTCATCGAACTCTCGCTGTTCCTGCTTGGCTGCCTCACCGCGATCCTGATCGGGGTCGAGGCCGGCGTGTCCCGACCGCTGCGCCGGCTGGCGGAGCGCGTGCGCAACTGGGTGCCGGGCCACCCCTATGCAACGCCGGCGGGCGGCAATGTGCCGATGGAGGTGCGCGACCTCGACCAGGCGCTGACCGCCGCGGCCGCAGCACTTGAGGACCGCGAGCAGGCGCTAACCGCCGCACTGAAGCAGCGCGACCTGCTGATGGCCGAGATCCATCACCGCGTGAAGAACAACCTCCAGATCGTCGCCTCGCTGCTCAGCCTGCAGGCTGACCGCGTGCGCAACGAGGCGGCGCGGCAGGAATTCGCCGTGGCACGCGACCGCGTCCAGGCGCTCGCGACGCTGCACCGTCATCTCTACATGAACCAGACCTTCCAGCGCATGTCGCTGCGCCCCTTCCTCGAGGAATTGTCGCGCCAGCTGAGCGAGGCGCTGGCCGGCGGGCGGGACAAGCCCGTGGCGATCCGCATCGATGCGGACGACATCGAGCTCGGCGCGGATGAATCGATCTCGCTCGCCCTGCTGCTGACCGAGGCGGTGAGCAACTCGATGCGCCACGCCTTCCCCGATGACCGCCGCGGCACCATCACGATCTCGCTCCGCGTCGAGGGCAACGAGGCACTGCTGCGCATCAGCGACAACGGCGTGGGCATCGGCGAGGGTGCGGAGGCGGGCGACGGGCTGGGCATGCAACTGATCCGCGGCTTCGCCAGCCACCTGGGCGGCGAGGTCGAGTTCGCCACGGCGGATGGCACCAGCGTGTCCGTCCGCTTCCCATTGGCGTCTCCCCCGACCGAGGCGTTGCGCGGCGCGGCCTGACGCGGCTGTGCCGTGCCGTCGTCATGAAACCCGAGGCGCCTGCGCGCGTTTACGCGCGGCAACCGTGACCTTGGAGGGATCATGACCCCGCTGATGCGCGCCGCCTGCGCGGCGCTTCTCCTGTCTGTGCCGCTGGTGGCCTGCGACGACGGCCCCGCCGAGCGCGTCGGGGAGCGCGTGGACCGCGCGGCCGAGGGTGTGCGCGATGCGGTGGATCCGCCGAGCGGCCCGCTGGAGCGTGCCGGCCGCGCGATCGAACGCGCCACCGACTGACCTGACGCAGCCGGTCAACACGTAGAATAGGCGCCGGTCCGCAAGGCCGGCGCCTTTGTCATTCCCGGCGCGGCCTTCCGGCGACGCCGCCGGAAAGCCGTGCGCCTCAGGCCGGCAGCGCGATCCCGGGCGGCGCGATCGGCGCTTCACGCTCGACCGTCTTGCGTGGCGCGGGTGTCCCCGCGCCCGGCAGGCGCGCCATCAGTGCATCGAGGCTGCGCAGCACCGGCGCGGGGCTGATGGCAGTGCCCAGCTGGGCCACGGCGGCATCCTCCAGCGCGAAGCCGACGGATGGCCCTCCGACTCCACCCGCCAGCGCAACCGCGCGGCGCAGGCGCTGCGCGGAGACCGGGCGCGCCAGGCACAGCACCGCAAAGGCGGCCGTCTCGCCATCGGCCGCCGGGCGCCAGCCCTGGATACGCGCCGCCGCGGCGGCAACCGCGGCCAGCGCCCGGTCCACGGCAGCGCGCGCAGCGCGTGCGCCTCGGGGGCGAGCGGTTCATCGGCCACCAGCGCGGCGCTGATCGCCGCGAGCCCGTCGCTGATGCGGCGCACCGCGGCGGCCGACAGCGCGCCATCCGCCTGGTCGGCGCTGAGGGCGGCGACCGCCGGCAGCACCAGGTCGCGCAGCGCGGTGGCGGGGCCGTGTGTGTCGGCATGGAGTTCGGCGATCTCGGCGGCGCCGTCCGGGTCCTCCGCCAGGTAGCGCTGGTAGAAGCGCAGCGGCGCGGGCAGCACCTCGGTATTGCCGAGCAGGATCTCGAGGAACGCCAGCGCCGGCACATGGCGCCCGAGGATGGCGAGGCAGGCGGTGATCGGCGGCGCGAGCAACAGCCCGATCGGCCCCCACAGCACGGTCCACAGCGCCGAGGAGATAAGCAGCGCGAGCGGCGAGATGCCGGTGCTGCGCCCATACAGCATCGGTTCGAGCACATGGGTGACGATGCCGTCCACCACCGCGAACAGGGCAATGACCAGCACCGGCGCCATCCAGCCCGGGCTGGTGGCGAAGGCCACGGCGAGCGGGAGCACGAGCGCGATCCAGGCGCCGATGAACGGGATGAAGCGAAGCACGAACGCCAGCACGCCCCACAGCGGCGCGTTGGGCACGCCGATCAGCGCGAGGCCGATGCCCATGCCCAGCCCGAATATGCCGTTCATCAGCATCTGCATGAGCAGGTAGCGACCGACGCGCTCGGTCGCGTCGGCCATGGCGCGCGTGGTGCGGTGCAGGTCCTTCATGCCGGCCAGGCGCAGGAAGCGGTCGCGCACATCCTCGCGCTGCATCAGCAGGTAGGCCATCAGGATCAGCGCGATCGCGAGCGAGGCGGCCGGGTGGGCAACCATGGCCGCCATGTCGAGCAGGGCTTCAAGCGTGCCGCCGCCGGCCGCCGCCGGTGCCGCCGGCATCGGCGCGCCGGTCGCGGCGGCCCCGCCGCCGAGTTCCTCCGACAATCTGCGCAGCGTGCCCATCGCGCGGTCGAGCACGCCCGAGCCGTCCGACAGCGCGCGCAGCTTCTCGCGCAGGTTGATCTCCCAGCTCGGCAGGTCGGCGGCCAGGGTCAGCACCTGCGAGATCACCAGCAGCAGCACGCCGCCGATCGCACCGAGTGCGAGCAGCAGCAGCAGCGTCACCGCCAGCGCCCGCGGCAGCCCCAGACGCTGGAGCACCCGCGCCACCGGGATCAGCACCACCGAGAGCAGCAGCGCCAGCGCCATGGGAATGAACACGTCGCGACCGAAATGAAGCACCGCCAGGACCATGACGGCGGCAATCACCCAGAGAGCGCCCGACCCGGAGGGCGCCGCGCCCCGCGGGAGCTCGGTATCCGATGGCACGTGCAGTCCCCCAATTTTCGACACGCAGCGCAACGCGCGAGGGCCCGGTTGGTTGCCTGGCAATCCGCGCAACCGCACGAAACCTTCCCGGCAGCGTGGCGTTGTCCCCGGCATGAGCACGACGGAGCGCACCACCATGCCATCGAAACCCGCCGCCCGGGCGCAGTCCAATGACGGTGCCGCGGACGGCCTGACGGTTTTCCTCGCCGACACCTACCTGCTGATGGGCAAGACCCAGGCCTGCCATTGGAATGTCACGGGCCCGAATTTCCACGGCCTGCACACGCTTTTCGAGGTCCAGTACACCGAGCTGTTCAAGGCGGTGGACGTGCTGGCCGAACGCATCCGCGCGCTGGGCAGCCCGGCGCCGATGACCATCGAGGGCATGCTGGCGCAGGCGACCTTGTCGGAGCCCGCGCGCATTCCGGACTCGACGGCGATGGTGCGCATGCTCGGCGAGGACCACGCCACGCTGTCGGCCGCGGCGGGCAAGCTGGCCGAGGATGTCGAGGACGACCTCGCGACCCATGACCTGCTGGTGGCGCGCATCGCGGCGCATGACAAGGCCGCCTGGATGCTGCGGAGCCACCTGTCGTGATCCCCAACACCCCTTATCAAGGAGCAACACCCATGAACACCAACAGGACGTCCGGCATCGCCGACACCGCCGCCGATTTCGCGAAGGACGCGAAGGACGCGGCCGGCGCCGAACTCGCGGTTCTGCGCGAGAAGGTCGAGGCGCTGATGCGCGACCGCGTGACCCCGGCGCTGGCCGATGTCGCGGGCCGTGCCGAGGACGCCGCGCATGGCGCGATGGATGCGGTGCGGCGGCAGACGGACTCGCTGTCCGCCACCGTGCGGGAGCAGCCCATCGTTGCCGTCGGCGCGGCCGCGCTGGCCGGTATCGCCATCGGCATGCTGCTGCGGCGCTGAGCCGTGCGCCTGCTGCGGCTTCTCGGCGTCGCGGCGCAGGCGGAGAGCCTGCGCCTGCGCCGCAGCGCGGGCAGCGCCGCGCGTCGCGCCGGCTGGTTGGCCGGGGCGGCGCTGTTCGGCGTTGCCGCGGTCGGACTGGCGCATCTTGCGGCGATCGCCTGGCTGGAGCCTCGCTACGGCCTGGCCGCGGCCTGCGGCATCGTCGCGCTGGCGGATCTCGCCGTGGCGGGGATTCTCGCGCTGATGGCGCGGCGCCGGCACGACGCGGTGGCGGAGGAAGCGCTGGCGGTGCGCCGCATGATGCTCGCGGCGGCCACGCGCAACCCGATGCGGGAGGCGGCCGCGCTTGCGCTCGGCTCGGCACCCGGGCCGGTCCTCGGCGCCATGGCGGGCGAAGCCGTCGTGGCCTGGCTGCGGCGGCGTTGACCGGTGCGTGATGGCCCGCGGTACACGCCCGCGGGCCTTTTGCCCTGGGCGGACATGAAAAAGGGCGGCGGCCATCTGGCCACCGCCCCCTCGCTGCGCCGCCGTCAGAAATTCCCGGGTGCCGTCGCCGCGCCGCCCACCGCGCCCACCGCGCCACCGATGAGTGCCCCCGTTCCGGCATTGCCGGAGAACGATCCGACCGCGGCCCCGGTTCCGGCACCGAGCAGGCCGCCAGTGACCGCCCGCTGCCCGGGCGAGTCGCCGCAGGCGGAAAGCGCCAACCCACCGGCCAACGCCATCATTGCGGGAAACATGCGGGTCATGGGTCGGAGTCTTTCGGTTCGAGGGTCGTCATCAGATGACGTTGAAGACGTTCAACAGGATGATCACGACGACCGGGACGCCGAGGAAATAGAGAAGGATGGAACGCATCTGTCTTGCCTCCGTGTCACCGCGGGAGTGCGGTCGTGTGGCCGTGAACGCGCCGCGCCGCCCATGGTTGCAAGGTCGTCGGGCTTGGAGTGTGCGGCACCGGTCGAGGCCGGAACCGACCGATGCGCGCGCCGTTGCCGGGATGGATGGCTATGCCGCCGCGGCATCGATCGGAGAGGCGTCGGCGCGTGCCGGGAAAGTCACCAGCACCTCGGCGCCGCCCGTCGCGCCTGGCCCGAAGCGGAACTGCCCCGCCAGGCGCCGCGCCATGGCCTGCATGACCGGAAGGCCGAGGCTCTCGCCAGTCGGGCCGGCATCCGGCGGTCCAGGTCCGTCGTCGGCCACGGCCAGCACGAATTCAGCGTCGCGATGGTCCAGCACGACGCGCAGGTGGCCGCGGCCGGTCGCGTCGAAGGCGTGCTTCGCGGCGTTGGTCGCGGCTTCGGCCACGATCATCGCGACCGCGGTGGCGCGGATCGGGTCGAGCCGGCGCGCCGCATCGGCAACATCGATCGTCAGTTGAACCTTGTCAGACAGGCCCGGGCCAAGGCCGCGCGCCGCCAGCATCCCGGCCGCGATGTCGCGCAGCAGGTCGGGCAGCGCGGCGCCGGACAGGCGCGGTTCGTGCAGGCGGCGATGGATCCGCGCGACGGTGCCCAGGCGCGACGCGGCATCCGCCAGCGCGTCGCGCGCGGCGTCGGGGTCGTTGATCCGTTCGGCCTGCAGGGACAGCAGGCTCGCCAGGAACTGCAGCGCATTGGCGATGCGGTGCTGCATTTCGCGCAGCAGCGCGCGTTCCTCCTCCAGCAGCGCGCGCAGCCGCTCCGCTTCGTCCCGGCGGCGGCGCAGGCGGGACCGCATCAGCGTGATCTGAAGGCCTGCCAAGGCTCCCGCCGCCAACACGGCGGGCAGCAGCACGTTCCAGGGCACTCCACCCTGAGTGCTGCTGGCGGCGACCAGCAGCACGGCGGACCCCACGACCGGGAGGAACGCCGACGTGACGTTGAGGCCCGAGGCCGGCTGCAGGAGCGCGGCGCGGCACGAGCGAAGGCGATGAGCGGATATGGCGGCGGTTCCTGGGAGAGGGCGGGACCTTCTGCTAGGGCATCGATCCCCCGCCTGCATTAACCTGTGTTATAGTCGCGTTACCCCATGCGCCGATCCGGACTCGATCCCCCGTTTCCCTGCGAGCGCTGCCCGCTGCGCCCGCTGCCAAGCTTCAAGCGCCTGCAGGATGGCGAACTCGCCTTCATCGCGCGACGCAAGGTCGGGCAGAAGCACGTGGTGGCGGGAGACACCGTGGTCGCGGAGGGCGAGGCGGCGGCGCACGTCTTCACCCTGCTGTCCGGCTGGGCCTTCCGCTTCAAGACCATGTCCGACGGCCGCCGGCAGATCATGAGCTTCCTGCTGCCCGGCGATATCCTAGGCCTGCAGGCCGAATTGCTCGATGTCGCCCCGCATGGGGTGGAAGCGGTGACCGACGTGTCGCTGTGCGCCTTCGCGCGCGACACGGTGTGGTCGGTCTATCGCGTGCATCCCTCGCTGGCGCTCGACCTCACCTGGCTGGCGGCGCATGGCGAACGGCTGGTGGATGACGCGATGCTTTCGGTCGGCCGGCGCACCGCGATGGAGAGCGTGGCGGCGCTGTTCGTCAGCCTGTTCAAGCGCGCGGAGTCGGCCGGCCTGCGGGTCGAGGATTCGGTGCCCTTCCCGCTGACGCAGACGCTCATCGCGGATGCGCTGGGGCTTTCGGCGGTGCACACGAACCGCACCATCCAGCGCCTGCGGCGGATGGGCCTGGTGCGCATCGCCGATGGGCGGCTGGCGATCGGCGACCTGCGGTCGCTGCGGCGCGTCGCGCAGTACTGGGACCAGCCGGCGCCGCTGCGGCCGCTGTTCTAGCCGCCCGTCAGGCGACCACCTCGTCCGTCATCACGCTGAAGCCCGCCAGGGTACAGGGGCCGAAGGTGGTGGCGATCGCCACGTCCGTGGCATCCCGCCCGCGGGCCATCAGGATGCGCCCGATGCGCGGCGTGTTGTTGCGCGCATCGAAGGTGTGCCAGCGATCATCGAGGAACACCTCGAACCAGGCGGCGAAATCCATCGGCCCGTAGGGCGGCGGGACGCCGATGTCGCCCAGGTAGCCGGTGCAGTAGCGCGCCGGAATGTTCACGCTGCGGCACAGTGCGACGGCAAGGTGCGCATAGTCGCGGCACACGCCGCGGCGTTCGTTGAATGCCTCGGACGCGGTGCGCGTGGCGCGGGCATGTTCGTATCCGAACTGGATGCGTTCGTGCACGTAGTCGCAGATCGCCTGCACGCGGCCCCAGCCCGTGGGGCCCTGGCCGAACAGGGTCCACGCCACGTCGGACAGCCGGTCGGTGTCGCAGTAGCGGCTGCCGAGCAGATACATCAGCATCGGATCGGGCAGGTCCTCGACGCTGCGCTGCCAGGCGGCCGGCGCGTGGTCGTCGGGCAGCCCGCTATCCTCGACCACCAGGCGTGTCGAGATCACCAGGCGCCCCTGCGGGGCCACGATCCGCGTGCAGGTATTGCCGAAGCTGTCCGTGTAGTCGCGCGCGGGGATGGGCGGGTCGAAGCTGACCTGGTGCGGGCCGACCAGGTCGGGCAGGCGCGAGGGATGTGGGCTGATCATCAGCAGCATCGGCGTCGGTTGCGGGCAGTCGTAGGTGATCTGGCAGCCGGCGCTGATGCGCATCTCGGTGTCCTTCTTCAGTGCGCCGCGACGAAGTCGGGGCGGGTCGGCATGGCACGAGCGGCGCCGCGGCGCGCCCGGCGAAGTGCGATGCAAGGGCGGGGCCGCACACCGGAAACGGAACAGGGCGGCGCCGGTTGCAGCCGGCGACGACGTCGCCGCAGCCCGGTATCACGCAGCCGGCGACCTCGCCGCCGAGATCACAGGCTGCTTGTCGAGCGCGGTCACCCGCACCTCGACCGTCATGCCGAGGCTGTCGGCCGGAAACCCCGTATAGGTGCCGTGCAGCGGCAGCGCGTGTCGGTGGTCGCGTGTCACCGCCACGCGAATGAGGTCGCGATTGCCGATGATGCCGTTGGTGGGGTCGAGTTCGACCCACCCCGCGCCGGGCACGTACACGCGCACCCAGGCATGGGTGGCGCCGCCGCCGACGCGCCCGCCGGCCTCGGGCACATACAGGTATCCCGACACGAAGCGCGCCGCGAGGCCGAGCGAGCGCACCGCATCCATCAGCAGCACCGCGAAGTCGCGGCAGGTGCCCGATCCGCGCTTCAATGTATCGGCCGGGTCCTGCACGCCGCGCTCGGTGCGGGCGATGTAGACGAAGCCTTCGCGGATGCCGTGCGTGAGGTCGGTGAGCAGCGCGCGCGTGCCGGTCGTGCCGTCGCGGCGCAGGAAGCGGCGCGCCCAGCGGTCCACCGCGCGGTCGGGATCATTGTATTGCCGTTCGATCGACCGCGCGAGGTCGGGCATCTCCTCGACATCGTAGGAGAAGGGCCAGGTCTCGGCGTCGTGCTCGATCGGGTAGTCGAGGGCATTCACCGGCGCGTGGTCGATCTCGACGGTGCTCGCAAAGCGCAATTGCTGCGCGCGCCGGTCGAAGCGCGCAACGCCCACGCTGTTGCCGAAGACGTCGTGGACCCAGCGGATCTGCTCGGGTTGCGGCGTGATCTCGATGCGGGCGTCGATGATGCGCTGGTCGTGCCCTTCGCGCGGGCGCAGCATCATGCGGTGCTCGCCGAAGGCGACCGGCTGGCGGTAGCGGTAGGTCGTGACGTGGTGGACGACGAGACGGGGGATCGCGTTCTCCAGTGCGGGGGCTGTCCGGGCGGCGGCGGCATGGCGCCGCGCCCCTGCGCGGAGCACGCGTACATGTGAAATGGGGTGCGCCCGGCCGCGATCAACCGGCGATTCGCGGTGTACCGACCCGGGGCGTGGGCGCGGACGGTGCGCGTGCCGCCCCGTTCAGTCCGCGCTGGTGCCGCCGGGGCGCGGCACTTCAATGATAAAAAGACGGTGCTGCGCCGTGTCGACGCGCCGGCGCATCTCGTCGCGCCAGATGCGCTCGCCGGTTGCGGCGTCGTGGAAGGGGCCGAAGCATTCCTCGCTGCCGGGTTCGAGGTCCTGCCAGGTCGAATCGGTGAAGATGCCGCCCCAGACCAACCAGAGTTTGCGTT
>LNEW01000057.1 GCA_001464375.1 Rhodospirillales bacterium Ga0074136 | reverse complement strand
CCGCGCTGGCCGCCGCCGCCGACAAGGTGCGCGCCAAGCGCCAGGTGCGCGTCGAGACGCTGGCCGCCGACCTCTCGCAGGACAGCGAGCGCGAGCGCCTGCACGCCGCCTTCGCCGACATCGACATCCTGGTGAACAACGCTGGCGCAATTCCCGCGGGACGGCTGCAGGACATCCCCATCGCGCGGTGGAAGCAGGCCTGGGATCTCAAGGTCATCGGCTACATCCACATGTGCCAGCTGTTCCTGCCGGCGATGGAGGCGCGCGGGTCGGGCGCCATCGTCAACATCATCGGCATGGCGGGGCGCGCGCCGCGTGCCGGCTACATCGCCGGCGGCGCGGGCAATGCGGCGCTGATCGCCTTCACCAGCGCGATCGGCGCGGCCGCGCAGGCCAGCGGCGTGAAGGTGGTGGGCATCAACCCCGCGGTCACCAAGACCGACCGCATGCTCAGCCAGGCGCGCACCAATGCGCGGGTCAAGTTCGGCGACGAGGAAAGGTGGGCCGAGACCCTTACCGGCCTGCCCTTCGGCCGGCCGATCGAGGCATCGGAGATCGCCGACCTCGCGGTGTTCCTGGCCTCGCCGCGCGGGCATTACGTCAACGGTACGGTGGTCGATGTGGATGGCGGGGGGATGTTCCGCGCATAGTCCCGCGGCCGGACAATCAGGGAGGGACCCGCCATGAAGGCCTATGTCATTGCCGTCGAGACCATCCAGGACGAGGCGATGTTCGACGCCTACAAGCAACAGGTCCTGCCCACGCTCGAAGCCTTCGGCGCGCGCTTCGTGATCCGCGGCGGGCGCCAGACGGTGGTCGAAGGCGAATGGCCGCACCGCCGCATGGCAGTGATCGAGTTCGACTCCCGCGCGGCGGCGGAGGGCTGGTACGCCTCCCCGGCCTACCAGGCGGTGATCGGGCTCAGGCTCGGCAGTTCGACCGGCAGCCTCGTGATCGTCGACGGTCCGGCCTGAAGCGGCTTCACCGCCGCCAGGGGCTCGTGCGCCAGATCTCGCCATAGGCGCGGGACTGATCCTCCACGAAGCGCGTCATGGTGGGCCGGTCCATGTGGCGCACGATCAGGAAGTCGCGCTCCGCGGTCGCGCGGAATTCCGGGTCGTTCGCCGTGCGGCGCACCGCGTCCTCCCAGCGCGCCAGGATCGGCGCGGGCGTCGCCGCCGGCAGCGCGAAGCCGCGGGCGGAACCCACCAGCACATCGACGCCCTGCTCGACGCCGGTGGGCAGGTCGGGCGCCTTGTCCCAGCGCGCGCGCTCCATGATCGCGACCACGCGCAGCGTGCCCTGGATATGCGCGCGCACCGTCAGGCTGACGGTCGAGATCGACCCCGCCACGTGCCCGCCCTGCACCAGTTGCATGGCCTGGCCCGCACCCTGCGTCGGCACCCAGGTGAAGCGCACGCCGGCCGCGCGTTCGATCGCCATCAGAGCCAGGTGCGGCGCGCTGCCAACGCCCGCGCCGGCGATGTTGATCGCCTCGGGCCGGGCGCGTGCCGCCTCGACCAGGTCGCGCAGGCTGCGGTACGGCGTATCGGTGCCGACGAAGACGGTATAGGGCTCGTCCGTCAGCAACCCGACATAGGCGAAGCTGTCGACGCGGTAGCGCGGCGTGTTGTCGTACAGCGCGGTGACCAGGGCGGGGAAGGACACCAATGCGACATGCCGCCCGTCGGGCGCGGCCGCCGCGACCTCGTTCAGCATCAGCATCCCGCCCGCGCCCGGCTTGTTCACGACGATGATCTGCGTGCCCCCGCCCAGGTGCTTCTCCAGGAACGGCGCGGCCATGCGCGCGGCCAGGTCGATGTTTCCGCCCGGTGCGAAGCCAACATAGATCTGCACCGGCCGGTCCTGCGCGCGGGCGCCGATGGCGGGCATCGCGAGCCCGCCGGCCAGGAGGATGCGACGCGTCACCATCATCAGGTCTCTCCCGGCTTCGTGACGCCAAGGCTGCATGGGCCCGTGCCGGCGTGCAAGTGCGAAGGTTGCGCGATGACGCTGTTCGTCTAGGCTTGCTCCCGCCACGGCGGAGAAGCCCGGATGCTGCGCTTCAGCAATTTCCTGTTCCCCGAGAGCCGCGACCCCGATCGCGACGCCGACGTCATCGCGGACTGCATCGCCGAGGCGAAGCTGTGCGACGAGCTTGGCGTTGAAGTCCTCTGGCTCGCCGAACACCATTTCGACGGCAACTGCGCCTATGTCGACCCGGTCACCTTCGCCGCGGCCATCCTGGCGGCGACCAAGCGCATCAAGGTCGGCTTCGCGGTGGCGCAGGTCTCGCTGCACCACCCGATGCGCCTGGCGGAGCAGATGTCGCTGCTCGACAATCTCGGGCGCGGGCGCGTCATCGTCGGCCTGGGCCGCGGCACCGCCTACAACGTCTACGAATACCAGGGCTACGGCATCGACCACGAGGAAGCGCTGGAGCGCTACGAGGAAGCCGAGGGCATCATGCTCAAGGCCTGGACCAGCCCGCAGGGCTTCCGGCACGAAGGCCGGTTCTGGACGCTGAACGTCCCGCGCCTGCGACCCACGCCCTTCACGAAGCCGCACCCCTATCTGATCCGGGCCGCGTCATCCGAGGATGGCGCGTTGCACCTGGCGCGCCGCGGCCTGCCCTTCCTGATGAACGTGCAATCGCTCGACACCACCGCGAAGCGCCTCGCGGCCTATCGCATGACGATGACCGAAGCCGGCTACGATGCCGCGCACGT
Source organism: Rhodospirillales bacterium Ga0074136 (assembly GCA_001464375.1). Lineage (GTDB taxonomy): Bacteria > Pseudomonadota > Alphaproteobacteria > Acetobacterales > Acetobacteraceae > Neoroseomonas. The sequence goes on along the minus strand of LNEW01000057.1, from coordinate 32,589 downwards.
CGCGCGCTGCATGGATGAATCCTGGGTCTGGCGGAACGTCGTGGTGGCCGAGACCGACGACGAAGCGCGCCGCATCGGCATCCCCGCCTTCGAGGCGATGCAGGAGCACCGCAAGAAGCTGCGCGAGAAGATCTACGCCGAGCAGGGCATCATCATGAAGAAGGAGGTGGTGCCGCCGGCGCGCGTGAATCCCGACCTCGCGCTGATCGCCGGATCGCCCGCCACCGTCGCGGCGCGCATGGCCGAGATCGAGGAGGCGGGCGTGGGCGGCGTGATCTGCTCCTTCCGCCTGGGTCCGATGCCGGCCGATGTCGCCGCGCGATCGATCCGGCTGTTCATGGAACAGGTCGCGCCGCGCTTTGCCGCCGAGCGGGTGCCTGCCGCCGCTGAATAGGCGCTTCTGGGCATGCGCCGTTCGGCGCATGCCGAAGCCCGACACCGGTCTGCTCCCGGCCCCATGGGCGGGCGGGCCGGTGCCTGCAGCCTCGAATGGCCGCCTCAGACCGGGCCGGCGCGCATGCGTGCCAGCGGCAGGGCGATGTCGCAGACCAGCCCTTCCGTGGGCCAACGCCGTTCCACGCTGCCGCCGAGCTGACCGGTGATGGTCGCTTCGATCACCCGCGACCCCACCCCGCGCGTCATCGGGAAGCTTGGCGGCGGGCCGCCGGTCTCGGCCCAGCGCATGTGCAGCAGGCCGGACTGCTCGTCCGCATGCCAGGTCACTGCCACGCGCCCGGCCGGCGTCGACAGCGCGCCGTGCTTCGCCGCGTTGGTGGCGAGCTCATGGACCACCATCCCGAGCGGCTGCACCACCTCGGCGCGCAGGCGTAGCGGCGGGCCGTCCAGCGCGAAGCGGGCGCCGGCCGCCGCGCGCGCTTCCTCGCTGCCGCCGAACGGGGCGAGTTCCTCCACCAGCAGCGTCCCCAGCGGCGCGCCGGTCCAGCGTTCGGCCGCCAGCAGGGATTGCGCGCGCGCCAGGGCCGCGATGCGGCCTTCGATGAGCCGCGCATAGCCCGCGGCATCCTCGGCACGCGTCAGGCGCAGGATGGCCTGCACGATGGCCAGCGTGTTGCGCGCGCGGTGGTTCACCTCCTTGGTCAGCAGGTCGCGGCGGTCCTCGGCCTCCCGCCGGTCGGTGATGTCGCTGTTGGTGCCGGCCAGGCGCAGCGGCAGGCCGGTGGCGGAGTCGGTCCGCACCACCGCCGCGGTGCTTTCGATCCATCGCCACCCGCCGTCGGGCCGCTGGAAGCGGTATTCCACGCGGTAGCCAGGCACCAGGCCGGTCGCCGCCCGGTCCCACGCGCTGCGCATGCCGGCGCGATCGGCCGGGTGGATGCGCGCCTCCCATGCCGCAAAGGGCAGCGCCACGCCGTCCGGCGACAGGCCGAGGATGTCGAGCGTGCGGTCCGACCGCGTCGTGAGGCCGGTCGCGAGGTCGGTCTCCCAGGTGCCGATGCGCCCGGCCTCGATCGCCAGGCGCAGCCGCTCCTCGCCCTCGCGCAGCGACGCGGTGCGCTCCGCGACGCGCTGCTCCAGCCCCGCCAGCGTCGCCTGCAATGCGCGCTGCTGCCGATAGGCGAGCCACGCGAAGGCCCATAGCGCGATGGCCGCCGGCAGCGCGACCAGCAGCAGCGGCGTCAGCGAGTCGCGCCAGCGCTCGATGATGCTCGCCCGCGGCTGCGCCACGGCGACCGCGAGGTTCGCCCGGCCCTCGATGCGGCGGAAGGCGATGCGTTGCGGAATCCCGGTGCGCGGCGCCGCGCCATCCACCACCCCGCGGTCGCGCCCGGCGACCAGGGCGACCATGAGCGGGTCCTGGGGGTCCAGGCGCGGCGCGCCGTCGCGGATGGCGGGATGCTGCGCGACCACCTGCCCATCCGTGACCAGCAGCGTCACCGCGCCGCCCGTTCCCGGCAGCATCCGGGCCATCCGCGCGCCCATCCGGTCGGCCGGCAGCAGCAGGATGATGGCGCCGGCGCTGCCCTCGCGCTGCCTCGCGATGCTGAAGGCCTGGTCGGCGGTGGCGGCATCGCGGCGCGCTGGCCCGACCACCACCGCCGACGCGCCGGCCGCTTGCAGCGCAGCGATGAAAGGGCGCCCGTAGTCGGCGCCGATGGCGGCGGGGGCCGCGGCGGCGCGCACCAGCAGCTCGCCCGATGCGCCCACCACAAGGGCATCGACCACCAGTGGCGCGTCGGCCAGCAGGCGCGCCAGGCGGTCCTGCAGCGGCGCCTCGCTGGCGCGGATCGCGTCGTCGTCGGCGCCCTCGATGGCCTCTGCGATCCGTGCCGCCAGGCGCGCATGGTTCTCGACCATGCGCTGGTAGAAATCCGCCGCCTGTTCGACAGCCACGGTGAGCTCGCGGTCGGCATCCGACCAGGCCGAGCGCCAGGCTGCCCAGGCGCCGGCGCCGAAGATCGCGGCCGGCACCAGCAGCGCGACGGCCACCAGCGCCGCCGGGCCCAGCCGCCCGGGCCGCTGCGGCGCCGCCACGGGCGGCGCCACGGCGGGGGCGATGGCGGCTGGCATCTGGTCCATGGGCGTGCGGCGTCTCCCGGGCGCGTCAGTCCACCCGTACCACCAGCTTGCCGAAATTCTCGCCCTTGAGCAGGCCGATGAAGGCGCGTGGCGCCTGGGCCAGGCCGTCCACCACATCCTCGCGCCAGCGCAGGCGCCCGGCGCGGATCCAGCCTTCCATCTCGGCGCGGAAGGTGCCGTAGCGCGACCAGCCGGTGTCGGAGACGATGAAGCCCTGGATGCGCAGCCGCTTGCGCACCACCGGGCCGAGGTTGGGCCCGGCGGGCGCGCCGGCGGCATCCGCGCCCGGTGCTTCATTGTATTGCGCGATCATGCCGCACATCACCATGCGGCCGAAGTCGCGGAAGCGCGGGAATACCGCGGCCTGCGTCTTGCCGCCGACATTCTCCCAATAGACATCTATGCCCTCGGGTGCGGCGGCATCGAGCTGCGCGTCGAGGTCGCCATGGTGGTCGAGGCAGGCATCGAAGCCCAGTTCCTTGACCACGAAGTCGCATTTCTTCGCGCCGCCGGCCACACCCACCACCTTGCAGCCGCGGATCTTGGCGATCTGCCCGACGACCTGGCCGACCGCGCCGGAGGCGGCCGAGACCACCACCGTCTCGCCCGCCTTGGGCTGGCCGATATCCTCGAGCCCCGTCCAGGCCGTCAGCCCGGGCATCCCCAGCACGCCGAGGCTGGCCGACAGCGGCGGGTCAGCAGCCGGCACCTTGAACAGCCGTTCGGCACCAACGACCGAGAAGCGCTGCCAGCCGAAGCCGCCGAGCACGCTGTCGCCGGGCTGGAAGCCGGGATGGCGGGAGGCGACGACCTCGCCGGCCGTCTGCCCCTCCATCACGGCGCCGAGCGCCACCGGCTTGGCATAGGATTTCACGTCCGCCATCCGCCCGCGCATGTACGGATCCAGCGACAGGAACCGCGCGCGCACCAGCACCTGCCCGTCGCCCGGTTCGGGCACGGGGGTTTCGACGATGTCGAAATCCTCGGCCACGGGCGCGCCCACGGGGCGGCGCTTCAAAAGAATCTGCAGGTTGGCTTCGGCCATGACGGTCCTCCGGGTCGTGCGGAGGATGCCATGGGCTGGGTCAGGCGGCGAGGCGCTGCGTCAGCGGCCGCGCGGCGTCACGGCGTGGTTCCTACGGCAGCACGACGCGCCGAGGCCGCATGCCTGGCAGGGCAGGCGGTTCAGCGCCGCGCCTTGCCCTTCTCGATCTCGCGTTCGATCGACGACCGCTCGGTCGCGCCGGACCGCCGGATGATCTCGCGCACGATGGCGGGCGAGACGCGGTGGCGCTTGGCCAGGTAGGCGATGTCGTCCTCGATGCTCGGGGCCGGCTTCTGGTCAGCGGCGGCGGCTGCGTCGGGAAGTGCCATGGTGGGGCTCCTGTGGCGCGGCGGGCCCGGGGGGCGCGACCGCGAGAGTGAAGGCGGATGGCCCCTCCCGCGGACGGGATGGGCGGCGCCGGGATGGCCCGGCGCGCGCCCGGTCGGGCGATTACTTGCGCCGTGCCTTGCGGGCGGCGTAGCGGGCGTCGCGCAGCGCCTTCTGTTCGGCGGCCAGCGCCAGGGCGCGGGCTTTCTTCTCGGCGTCGAGCAGCACGGCGCGTTCCTCGGCCTCCATGGCTGCCGCGGCGGCTTCGCGGGCGGCCTCGGCGTCCCGCTTGGCCTGTTCGGCGGCCTCGCGGGCCAGTTCGGCCTGGCGGGCGGCTTCGGCGATGGCGCGACGCTCGGCTTCCTCGGCTTCGGCGCGGGCCTGGGCGGCGCGCTCCTCCTCGCGTGCGAGGCGGCGAGCCTCGCGGGCTTCGGCGACGGCACGCTGCGCGGCCAGGCGTTCCTGGACGGCGGGGTCGTCCGGGCCAGGCTGGGAGCGGAAGCGCTCCATCATCGCCTTGCGAGCCTTGTCCGCGGCTTCGCGGCGGGAATTGTGGTCGTCGCGCTTCAGGCCTTGCATCGTGTCTTTCTGCTGTCCTGTGTTGTTGGGGCCGTCTGTGTGGCCGGGTCAGCCGAGGATGTCGAGGACGATCCTGCGAATTTCCGCTGCGGTGAGGCCACCCTGCTGGGGGCCGCCGGCGACGGGCGCCGGGGTGGTCGGGGCCGGGTGCGGCTTGCGCCGGGCGGCCAGGTCATGGGTCGGTATGGTCATGTCTCGTTTTTTTATGGGGTGGCGCCGCCCGGTGGGGGCGGCGCGCACCATTCCTGTGAACTGGCGGCCGGCATCCGGGGCTGGCACGCGCCGCTTGAGCGGCGGGCCGGCCCGGCGCTGGCCGGGTCGCGGGGCGCTCAGGCCCGGCGGAGGTTGGTGGCCGAGGTCTTGCCCTGCTGGCCCTTCTGGAGGTCGAACTCGAGCTTGTCGCCTTCCTGCGGCGTGCCGATGCCCGAACGCTCGACGTCGGAGATGTGAAGGAAGACGTCCTTCGAGCCGTCGTCGGGCTGGATGAAGCCGTAGCCCTTGGTCGCGTTGAACCACTTGATGGTGCCGGTGGACATGGAGGTATTCCGTCTGAACGTGTTGCCGCCGCCGCACGTGACCGTGCGCCGGATCAATCTTCTGTAGGGAGCGGGCGGCGGGCTCAGGCTCGCGAACGAGCAGGGAGAGCGCAGCGGGACCAAACAAAGCTGACAGAGGCTAGATAGGGCATCGGGGCCCGATTTGAAAGGAATCATTTGTGACGGCGCCTGGCGTTTCATCGGGAATGACTGGATTCCCGCGGCTTGCGGCCCGAAACTGCGGCAGATTCCGCCGGGGAAGCGACAGATGGGCACGACGCCGCGCGGCGATGACGGGTGTTGGACGCCGCTGCGCCTGATCGCGGCGCTGGAGGCGCGCGGCGATGCACCGGGCATCCTGGCGATGCACGGGGAGGCCGCCACGCCATGGCCGGCGGCCGCGCTGGGACAGCAGGCCCGGCTGCTGGCCTGCGGGCTTGCCGCGGCCGGGATGGCGCCGGGCGAGCCCGTCGCGCTGCATGCGCCCAATTCGCCCGACTGGATCGTGGTGCGCCTGGCCCTCGGCGCGACTGGCGCGCTGCCCATGGCGATCGACGACCTGACGGAGACGGCGACGGCGCAGGCGATCATCGCCGGTGCCGGGTGCCGCTGGGTCTTCGCCTCCGCGGCCCATGCGGCGGAGCTCCAGGCGCGCGAGGGTGTGCGCATCGTGCTGGTGGACCGCCCCGATGACGCCGATGGGTGGCGCGCGCTGCGCGCCGATGCGCCGACCGCGCTGCCGGTGCCATCGCCGGATGATCCCGCGCTGATCGTCGCGACATCCGGCACCACCGGCGCACCGAAGCTGTTCACCCTGACCCACGCGAACCTGACCGCGAACCTGGCGGGCGTGCTGGCAAAGGGGCTGATCGGCAGCGGCGACCGGATGCTGGTGCCGCTGCCGCTGCACCATGTCTATCCGTTCCTGGTCGGGCTGATGACGCCGATCGCCGCAGGGGCGACCATCATCCTGCCGGAGGCGGTGACCGGCCCATTGCTGGTGCAGGCGCTGAAGTCGGGGCGCGCCACCATCATGGTCGGCGTGCCGCGGCTGTATGTGGCACTGCTGGCCGGCTTGCAGGCGCGCGTCGCGTCGCGCGGGCGGGCGGCGCGGCTGGTGTTCGCCGGGCTGCTGGAAGTGGCCACCGCGCTGCGCAAGGGCGGGCTCGATATCGGGCGGCGGCTGTTCGGCACGCTGCACGCGCAGATGGCGCCGGATCTGCGGTTGATGGTCTCGGGCGGTGCCAAGCTGGATGCCGAGTCCACCTGGATGCTGGAGGCGCTGGGCTGGCGCGTGGCCAGCGGCTACGGCCTGGCGGAGACCGCATCGTTGTTCACCGGCAACACGCCGGCCGCGCAGCGCGTGGGGTCGGAAGGCCGGCCGATCGCCGCCGGCACGCAGGCGCGCATCGCGTCACCCGATGCGTTGGGCATCGGCGAGATCGAACTGCGTGGTCCGAACGTGTTCGACGGCTATCGCGACAACCCGGAGGCCAATGCCGCCGCCTTCACGGCGGATGGCTGGTTCCGCAGCGGCGACCTGGGGCGGCTCGACACCGACGGGTTCCTGCACGTGACCGGGCGCAGCAAGGAAATGCTGGTGCTGGGCGGCGGCAAGAACGTCATGCCGGAGGAGGTCGAGGCCGCCTATGGCGTGCATCCGGCCGTGAAGGAGATCGCGGTGCTGGAACGCGCCGGCGCGCTGGTCGCGGTGGTGCTGCCGGATGCCGCGGCGCTGCGCGGTGCCGGCAATGCGCGGCCGGAGGATGTGCTGCGCGTCGCGCTGACCGCCGCGGCGCAGGACCTGCCATCCTACCAGCGGCTCGCGGGCTATGTTCTCGCGCGCGAGCCTCTGCCGCGCACCCGGCTGGGCAAGGTGCAGCGCTTCCTGTTGCCCGCGCTGTACGACGACCTGCTGGCCGGCCGCACGACCCAGCCCGCGGCGCCGCTCAGCGAGACCGATGCCGCGCTGGTCGCCATGCCGGGCGCGCGCGAGGTGTGGGAGATCCTGAAGGCGCGCTATCCCGGCAAGCCGGTGGCGCCGGATGCCAGCCCGTCGCTCGACCTCGGCATCGACAGCCTGGAATGGATGTCGCTGGCGATGGAGATCGAAGCGCGGATCGGCCTGCGCCTGACCGAGGACGAGATGGCCGACATGGCGAGCCTGCGCGCGCTGCTGCTGCGCGCGACCGATGGCGCGCCGGCGCCGCCCGCGCGCGACCCGGCGGTGCTGGCCGCCGAGGTGGCGGCGGCCACCGCGCCGCCCTCGCCGCTGGTCTTCCCGCTGCGCGTCGCCGGCTGGGCGCTGGCGCGCGGCATCGGGCGGGCGATGTTCGACCTCGGCGCCACCGGCGCCGATGCGGTGCCGCGCACAGGCGGCTTCATCATCGTCGCCAACCATGTGAGTGACCTCGACCCTGGCCTGATTGCCGCGGCGCTGCCGTTCCATGCGGCGCGGCGGCTGTGGTGGTCCGGCGCGGCGGAGCGGCTGTTCGCCAACCGTGCGGCACGCGCCTTCAGTCGCACCTTCCAGGTATTCCCGGTGGAGGAGCGCGCGCCGGGCCAGGCGATTGCCATGGCGCGCGCGGTCCTGGCGCGCGGCGATGGGCTGGTGTGGTTCCCCGAATCCTGGCGATCGCCGGATGGGCAGTTGCAGCGCTTCCTGCCTGGCATAGGCCTGGCGCTGGACGGGATGAACGAGGTCACCGTGATCCCCGCGCACATCGCCGGCGCCTTCGAGGCGATGCCGCGCGATGCCCGCCTGCCGCGCCGGCATCCGTTGCGGATCGCCTTCGGCGCGCCGGTGAAGGTCGCGGCGCTGGCCAGCGACGCGGCGGACCCTCGGCAGCGGGCGGAGCACATGGCGGAGGCCCTGCGCGGGCGGGTCGTCGCGACCGCGCAGGCGCCTGCGGCAGCGGACTGACCGTCGCGGCCTCTCCCCACGGGCGCACAATATCTCTAGCCTTCCGCCCAACAGAGAAACGCAGCGGAGGAACACCATGACCATTGCCCGCATCGGCGCGTCGCGCCGCAGCCTCATGTTCGGCGGCACGGCCGCGCTGCTGGCCGCGCCGCGCAGCGCACACGCCGCCTGGCCGGAACGGCCGATCCGCCTGGTGATTCCCTTTGGCGGCGGGGGGCAGACCGACATCGTCTCCCGCGTCACGGCCGAGGCGTTGTCACAGCGACTTGGCCAGCCGGTGCTCTCGGACAATCGGCCCGGCGGTGCGGGCAACATGGCGGCCGAGGCTGTCGCGCGGGCGCCCGCCGATGGCTACACCGTGCTGGTCGCGACCATGGGCACGAACAGCGGGCTGAACGCGCTGCTGTATCGCAACCTCAGCTATGAGTCGGCGCGCGACTTCACCCCTGTCGGCATGTTCTGCACCACCTCGAACCTGCTGATCGTGCACAACTCGATCCCCGGGCGCGACTTCACCGAGGTGGTGGCATGGATCCGCGCCAATCCGGGAAGGTTCAACTATGCCTCGGCCGGCGTGGGGGCGATCACGCACCTCATCATGGAGGATGTCGGCGCGCGGCTGAACCTCGACATGGTGCACGTGCCTTATCGCCAGACCACGAACGCCATGACCGACCTGATCGCCGGGCGGGTGCAGGCGCGTTGCCTCGGCCTGCCGGAAGGCGAGGCGCTGCGCCGGACCGAGAGCGTGCGCGCGGTGGCCGTGACCACGCCCGGCCCACGCGCCGAATGGCCCGGCGTGCCGCCCATGAGCGCCACCATCCCGAATTTCGAAGCCTCGACCTATTTCGGCCTGGCCGTGCCGGCGCGCACGCCGCCCGAGATCGTCGCGCGGCTCAACGCCGCCCTGCAGGAAGCGCTGGGGGATGAACGCGTGCGCGCCGCCTATGCCCGCGTCGGCGCCGACCCGGCCGACCCGCACCCGCCCGAGGTCTTCGCCGCCCGCGCGGTGCGCGACGGGGAACGCTGGGCGCCGCTGATCCGCCGGCTGAACCTGGTGGCGGAATAGCCCCGGGCACCCGGCTGGTGTATGGGCGGCGCGGCGCGGACGCTGCCGCGCCCGAACCGGGCAACGCGACGGCGCGCCGCGCGTTCGAGGGCAGGGGCCTCGCGGGAGCACAGGCGGATGGGCCGTCGCGGCAAGCTGATCATCGGCGTGATACTGGCGCTTGCGGTGCTGGCGGTGGGGCTCGTTTTGGTGGTGCTGCCGCGCTTCGACCTGGCGCCGCTGGTCGCGGCGCGCGCCAGCGCATCGCTCGGGCGCAGCGTGACCATCGAGAGCCTGCGCGTCACGCCAGGGCGCGTGGTCGGCGTCGTGCTGAACGGCGCGCGCCTTGACAACATCGAGGGCGGCAGCGCGCCGGCCATGATGGAACTGGCGCGCGCCGAGGCACAAATCGACCTGTTCTCGCTGCTCGGCGGCGGCATCGTCGTGCGGCGCCTGGAGGTGGAGGGCTTCGCGTTGCTGCTGGAGCGCGCGGCGGACCGACGCGCCAACTGGCATTTCGGGCCGCGCCCGGCCACGCCGGCGGATCGCAGCGGCCTGCCGATCGTGAACGACCTGCGCATCACCGGCAGCGAAGTCGTGTTCCGCACCACCAGCGGGGCGCGGCTGACCACGCGGCTCGATACCGCGACACTGACCGCCGCCGATGCCGCCGCACCCGCCGCCCTGCGCGTCGAGGGCAGCTACAACGCGGTGCCGGCGGTGCTGGAAGGCGGGCTTGGCAGCTTCGCGCAGCTGCGCGAGGCCGGCACGCCCTTCCCGATGCGGCTGCGCGCCACGGCGCAGGACACCGCCATGCTGTTCGAGGGCACGGGCACGGATCCGCTGAATGTCGATGGGCTGGACGGGACGCTCACCATCGCGGCCTCCACGCCGCGCGCCATCCTCGAGATGGCCGGGGCGGGGCAGGGTGCGGGGCCGGAGGTGCCGGTGGACCTCTCCGGGCATTTCGTGCGGCAGGGCGACCTGTGGCGACTGCGGGATGCGACCGGCACGCTCGACGGTGCGGCGCTGACCGCGGCGCTGCTCGAACTCAACGAGGGCGCGGCAGGACAACCCGACCGCATCGTCGCACGGCTCGATGTCGCGCGTCTCGACGTGAACCGCCTGCTCGGCCCCGATAACGGCGCGCAGGGCCGTGGCGATGCCGACATCCCGCTGGTGGTGCCGGCGCTGCCCGACCCGCTGATGGACATCGAGGCCTCCACGCGCGCGCTGACCTACGCCCGGCTGCGCGCCACCGATGCGCGGGCGCGGCTGGAGGTGGCACCAGGGCGCATCACGCTGCACGAGGCGGCGGTGACGGCCTTCGGCGCACACATGACCGGGTCCGCCGAATTGCTGCCCGCGCCGCGCGGCGCGCGCGTGGCCGCGGAGATCGCGCTGCGCGAGGGCGACATCGATCAACTCCGCCGCGCCTTCGGCCTGCGCGCTGTGCCGGTGACCGGGCGGATTTCCGGCGATATCGTCGCCGGCGGCGAGGCGGCGAGCGTGAATGCGGCGACCAGCCAGGCGCGCATCTCGGCCGTGGTCGGCATGACCGGCGGGACCATCGACCGGGACGTGATCGAGATGGCCTCGACCGACGTGCGCGCGCTGTTCCGCACCTCGCGCGGGACCACGCCGATCACCTGCCTGCTCGCGGCGGTGGACATCAATGCCGGTGTGGGGCGCGCGGCGCCGCTGCGCATCCGCGCGGGCACCGGCACCATCAGCGGCATCGCGACCTTCGACCTGAACCGTGAGACGCTGGATCTCATCATCGGCAGCCAGAGCGACACGACGGATTTCTTTGCCCTGGATATCCCCGTGCAGGTCCATGGGTCCTTCGACAACCCGTCGATCGCGCCGGCGGAGTGGTCGCGGGCGGCGCGCGAGCGCATGGCGCGCAACGCGATGGCGCCGCTGCCGGCCAGCCTGCGCGCCGTCGCGCAGCGCAATGCCTGCTTCCGGGGGCAGGGCCCGGGCTGACGATCGATGCTGTTCAATTCCCAGGCGCTGATCCTCGGCCTGCTGCCGCTTGCCCTGGCGGGCTGGTACTACGCGCCGTCGCGCGGGCTGCGCCAGGCGTGGGTGGTGGTGGCGTCGCTCGCCTTCTACGCCTTCTGGGATGTGCGCTTCGTGCCGGTGCTGGTGGGGCTCACGCTGGTCAATTGGCTGGTGGCGCGCGCGCATGCGGCGAAGCCCGGCGGCTGGTGGGCTGATCTCGGCATCGTGCTGAACCTGGGCGTGCTGGCCTGGGTGAAATACGCCAACTTCATCGCCGACAACGTCGCCTGGGCGCTGGGTGGGCGGCACGAGGCCTGGAACATCATCCTGCCGCTCGGCGTGTCCTTCTACGTGTTCCAGAAGGTGTCCTACCTGGTCGACCTCAAGCGCGGGCAGGCCAAGACCTATTCGCTGTCGGATTTCTTCCTGTTCGTCTGCTTCTTCCCGCAGCTGGTCGCTGGTCCGTTGGTGCGCCACAACGAGGTGATCTGGCAATTCGCGCTCGACCCGCGCCGGCCCGAGATGGCGGAGAACCTGGCGCGCGGCTTCGTGCTGTTCACCATCGGCCTGGTGAAGAAGGTGGGCATCGCCGATACGCTGGCGCCGGTGGCGGATGCCGCCTTCGCGCGCGCGGCGGCGGGGCAGGCGCTCAACGCGTCCGACGCGTGGCTCGGCACGCTGGCCTACACGCTGCAGATCTATTTCGACTTCTCGGGCTATTCCGACATGGCGTTGGGGCTCGCGCTGATGTTCGGGCTGCGGCTGCCGGTGAATTTCGATGCGCCCTATCGCGCGGCATCGATCCGCGAGTTCTGGCGGCGTTGGCACATGACGCTGTCGCGCTTCCTGCGCGACTACCTGTACGTGCCGCTGGGCGGCAACCGGTCGGGTGCGGCGCGCCAGGCGGTCAACGTGGTGGTCACGATGCTGCTGGCCGGGCTGTGGCATGGCGCGGCCTGGACCTTCGTGGTCTGGGGCGGGATGCACGGCGTCGCGCTCGCACTGAACGCGGCCTGGGGCCGCACTGGGCTGCGCCTGCCCTGGGTGGCGGGCTGGGTGCTGACGCTGCTGTTCGTGATGGCGGGCTGGGTGCTGTTCCGTGCGCCCGACTTCCCGAGTGCCGCGCGGATGTTCGAGGCGCTGGCCGGGCTGCCGCTGGTGCGTGGCGCTGTGGTGATGGACACGACCCAAACGGTCGTGATGATCGCCGGCTGTCTGGCGGCGCTGCTGGGGCCGACCTCGCAAGGCTTCGCGCTGGAACGCCTGCGGCCCATCCCCTGGGTCGGGGCCGCGGCGGGCGTCGTGCTGTTCCTGATGCTGCTGCTGATCGGCGGTCGGATCCCGAATGAGTTCATCTACTTCCAGTTCTGAGGACCCGGCGCGTTGGGCGCGCTTCGGCAGGCGGCTGCTGGGCACCGCCGGCACGCTGCTGGTCGTCGCCTATGCCTTCATCGCGCTGGTCGATCCCTGGGGGATGCTGCCGCTGGCGCTGCCGCTGCCGCGCGAGACGGTCACGACGAACCAGCGCTTTTCCTACCCGATGCTGGCGCGCGACGGCCGCTTCGATTCGGTGGTGATCGGTACATCGGCGTCGCGCCTGCTGCGCCCGCCGCTGCTCGATCAGGCCTTTGGCGGGCGCTTCGCCAACCTGTCGATGAACAGCGGCACGGCGTGGGAGCAGTCGCAACTGCTGTCGCTGTTCACGCGCAGCCATCCGGCGCCGCGCAACGTGCTGGTGGGCCTCGACATGGTGTGGTGCGAAAGCGGCCCGCTGCGGCGCCTGACACCGCGGCCCTTCCCGGACTGGATGTATGGCGCGAACCTGTGGCGCGGCTATGCCGAGATCCTCAATCCCTTCGCCGCCGAGGAAGCCGGCAAGCAGGCGCTGGCCATGCTGGGCCTCGCGCGCCCGCGCTACGGGCGGGACGGCTGGGCGGATTTCCTGCCCGACGATGCGCGCTACGACGCGCCGCGCGCCGCGGCCGGCCTGGTGCCGCCGGCATCCGAACCGGCCCCCGCTGTCCCGCCGGCCTTCGACTTCCCACAGCACGCGCTGCTGGCGCAACGCCTCGCCGCCCTGCCGGGCTCCACGCGCGCGCTGCTGTTCCTGGTGCCCTACCATGTCTCGTTGCAGCCGCAGCCGGGCACGCTGGACGCGCTGCGCTGGGCCGCCTGCCGCGAGTCCATCGCCGCCATCGCGCGCGCCCGCCCCGGCACGATCCTGGCGGACTTCATGATCCCGAGCAGCATCACGCGCGAGGACACCCACTATTGGGACCCGCAGCACTACCGCATCGGCATCGCCGACCGCCTGGTGCGCGACCTGGCGGAAGCCGCGGCAGGACGGGATTCGCCGGATCTCCGCCTGATTGTCCCGCCGACCCGTTGATCCCGCGCGCCGCGCGGCCCACCCTGCGCCACCTTTTTCCAGGAGCACTCCCCATGGCCGACACCGTCCTGTTCCCCGGCACCGTCGAATGGTCCGGCGAGAACCCGGGCATTTCCCTGAAGGAGGACCCGTCCGGCCCCTTCACCACGCTGGCGTCCTTCTTTCGCGTCATGCTCTCCCCGCATGGCCGCGGGCATGCGCTGGTGCTGATGCTCGACCCCCAGGCGGCGGACGGGCAGAACATCTGCCTGACCGACAACGAACCCATGGCCCGCTGGCTGGTGGCCGAATACGTCAGCCATTTCGGCGCCTGGCGGAACCTGCCGGGGTTGGCTGGGCTGCGCTACGCCAAGATGGACAGCGTGCGCACCAGCGGCGACGCCATCACGAGCTATTCCGAAACCGTGCGCGGCGCCGACCTGACCGTGGCGCTGACCTGGTCGGGCCTGGGCACGCCCTTCTGCTTCGCGCTCACGCCCGGCACCTCCGCCACCGGCAAGCACCACATGCCCTCGCTGTTCGTGGGCTGCGCCAGCGCCAGCGTCACGGTGAACGGCAAGGTGCGCCCGGGCGCGCCGATCCCGCGTGAGATCGCGGGGCAGTCCATCTCGACCGCCATGCTGGCCTTCTCGGAGACGTGGATCCGCGCCTGAGCGCTTGGCAGACCGGCGCGCGCCCGCGCAAAAAGGGCGCGGAGGCAGCATGACCGATTCGTCCCTTCCGCGCGCCGCGCGCCTGCTTGGCCTGGCCGGCCTGATCCCGACGCTGGCGATGGTGGCCGCGATCGCCCTTCTGCCGGGCTGGCGCGACTGGGCGGCGACGGCCGGCCTCGCTTATGGCGCGGTGATCGCGAGCTTCGTGGGCGGCGCCTGGTGGGGGCTCGCGGCGCGGGCCGAGACGGTGGATCCGCGGCTGCTGGCGCTGTCGGTGGTGCCCTCGCTCACCGCCTGGCCGGCGCTGCTGGCACCGCCCGCGACGGGACTGCTGGTGCTGGCGGTGGTGTTCGCGGCCTTGTTGCCGACCGACCGGCGGCTCGTGGCGGACGGCGTGGCGCCGGGTTGGTGGATGTCCCTGCGGCGGCCGCTGTCCTGGGGGATGTCGGTGCTGCACCTAGCCGGGGCGGCATTGCTTGTCGCGACGGCGCCGGCGGCGTCACTGCTGCCTTAGAGAATGCGTTTGGCGCGGGCGGTGGTGGAGCTGAGCGGGATCGAACCGCTGACCTCGTCATTGCGAACGACGCGCTCTCCCAACTGAGCTACAGCCCCGACCGTCGCGAGGCGCGCTGAGTGCCCCAGGCTCCGGGCGAAGTCAAGGCGCCTTGCCCCGGCCGTGCTTCGGGCGGCGGCGGCGGCGGCGCCTTGCCGGGGCCTGCCCGCTTCACTAGGTTCCGGCCGCGTTTGTCGGGGTTCGGGCCACATGTTCCTGGATGCGGTGTTCTTTCTCGCTGGCGCGGTGCTGGACCTGCTGTGGTGGGCGGTGCTGCTCGCGGTGATCGTGCAACTGCTGGTACAGTTCAACGTGCTGGATACGCGCAACCGCATCGTCTGGGGCATCGCGGATTTCCTGTACCGGGTGACGGAGCCGCTGTTCCGCCGCGTGCGGCGCGTACTGCCAAATTTCGGCGCGGTCGACCTCGCGCCGCTGGCGATCCTGCTGCTGATCACCGCGGCGCAAATGCTGCTCGGCGCGCTGCGCAACTATATGCTGCGCGCCGGCCTGTATCTTTGACCGATGGCTGGTGGCGCGCAGGTGATGCCGGCGTGACCGTACGGATCCGGGTCCAGCCGCGCGCACGGCGCAACGGGGTGCTGGGCGTTGTCGCCGGCGCCGATGGCCCCCGCCTGCGCGTCGCCGTTGCCGCGGCGCCGGAGGCTGGCCGCGCCAACCGCGCCGTGTGCGAGGCACTGGCCGGCGCGCTCGGCGTCGCGCCGTCTGCCGTCGAGGTGGCGCAGGGCATGACCTCGCGCGAGAAACTGGTGCGCGTGGCGGGCGAACCGGCCGCGCTGGCGCAACGGCTGGAGGCGCTGGCATGACCGCGCGGATTCTCGATGGCAAGGCGATCGCCGCGCGGCTGCGCGCGCGCCTGGCCGAACGCGTCGCCGCGCTGCCCTTCCGCCCCGGCCTGCGCGTGATGCGCGTGGGCGATGACCCGGCCTCGGGCGTCTATGTGCGCAACAAGGACCGCGCCGCGCAGGAGGTCGGCTTCGACAGCGCCACCCTGCACCTGCCGGCCGACACCACCGAGGCCGCGCTGCTCGCCGTCATCGCCGCGCTCAATGCCGACCCGGCGGTGGACGGGATCCTGGTGCAACTGCCCCTGCCGCCGCAGATCAGGCCGGAGGCCGCCATCGCAGCCGTCGACCCGGCGAAGGACGTGGACGGCTTCCATCCGCTGAATGCCGGGCGGCTCGCGGCCGGGCAGCCGGGCCTGGTGCCCTGCACGCCACGCGGGGTCATGCATATCCTGGCGGAAGCGGGCGTGACGCTGCGCGGGGCACGCGCCGTGGTGCTCGGGCGGTCGCAGATCGTCGGCCGGCCGATGGCGCAGCTGCTGCTCTCGGCCGATTGCACGGTGACGGTCGCGCATTCCCGCACCCGCGACATCGCCGCCGAATGCCGCCGCGCCGATGTGCTGGTCGCCGCCGTGGGCCGGCCGGAGATGGTCCGCGGCGACTGGATCGCCCCTGGGGCGGTGGTGGTGGATGTCGGCATCAACCGCCTCGCCGACGGCCGCCTGGTGGGCGATGTCGCCTTCGCCGAAGCGGTGCCGGTGGCCGGGGCCATCACGCCGGTGCCGGGCGGCGTCGGTCCCATGACCATCGCGTGCCTGATCGAGAACACGCTGGAGGCGGCGCTGCTGCGCCGCGCGAGCCCATGATGACCTTCTATCGCGCGCTGCAGGTGGTGGGCGTGGCCGGTGTGATCGCCTGCCTCGTGCTGGTGCTGCAAGGCACGCCGCTGCTGGGCACCGAATGGAACCGGGCGCGGGTGCTCTATGGCGCGGCGGGCGCCCTGCCGGGGCTCGCGCTGATCGCGATCGGGGAGATCGGGCGCACCGTGCTCCGCCTGCGCGCGGCGCTGGCGCGGATTGAAAAACGCCTGGGCAATTGACGCCTCAGGCCCCGCCGGTGTCCCGCTGCATCGCGGCGGCCACGGCGCGGTCGGCGGGGTCGGTGCTGGCGGCCAGGCCGCCGACCACGCCGAGGCGATCGGCCTCGCTCCGGTTCTGGCTGAGCTTGCGCTTGCCGATCAGTGTCTCGATGCGCAGCACGATGCCGACGATTCCCTTCAACTGCCCCGCCACGAAAGGCTCCGGCGCGTCGGTCACGGCCCAGCGCGCATCGCGCGGTGCCTCGTGGTGGTCGGTCAGGCGGCTGACCAGGGCGTGCAGGCGCGCGGCGTCCTCGACCAGTTCGACCGGGCCGATGGCGTGGACGGCCACGTAGTTCCAGGTCGGCACGACCTTCCCGTGCTCGGCCTTGCTGGCATAGAGCGAGGGCGAGACATAGGCCTCCGGTCCCGGGAAGATGGCGCGCGCCTGTGCGCCGGCCAGCGACCGCCATTGCGGGTTGGCCTTTGCGACATGGCCGTAGAGCGTGCCATGCGGGCCTTCGCCGGCCTCCAGCAGCAGCGGCAGGTGCGTGGCCTCCGGGGCGCCGCCATCGGGGGCGGCGCTGACCAACAGCGCCAGGCGCGCGGCGCGCATCACCGCGTGCAGAACCTCCGGGCGGTCCTCGCGGAAGGCGGGCGGGTTGTACATGGCGCGATGCTCCTTGCCGGTGCAGGCTATCGCAGCGCGGCCCCAGCCGGGAACCGCCACGCGCCGCACGGGAGACATGCCATGGACGAGGACCGCTTCAACATGGAACTGCGGAAGTTCCTCAAGCAGGTGGGCGTGACGTCGCAGCGGGAGATCGAGAAGGTCGCGCGCGAGCGCGCGGGCGGCGCGCGCGTGCTGCGCCTGCGCATGGCGCTGACCTCGCCCGATGCGGCGGGGCTGGACCACGTCGTCGAAGCCGAACTTCCGCTGGATTGAACGCCGCATGACCCAGGACCTGATTCGCCTGACCGCCACCGAGGCGGTGGCGAAGCTCCGCGCGCGGGAGATCACGCCGCTCGACCTCATCGATGCCGCGGCCGCACGCATCGCCGCGGTCGAACCGGCGGTGAACGCGCTGCCCACGCTCTGCCTTGAGCGCGCGCGGGACCACGCCAAGGCCCTGATGCGCGGCGAACGGCGCGAGGCGGAGCACGAACCGGGCTGGCTCGCCGGCTTGCCGGTCGCGATCAAGGACCTGTCCGACGTGGCGGGCGTGCGCACGACCTACGGCAGCCCGATCTTCGCCAACCATGTGCCAGCCACCAGCTCGCCCATCGTGCGGCGCATCGAACGCCGTGGCGGCATCGTCATCGCCAAGTCCAACACCCCGGAATTCGGCGCCGGCGGGTCGACCTTCAACGAGGTGTTCGGGCGCACGCGCAACCCGTGGAACACGTCGCTCACCTGTGGCGGTTCGACCGGCGGCGGCGCGGTCGCGCTGGCCACCGGCGAGGTATGGTTGGCGCATGGGTCGGACCATGGCGGTTCGCTGCGCCGGCCGGCATCCTACAATTCGGTGGTGGGCATGCGGCCTTCGCCCGGGCGCGTCACGCGCGGCACGGAGGAAGACCTGTGGTCCACCCTGTCCGTGCAGGGGCCGATGGCTCGCAATGTCCCGGACCTGGCGCTGTTCCTCGACACCATGGCGGGGTGGGACCTGCATGACCCGTTGACCTACGACGCGCCGGCGCGCTGCTATGCCGATGCCGTCGCGGCGGCCGAGGCCGAGCGCCCGGCGCGCATCGCCTTCACCACCGATTTCGGCGGCACCATGGCGATGGACCGCGAGACGGCGGCGATCTGCGCGCGGGAGGTCCGGCGATTCGAATCGCTCGGCTGCGTCGTCGAGGAAGCGCACCCCGAGGTCGGCGCGCTGATGGAGGCCTTCCTGGTGCTGCGCAGCCAGCATTTCGTGGTGGACCGCGAGGCGCTGCTCGCCAGCCACCGCGACAAGGTGAAGCCCGACATCATCTGGCAGACCGAGCGCGGCCTGGCCGAGACACCATCCCGCCTGGCCTGGGCGGAACATGAGCGCACGCGCTTCTTCCGGTCGCTGCGCGACATCTTCGAACGCTGCGACGTGCTGGTCACGCCCTGTTCCTCGACGCCGGCCTTCGACGTGATGCTGCGCGCGCCCGAGCGCATCGCGGGGAAGGTGCTGGAGAACTACATGGGCGGGTCGCTGATCAACGCCTTCGCCACGCTGGCCGGCTGCCCCGCGGTGGCCGTGCCCTGCGGCTTCGACCAGCATGGGCGGCCGGTCGGGCTGCAGGTGGTGGCGCCGCCGCGGCAGGATGCACGGGCGCTGCAGGTGGCGGCGTTGTTCGAACGGATGAGCGGGCTGGATCGGATGCTGCCGATCGACCCGAGGCCGGGGGTGGTGCCGCCCTACGAATAACCCCCATCCTCCTCCCGGCTGTGGGAACTGCCTCCGCCGCCGTCAGTTCCCAAGTGCCAAAAAAAGGAGGGGGCTTGGGGGAGTGCCCTCCCCCAACCTTGCCTATTGCGGCTGAATCCCCGCCGCGCGCGCCGCCGCCACCCACTTCTCCATCTCGCTCTGCACGAAGGCGCGCATCTCGTCGGGCGTGTTCGACACGATCTCCGCCCCCAGCGTCTTGTGCCGGTCCACCACGGTCGGGTTGCGCAGCGCCGCGCGGATGTCGGTGTTGAGCTTCGCCAGCACCGCCGGCGGCAGGTTGGCCGGGGCGATGATCATGCCCCAGGTCGCTGCCTCGAAGCCCGGCAGCAGCGCTTCGGCCATGGTCGGCACGTCGGGCAATTGCGGGCTGCGGCGCGCGCCCGTGGTGGCCAGCGCCTTCAGCGCGCCCGACTGGATATGCGGCAGCGCCGCCGGGACCGTGTCGAACATGATGTTCACGCGGTTCGCCATCAGGTCCGGATGCGCCTGGGTGCTACCGCGATAAGGCACGTATTCCAGCTGGATGCCGGTGCGCTGCGCGAACAGCACGGGGGCCAGGCGCACCACGCCGCCGGTGCCGGCGAAGGTCACGCCCGGGTTGCGCTTGGCGTAGTCCACCAGCTCCGCCGGCGTGTTCGGTGCGAAGGCGCGCGGCGCGCACAGCACCAGCGGCGTCGCCGTGGTCTGCGTGACGAAGGTGAAGTCGCGCATGGTGTCGAAGGGCAGGCGGTAGAAGGCGGCGTTGACCGGATGGCCGACCGAGACGAGGCCGAGCGTGTAGCCATCCGCCGGCGCGCGCGCCACCACCTCGGTGCCGATCACACCGTCCGCACCCGCGCGGTTCTCGACCGGGACGGGCTGTCCCCAGGTGCCGGAGAGGGGTTCGGAGAGCAGGCGCGCCGTGATGTCGGAGACCCCGCCCGGTGTGTACGGCACGATGATGCGCACGGCGCGCGACGGGAAGGCGGCCTGCGCGGCCGCGCCGCGCGCGGCGAGCAGGGTGGGTGCGGCCAGGGCTGCGGCGCCGAGGGCGCGGCGGGTGATGGTCATGGTGTTTCCTTCCCTTCGGGCTCGGCGGCCCGGCGAGGCATCCTGGCGATGAAGCGCGGGCGGTGGAAGCCATCCATTCCGCCGCCCGGGGAAGTGCCGTAAAGCCGCACGCATGAGGATCCTCGCCATCGAGGGCGCGCTTGCCCGCTGTTCGGCCGCCGTGCTGGTGGATGGCGCGGTGGTGGTCGCGGCGGTCGCCGAGGCGCCGCGCGGCCAGCCGGCACTGCTGCCGCCGATGGCGCGCGATGTCCTGGTCCGTGCCGGGCTGGCTGCCGCCGCGCTGGATGCGGTGGCCGTGGGCGTGGGTCCGGGCGGCTTCACCGGGCTGCGCGCCGCCATCGCGCTGGCCGAGGGCATCGCGCGCGGGGCCGGCCGCCCGCTCGTGGGCGTCACGACAGGCGAGGCGCTGCTCGCTGCGCTGCCCGATGGCCTGCGCCAGGACCGCACAGTCTGGGCTGCCATCGACAACCGGCGCGGGCGGGTGGTGTTGGAACGCTTCGCGCCCGGCAGCGAGGCGGTGATGGTCCCGCTGGTCGCGCCGATCGATGCGCTGCCCGTCGCCGAAAGGCCGGTGCTGGTGCTGGGCGATGCGGCGGAAGTGGTCGCCGCCGTGCTGCGCGCCCGCGGAGACGCGGCGCAGGCATGCCCCGGCCTGCCTGCGGCCGCCGACCTTGCACGCTTGGTCGCGCGGCGCCTGGGCGCCGGCGTCGCGATGCGCGGCGCCGCGCCGCTCTATGCGGAACCACCGGCCGTGACCGCGCCGGCGATGCCGGGATGAACGCGCCGGCCGTCGCGCCGATCGGGCCGGAGGCGGCGGCGCTGCTCGGCGCGCTGCACGCCGCGGCCTTCCCGCCGGCGGATCGCTGGACCGCCCATGCGATCGGCCTGCTGTTGCTGCTGCCAGGCCATTTCGCATTGCTCGGCACCGCCGGCGCCGAGCCGGTGGGCTTCGCGATGGGTCGCGTGGCGGCGGAGGAGGCGGAGGTGCTGACGCTCGCCATCCGCCCCGACGCGCAGCGGGCCGGGCACGGCGCGGCGCTGATGCGCGCGCTGATGGCACAGGCGGCAGGCCGCGGCGCGCGGGACCTGTTCCTCGAAGTCTCGTCGGAGAACCGGGCGGCGCGCGCGCTCTATGCCGGGCTTGGCGCGACCGAGGCCGGGCGGCGGCGGCGCTACTACCCCGATGGGTCGGATGCGCTGGTGCTGCGGCTGCCGCTCAGCCCTTGCGGCGCAGCACCAGCCGCATGACGCCATCGGGCAGGTCCGCCTGATCCACAACCTGGTGACCCTGTTCGACGGCGGTGCGCGGCACATTGCGCCTGGGTTCATCACCCTTCAGCAGCACCGCGAGAATAGCCCCCGGCGGCAATCGATCCAGCGCAAGGCGGACCCGTACGAAGGTCATCGGGCAAGTCTCGGCGGTGATGTCGAGGGTGGAAGCCGCCGACAGTTCTTCGCTTGCTGGTGGAAAAGGCAAGGATGGCAAGAAATTTATCCTTTCGAACATTGCCGCGTGAGCGACCGGGGTCTAGAAGCGGCTCGGCTTGAAAACACAAAGGGGCTTCATCGTGGCCGACTCCAATCCCAGCAGCGAACTTCTTGGCCTGACGGCGCAGATCGTCTCGGCGCATGTGTCGCACAACCCGGTGCCGGCGCAGGAACTTCCGAACCTGATCCAGGAAGTGTTTCGCACGCTGTCGGGTGTTGGAAGCGCGCCGCCGCCGGAGCCCGAGCGCCCGCAGCCGGCCGTGCCGATCAAGAAGTCGATCACACCGGGCTACCTCGTCTGCCTCGAGGATGGGAAGAAGCTGAAGATGCTGAAGCGGCATCTCAAGACCTCCTACAACCTTTCGCCGGAACAGTATCGCGAGCGGTGGGGCCTGCCGAACGACTACCCCATGGTGGCGCCGGACTACGCGAAGCACCGTTCCTCGCTGGCCAAGAAGATCGGCCTCGGCACCACGCCGCGGTCGCGCGCCAAGGCGAAGGGCGGCTGACAGCCCGACGACGGCAGGATTGGCCCGGCGGCGCGTGGCGGACTATGGTCCCGGCCCGCGCCGCATGGGGCGCACCCATCTGCCGGATGCTGACCACGTGATCGAGACCCGGACCCGACCGAGCCTGGCAGCGACCGAGGCGCCCTCGCGGATCGAAAGGCTGTGCATCGAGCGCGGCCTCAAGATGACCGGGCAGCGGCGGCTGATCGCGCGCGTCCTCAGCGACGCCGAGGACCACCCGGATGTCGAGGACGTCTATCGGCGCGCGCTCGCGCTCGACAGCAAGGTGTCGATCGCGACGGTCTACCGGACGGTGCGACTGCTCGAGGAGAACGGCATCCTCGAGAAGCGCGACTTCGGCGGCGGGCGCGCGCGCTACGACCTGGCCGATCGCGGCCACCACCATCACTTGATCGACGTCGACAGCGGCCGCGTCATCGAATTCGCCGACGCGGAATTCGACACGCTGGCGAAGCGGCTGGCGGCGCGGCTCGGCTTCGACCTGGTGGGCCAGCGGCTCGAATTGTTCGGCCGCAAGCCGGCACCGGAATCCTCCCGCGCCGCGCCGCGCCGACCCCCGGCCGGGACGGATCCGTGAACCAGGCGGATCCCGGCTTCGGGGAACTGCGATCGGGCAATCTGGGCGTACGCCTCGCGGTCGATGCGGACGAGATCGATGCGGTGCAGGCGCTGCGCTACCGCGTCTTCTATACCGAGATGGGCGCGCATCCCGATGCGCCGACCGCGGCCACGCAGCGCGATCGCGACGATTTCGACGCGGTGGCCGACCACCTGCTGGTGGTGGACCATGACCGCGGGGAGGGTGCGCAATCCGTCGTCGGCACCTATCGGCTGATCCGCCGGCCGGCGGCGGCCAGGCTGGGTCGCTGGTATTCCGCCGGCGAATACGACATCTCCCGCATCACCGGCTTCGACGGCCAGGTGCTGGAACTGGGCCGGTCCTGCGTGGATGCCGCGTATCGCACGCGCGGCACCCTGCAACTGCTGTGGGGCGGCATCGCGGCCTATGTGTTCAAGCACGAGGTCGCGCTGATGTTCGGCTGCGCCTCGCTGCCGGGCACCGACCTCGATGTGCTGGCCGACGAGCTCACCTACCTCGCGGCCAACCACATGGCGCCCGAGGCGATCCGCCCGGTCGCGCTGCCCGACCGCTACGTGCCGATGCTGCGCCGCGACCCGGCGGGCATCGACGTGAAGCGCACCCTGGTCTCGCTGCCGCCGCTGGTGAAGGGCTACCTGCGCCTGGGCGGCTTCGTCGGCGACGGGGCAGTGCTGGACCACCAGTTCAACACCACCGACGTGGCGGTGGTGGTGAAGACGGACCTGGTGACGGACAAGTACTACCGCCACTACGAGCGCAGGCTGCGCGAGGCGTAGGCCAGTGGCCGGCCGTCGATCGCGGCCAAGCCCAGGCCGATCAGCAGCATGCCGGCCAGGTGTCGCGGCGCCAGCGCCTCCCCCAACACCAGCGTGCCGAGGAGGATGGCGCTGACCGGGATCAGGAAGGTCACCAACAGCAGGTTCACCGCCCCGGCCAGCGCCAGGATGCGGAAATACAAGACATAGGCGAGCGCGGTGGACAGTGCCGCCAGGCCGAGCACCGCACCCGCCGCGGCTGCGGAGGGCAAGGGCAGCGTCCAGGGCTGGTCCACCAGCAGCGCCAGCGGCAGCATCATCGCTGCCGACGCCGTGACCTGGCCGACTGCCGCCTGCATCGGCGCGACGCCCAGCGCACGGAACCGCCGCCCGAACACGCCAGCAAAGGCATAGGACAGCGTCGCGGCCAGGACCGCCGCGGTGGCCCAGCCGGCCGCGACCGCGCCCGCCACGATGTCCGGCCCCATCATCGCCGCGACCCCGGCGAAGCCCAGCCCCGCGCCTGCCAGCTTGGCACGCGTCGCCTTCTCCTCCTGCGTCAGCGCATGCGCGACCAGCACGGTCCACAGCGGCGTGGTCGCGTTCAGGATAGCGGCGAGCCCGGAAGGCAGCGTCTGCTGCGCCCACACGATCAGCGAGAAGGGGATGGCATTGTTGAGCAACGCCATGGCCGCGATCGCGCCCCAGGCGCGCGCGCCGCGCGGCGCCGCGACGCCGAACAGCGGCAGCGCCGCCCACAGGATCCCGGCGGCGATCGCCACGCGCAGCGTGACCAGGCTCAGCGGCGGGACCTCGGCCACCGCCACGCCGACGAAGAAGAAGGATCCGCCCCACAGGACGGACAGGGCGATCAGCAGGGACCAGGTGCGCGGGCTCATGGGGCTTCATGGCGCACGCGGATGCACGGCGCCTCCCGCCGATTGCGCTGGCGCGGTTGCGCAGGTCAGTCGATTCGCGCGCCGCTCGCCCGCACGATCTCCGCGTGACGGCGGATCTCGACCGCCAGGAATTCCGCCGCGCGTGCCCGCGTACCGCCCAGCAGCACCAGCCCCGCGCCCTCCAGCCGCTGCCTGCCCTCGGGGTCGGCGATCACCTGGTTCACCAGCGCGTTCAGCCGGTCGATGACCGGCCCCGGCGTGCCCTTCGGCGCCATCACCATGAACCAGGTGCCGAAGGTCAGCCCCGCCATGCCGAGTTCCGCCGTGGTCGGCACATCGGGCAGCTGCGGGGATCGCGCATCGTCCAGGATGGCCAGCGGCACGACCTCGCCGCCGCGGATCTGCGGCAGCGCGCCGGTCACCAGGTTGAACATCGCCTGGATGCGGTTCGACAGCAGGTCGGTCACGGCCGGCGCCGGGCCGGAATAGGGCACGTGCTGCATGTCGGTCCGGGTCATCTGGCGGTACAGCTCACCCGCCAGGTGCATCGACGACCCATTGCCGGTCGATCCGAAATTGATCTTCCCCGGATTGGCCCGCGCATAGGCGGTGAATTCCGCCAGCGTGCGCGGCCCGAGCGCACGGTTCACCACCAGGATGTTCGGCACGTTGCCCACCAGCACCACCGGGTCGAAGTCGCGCGCCGGGTCGAAGGGCAGTTCGCGGTACAGCGCGGGGTTGGTCGCCAGCGTGCCGGCCCAGCCCCACAGGAAGGTGTAGCCGTCGGGCGCGCTGCGGGCCGCCAGCGCGGCGCCGACATTGCCGTTGGCGCCGGCGCGGTTCTCCACCACCACGCGCTGCGGCAGGCGCTTGTCGAGTTCCTGGCTCAGGATGCGCGCGACCGTATCCGCGGTGCCCGCGCCACCCAGCGTCGGCACGATCAGCCGCACCGGCTTGTCGGGCCAGGCAGGCGCCTGCGCGCCGGCGGCGATCGGCGAAAGGGCGAGGGGGGCGGCGAGCACGGCGCGGCGGTTCATCATGGCGGCGGCATCCTGCTGAAGCCTCGCGAGCCTAGTCCAGCCGCCGGGCGCTTGGAACCGTCGCCCGCTTGCGGGCGCTTGGAACCGTCGCCCGCTTGCGGGCGCTTGGAACCGTCGCCCGCTTGCGGGCGCTTGGAACCGTCGCCCGCTTGCGCCAGGCGCCGCCGCGCCGCAGGGTCCGGGCCACCTGGCCAGGGGGATGACGATGCGGCTTGCGATACTCGGCGCCGGCGCCATCGGCCCGGGCTGCGCGGTGCTGGCGGCGAGCCGTGGGCACGATGCCGTGCTGTGGTCGCCATCGGGCGCCGGCACCGCCGGCATCACGGGCGTGCTGCACGCCGAGGGACAGGTCGAAGGCGCCTTCCCCGTGAGCATCGCCGCCACGCTGGACCAAGCCTTCGCCGGCGCCGACGTCGCGTTGCTGACGGTGCCGGCCTATGCGCTGCCGGTGCTGCTGCCGCCGATCGCCGCCGCCATGCCGAAGCACCTGCCGCTGCTGATCGCGCCGGCCGCCTCGCTGGCGCCGCTCGCCTTCGCGCGGCTGCGCGGGGCGGGGGCGCCGATCGGTGCCATGGCGACCACGCCCGTCACCGGCCGGCGGACAGCGCCCGACCGCGTGCGCATCGCCGCCATCCGCGCCTGGGCCGAGATGGGCGCGCTGCCCGGCCCCGCCGCGCCGGAGATGGCCGCGCTGGCCGAATCGCTGTTCGGCAACCGCTGGCCGGTGGTGGCGGACGCGCTGGCGGCCGCCTTCATCAACACCAACCCGATCGCCCATGCCGCCCTGGTGCTTGCCAATGTCACCCGCATCGAACGGCGGGAGACCTGGGGCCAGTACGGGCTGATGACGCCCGCCGTCTGCCGGCTGATGGAATCGCTGTGCGCCGAACGCGACGCACTGGCCGCGCGCTTCGGCCACCACCCGCCCAGCCTGGTCGAGGCGCTGCACCGCACCAACGGCGTCCCGCGCGGGCCCCTGCACGACATGACCCAGGCCATCGAACGGGGCGCGGGCGTCATCGCCGGCCCGACCGACATGGGCACGCGCTACGTGACCGAGGACGTGCCCTATGGACTGGCCTTCTACCTCGCCCTGGCTGCGGCGATCGGCCAACCCATGCCGGTGACCGCGGCCGCCGTGACGGTGATCGAGACGCTGTGGGGCCTGGGGCTGCGCGAGAATCCGCTGCTGGACGGGCTCGACCTCGCGGACCTGCCGGCCATGCTTGGCCGGGCCTGATCGCGCAGCCTTCACGGCTTTGACTCCGGGGCTTCATTGCCCCGCCATGATCGGCGGGCTACCCCGTGCGGATGGAAGCCGTCGCCCGATCGCCCGAGGAAGCGCTGAAGCCGCGCCGGTTGCGCCGGCGCAAGCCGCTGCGCTTCAGCCCCTGGCTGCCCGGGGATGCCTGGGGCGACGTGATGGAGCCCCGGCCGATCGGCGGCCGTTTCCGCGCGATCCGGCGCATGACCGGCGCGGCGCTCTGGACGCTGCTGTGCATCCCGGTCCAGGCGGTGCTGCTGCAGGTTTCGCAGCGCGGCGCGAAGCGCTTTGCCCGGACCTACCACGCCATGCTGTGCCGGCTGATCGGCATCAAGGTGCAGGTGGTGGGTGCGCCCAGCGCTTCGCCCTCGGTGCTGTACGTGTCGAACCATTCCTCCTGGCTCGATATCCTGGTGCTCGGCGCGGTGATCGAGGCGGGCTTCGTCTCGAAGGCGGAGGTCGGCACCTGGCCGGTGGTGGGCACGGTGGCGCGGCTCGGCCGCACGGTCTTCGTCAGCCGCACCCGGACCGGCACCGGCAAGGAGGCCGGCGACATCCAGCAGCGCCTGGCCGCCGGCGACAGCATCATCCTGTTCCCCGAGGGCACGTCGAACGACGGGACGCGGGTGCTGCCGTTCCGGTCCTCCTTCCTGTCGGTCGCGCAGGACGCCAGGCAGGTGCAGCCGGTTTCGCTGGTCTATGACCGCCTGGGTGGCCTGCCGGCCTGCCGGCGCGACCGGCCCTTCTTTGCCTGGTATGGCGACATGGACATCGCCACGCATTTCTGGCGCATCGCCCGGCGGTCCGGCGCGCGTGCCACGGTGCTGCTGCACGAACCGGCCGACCCTGCGATCTTCCCCGACCGCAAGGCGCTGACCGCGGCGACCAGCGAGGTGGTGGCCGAGGGTGCCGCCCTGCTGCGCCAGAACCGCCCGGTGGTGCCGTTGCGCCTGCGCAGCCCGGCCGGCTGATGGGGCGCCGCGCGCGGGCCATACCGGCGCCGTCCCATCGAGACGACGCTTGACCCGACGCGACGCGGCCCGCCACGCTCCCTGCCATGTCGATCCGCTTCGGACCGAAGGTCGCTTGACCCGCACCGCCCTGGTGCGCATGTCCCCCGCCGATCCTCGCCGCACGCCACGCGGCGGGGTACGCGGAGCCTGACCCCGGATGACCGAGACCGCCGCCCCCCGGAAGCGCCTGCTGATCCGCACCTGGGGGTGCCAGATGAATGTCTATGACAGCGCCCGCATGGCGGATGTGCTGGCGCCGCTCGGCTACGCGCCGACCGAGGCGGTGGAGGAGGCCGACATGGTCATCCTCAACACCTGCCACATCCGGGAGAAGGCGACCGAGAAGGTGTTCTCCGACCTGGGCCGCCTGCGCGACGCCAAGCGGTCCCGCGGCGGGGACATGGTGATCGCGGTGGCCGGCTGCGTGGCGCAGGCCGAAGGGGCTGAGATCACCGCCCGCGCGCCCTGGGTGGACATCGTGCTCGGCCCGCAATCCTACCACCGGCTGCCGGAGATGGTGGCGCGCGCGTCGCGTGCCGCCGGCGCAGTGATCGAGACCGACTTCCCCGCCGAGGACAAGTTCGACCACCTGCCCGAGACCACCGCGCCGCAGGGGGTCACGGCCTTCCTCACGGTGCAGGAGGGTTGCGACAAGTTCTGTTCCTTCTGCGTGGTGCCCTATACGCGCGGGTCGGAATATTCCCGCCCCGTCGCGGCCGTGGTGGCGGAGGCCGAACGCCTGGTCGCGCTCGGGGCGCGGGAGGTCACGCTGCTCGGCCAGAACGTGAATGCCTGGCATGGCGAAGGGCCGGACGGCCACGCCTGGACACTCGGGCGGCTGGCGCGGCGGCTGGCCGAGATCCCGCGCCTGGCGCGCATCCGCTACACCACCTCCCACCCGCGCGACATGGATGACGACCTGGTCGCCGCCCATGGCGATACGCCGGCGCTGATGCCCTTCCTGCATCTGCCGGTGCAGTCGGGGTCCGACCGTATCCTGAAGGCAATGAATCGCGGCCACACGGCGGATGACTACCGCCGGCTGGTCGACCGGCTGCGCGCGGCGCGCCCGGACCTCGCGCTGTCCACCGACATCATCGCCGGCCATCCCGGCGAGAGCGATGCCGACCATGCCGCCACCCTGGCGCTGATCCGCGACATCGGCTTCGCCCAGTCCTTCTCTTTCAAGTATTCCGCCCGGCCGGGCACACCGGCCGCGACCATGGCCGGGCCGGTCGGCGAAGCCGTGAAGGATGCGCGCCTGGCCGAGATCCAGGCCCTGCTGCGCGACCAGCAGGCCGAGTTCAACCGGTCCCGCACCGGCATGGTGGCGGATGTGCTGGTCACCGGCCCCGGCCGCCACCCCGGCCAGATGGCCGGCCGCACGCCCTGGTTGAACCCGGTGCATTTCGCCGGGCCCATGGAACTCGCCGGGCAGGTCGTGCCGGTGACGATCACCGCCGGGCATCCCAATTCACTCTCGGGCGTTCTTCCGACGTCCGTCCTCGCGACAACCAGGGAGAGACCAGCCGCTTGACCGCCACCCACAGCCTCGCCCTCCGCGCCACCCAGACCCGCAGCCAGACCGAACAGAGATCGGTCACGCTGCAATTCGACGACAACGTCCTGCTGGCCGCCCTGCATGGGGAACACGACCGGCACCTGGCCCGCATCGAACAGGTGCTCGGCGTGCGGCTCGCGTCCCGCGGCAACCGCATTGCCATCTCGGGCGGGGCAGGGCGGACCGAAGTGGCGGAGGCCGCGCTGCTGGCACTGTGGAAACGCCTGGAACAGGGCCAGCACGTGGGCACCGCGGAGGTCGAGGCCGCCATGCGCCTGGCCGAGGGCGGCGCCGAACAGGGCGAACCCCGCCTGCCGCTGGCCGATTTGCCCGCCATCCGCACCCGCAAGGGCGCGATCGCCCCGCGATCCCCGGCCCAGGCCGCCTATATCGAGATGCTGGCGCGCCGCGAAATGGTGTTCGGCGTGGGTCCGGCGGGCACCGGCAAGACCTACCTTGCCGTGGCGCAGGGCGTGGCCCTGCTGCAGACCGGCCGGGTCGACCGGATCGTGCTGTCCCGCCCGGCGGTCGAGGCCGGGGAACGCCTGGGCTTCCTGCCCGGCGACATGAAGGAGAAGGTCGATCCCTATCTCCGCCCGCTCTACGACGCCCTGCACGACATGCTGCCCGGCGAACAGGTGGCCCGGCGAATCGCCGCCGGCGAGATCGAGATCGCGCCGCTGGCCTTCATGCGCGGCCGCACCCTGGCGCACGCCTACTGCATCCTGGACGAAGCCCAGAACACCACGCCGGCACAGATCAAGATGTTCCTGACGCGGATGGGAGAGGGGTCGCGCATGGTCATCACCGGCGACCCGACCCAGGTGGATCTGCCGTCCGGCCAGCCCTCCGGCCTGGGGGAGGCGCTGCGCATCCTCGAAGGGGTCGACGGAATCGGAGTCGCGAGATTCGCCGAACGGGATGTGGTAAGGCATCCCCTGGTCGCCCGGATCGTTGCCGCCTACGGCGTGGCAGACGACCAGACTCGGGCGAAGAAGGAGAGGTATGGAACCGGGAAGTAGCCGTCCCGGCCGCCGTCGCGCTTCAGGCGACGAGGCCGGGCTTCGGATCGGATCGCAGGAGATGGCTGACATCTCCGTGGTCCTGGCGGCGCCAGGGTGGCGCGCCGCCGTGAAGCGGCCCGAGGCGCTGGTGCGCCGGGCCGCCTGTGCCGCGCTGCGCGAAGCCGGCGCGGCCGGGGCCATCACCGTGCTGCTGACCGACGATGCCGCGGTCAAGCGCCTGAACGGGACCCATCGCGGGAAGTCCAAGCCGACCAACGTGCTGTCCTTCCCGGCCGACGCGCCCGGGCAGCTTGGCGATGTCGCGCTGGCGCTGGGCGTCGTGCGGCGCGAGGCGCGCGAGGCCGGCCGCCACGCCGGGGCGCACCTGGCCCACCTGGTCGCGCATGGCGCGCTGCACCTGGCCGGCCACGACCACATCGAGGCCGGCGACGCCCGCCGGATGCAACAGGCCGAGGCCCGCGTGATGCGCCGCCTGGGCCTGCCCAACCCCTGGCGAGGGGTGTCATGACAAGCAGCATGGCACACCCCCCCACTTCCGGATCGCGCCCCGCGCGATCCGCGAGCGCACAGCGCGACCGCGCCCAACCCGCCTGCCGCGGCCGTTACGCCAGGGCAGGGCGCGAAAGCCCAGCCGGCGGATGCCGGCGCCCGGCGCCTGAGGGCAGAAAAAAGTGAGCGACCTCTCGTCGCGCCCCGGCCTGTTCTGGAAACTCCAGGCGCTGCTCCGCCGCAAGGAAGCGGAATCCGTCCGCGACCGCGTCGGCGAATTGATCGAGCGTGGCGAGGACAGCCGCGACGCCGCCGGCATGGAGATCGACGCCTCCGACCTCGACACCCACGAACGCGCGCTGCTGTCCAACGTGCTGCGCCTGCGCGGCACCACCGCCTACGACGTCATGGTGCCGCGCGCCGACATCATGGCCATGCCGGAGGACTACAGCCTCGACCAGGCGATCGCCCTGATCCAGCGCGACGGGCACAGCCGCTACCCGGTGTACCGCGAGAGCCTCGATGACATCGCGGGCATGGTCCACATCAAGGACGTCTTCGCCGCGGTCGGGACCTCCGGGCCCTTCACCCTGAAAGCCATCGAGCGCAAGCCGCTGTTCGTGGTGCCGTCGATCCCCGTGCTCGACCTGCTGCTGCAGATGCGCCAGGCCCGCACCCACATGGCGCTGGTGGTCGACGAGTACGGCGGCATCGACGGGCTGGTGACCATCGAGGACCTGGTCGAGACCATCGTCGGCGACATCTCCGACGAACACGACGAAGACGCCACGCCGCACATGCTGGAACGACCGGACGGGACAATCGAACTGGACGCCCGCATGCCGGTCGAAACCTTCGAGGCGAAACTCGGCCAGATCCTGACCGACGAGGAACGCGCGGCCGACATCGACACCGTGGGCGGCCTGGTCTTCACGCTCGCAGGCCGCGTGCCGGCGAAGGGCGAACTGGTCTCCCACCCCTCGGGCCTCGAATTCCGCATCCTGGACGCCGACCCCCGCCGCATCCGCCGCCTGCGCGTGCGACGGCCAGGGACACAACCCACCCGCGCGGCGGCCGAGTAGGCGCTGGGTGGTGCTGGTGTGGCGTAGGGTGACCGGGGGGCCAGCCCCCCGGCGCCCCCGCTGGGAGGCAACCGCCTCCCAGACCCTGGGTCAAAGGGCCGGTTTGGAGGAGGGGCATGGCGTGCCCGTCGAGACGGTACCGCTGATGAGCCCCTCCTCCAAACCGGCCCTCATGTTTCCGCGGGTCCGGGGGCACGTATGCCCCCGGCGGGTGGGTCCGGGAGGGCAGAGCCCTCCCGGTTCCCCCTTTGCCCGCCCAGCACCACCCCCCGCCCCCTAGGACCGTCGCGCATGTGGGATCGTTTCCTGGGTCATCTCGCCGCGCGGCGGGGATGGCGGATGGGGGTCACGGCTGTCGGGTTGGGGGCCTTGGCGGCGTTGGCCTTGCCGCCGGTGCATGCGGTGCCGGCGCTGCTGGTGGCGATACCTGGGTTGCTGGCGATGTGCGGGGTCCAGGGCGGGTGGCGGCGTGGCTTCTGGGTCGGGTTGGCCTGGGGGTGGGGGTTCTTTGCGGCAGGACTGTACTGGATCACCCATGCCATCCTGACCGAGGTGGAGCGTTTCTGGTGGCTGGTGCCGGTGGCGGTGCCGGCGCTGGCGCTGCCGCTGGCGGTATTCGTGGCGGTGCCGGCGGCGCTGGCGGTGCAGGTGCGGGCGGGGTGGCCTCGGGTCCTGGTGTTTTCCGGCGCCTTCGTGCTGTTCGAATTGCTGCGAGGGTGGGTCTTCACGGGTTTCCCGTGGAACCTGCTGGGCACGGTCTGGGCGTTCGATGCCTTGCCGGTGCAAGGCGCCGCCTGGGTCGGGGTGCACGGGCTGTCGCTGCTGACGGTGGCGGTGGCGGCGACTCCGCTGCTGGGGTGGCGGGCCATGGCCGGGGGGGG
>LNEW01000056.1 GCA_001464375.1 Rhodospirillales bacterium Ga0074136 | reverse complement strand
ACGATCTCGCGGTTCAGTCGCGCGACGATCGGCGCGGGCGTTCGTGCAGGCATCCAGACGGCGTTCCAGGACGCGAAATCAAAGCCGGGCAGGCCCGCCTCCTGCATGGTCGGGACTTCCGGCAGCATCGCGATGCGCTGCGCCGTGGTGACGGCAAGCGCGCGGATCGTGCCGGCGCGCAGATGCTCCACCGCCGGGCCGAGGTCGACCACCATGAACTGCAGTCGTCCACCCAGGAGGTCGGTCATGGCCTGCGGTGTGCCGCGATAGCTGATCTTTTCGGCGCGAATGCCGGTCATCGAGGTCAGCAGGTGTGTCCCGGCCAGGCCGCCCGCATTGGCTATGCCGAAGTTCAGCCTGCCGGGATTGGCTCGGGCGTGGGCAATGAACGAAGACAGGTCCTGCGCCGGAAAGTCCGCCCGCACCAGCAGCGCAAGGGCATTGATCGTGATCATCGAAACCGGCGCGAAATCACGGATCGGATCGTAGCCCGGTTCGCGAAGGAGATTCGGATTTGCGGCATGGGTGGAGACCGTGCCGAAAAACATCGTGTAGCCGTCCGGCGCGGCACGGGCGGCTGCGCGGGTGGCAATCGCGCCATTCGCACCGCCCATGTTCTCCACCGGCACCGGTTGTCCCAGAGCACGCGACAGGCGTTCGGCGTAGTAGCGGGCCAGCGTGTCGGTACCGCTGCCCGCCGGGAAGGCGACGAGGGCGCGAACCGGCCGCGTAGGCCATGCGGCCTCCTGCGCCAGCGCAACGGCCGGCGCGGCGATACCTCCGGTGACCAATGAGGCCAAGGATGCCAGGCTGCGGCGGCGGGTCAGACCATCACTGGCGGTGAGCCCTGAAGATTGTTTCGACATGGCGCTTCGACTTGGCCTCCCTGGTTATGATTGGCCCCGTGTGGGGCGATGGCAGACGAGTTTGGACGTGTGCCTGGCTTTGATCCACGTGTCGCGGATGGGCGCGCGGCAATGCCGCCATCGCATTTGATCGCGCGGTTCGCCGGCCTGGCAACCCAGGGATGGCTGGGCATGGCCAGGCGGCGCTCGGAACGGTCTGCGGTGCAGCAACCGCGTATCCCCGGCTCAGGCCTCGCCGTAGTGGACCCGGCGGTAGGGCCGGGACACGACCGTGTCGTCGCCCGCGCTGTTGGCCGCCTGGTGCTCGCGGAACATGTCCCCCATGCGGCCGAGCGTGTTCACGGTGCTGCCGCGCACGCCGAAGCCGGTGGCCACGGCGGCGAGGTCGCCGCGGCCATGGATGACGCTGCTTGGATCCAATCCACCGGCGCGGAACTTGTGGATTTCGGCGCCGTAGCCGCCGTCGTTGATGATCGCCATCAGCAGGCGGATGCCTTGGCGACGGATCGTCTCGAGTTCCTGGATATGCATCAGCAGGCTGCCGTCGCCCTCGATCAGCAGCACCTTGCCGTCGCCGCGCGCGGCAGCGACGCCGATCGCGGCGGGCAGGCCATTGCCGATGGCGCCGAAATCGCTGACCACGTGGTATTTCTCGGCCGCGCGCCCGCGCAGATAGGTCATGGCGATGCCGAAGTAGTGGCCGCCGCCGATGACCAGGTCCCAGTCCTTCGGCACGATGGCATCCAACTCCATCATCGCCTTGCGTGGATCGACAACACCCGGTGCGATGGCGAATTCCTTGCGGTCCGGCACATCCGCGGCGATCCGGGCCGCCAGGTCGTCGCCGCGATAGGCCGTGCGCGGCGAGACACCCCGTTGCGCGAGGCGCGCCGTGATCGCCTCCGCCCCGGCACGCGCATCGGCGCGGATGTGCATGTCCGCGGTGCGCAGGCCCTGCCACAGGCCGCGCGGGGCGGTGTCGATCTGTACGGTGCGCGCGCCCGGATACAGGTATCCGCTCTCGGTCGTATAGGCGCCAAGCCCTACGCCAAGGCCGATGACAAGGTCTGCCTCGGCAAAGCGCTCCCGGGCGAAATCGCTGGAATAGGCGCCCGCGATATCGAGCGCGAAGGGATGGCCGGTAAAGAGCCCCTTGGCCTGCAGCGACGTGGCCAGCAGCGCGCCGCTGGCGTCAGCGAGCGTCTCGATGGCGGCGCGCGCGTCTGAGAGCTTCGCCCCACGGCCGGCAATGATCATGGGCCGCTCGGCCTGCGCGATCATGTCGACCAGTTGGTCGACGAGAACCGGATCGGGCTGCGGGCGCTGCGGCGTGGGCAGCCATTCGCCGGAGGGCGCGTAGTCGAGGAAGTGAGGCCAAGGCTGCTTCTGCAAGTCCATCGGCACGCTGAGCACGACGGGCCTGCGTTCGAGGGCCGCCTGGTGGAAGGCCTCCCGCACGGTGTCGAGCGCACGATCGACGGTGCGAACCGGGATGTAGGCCGCGCCCGTCGCTTGCGCGAGCGGCGCCATGTCGATCTGCTGGATATAGTACGGCGCCGCAAGCGGCGAGTCGCCGGCGAACACCACCAGCGGCACGTTGGCGCGCGCGGCGATCGACAGCGCCGTCATGATCTGCGTGAAGCCAGGGCCGCAGGTGGTGGAGGCGACGCCGACCTTGCCTGTCGCGCGCGCGTAGCCATCCGCCATGGCCACGGCGCAGTGTTCATGCCTGGCGTGAATGACCTGCATGCCGGGCAGGCGCGACATCGCCTCCGACCAGTACATGTTGGCGTCGCCCATCAGCGTGAACAGCGTGTCACAGCCTTCGGCGGCGAAGGCCTGCGCGAGGACGTCCGATACCTTGGGAGTAGCCATGGTCAGTCACTGCCTTTTCGAAGGTTTCGCAGCCAGGACAGCAGCGCCCGCCACGCCAGGCGGAATGCGCTCAGTTCCTGCGCCGCCTTGAATCCGGCGGGAGGTGTCGCGGCGGGTGCCGACGTGGTCGCGCCCGGCGCCGGCGCCATGGCGACCGGGGCCGCGGCCGCCGCCCCCTGACGGTCCGCCACCAGCCTGGTCATGTTGTCCGCGAATTCGACGAGGAGCGCGCGCGCCACATGCACGCCGCCGGCATTGGCGAAGACTTCGAGCGGGCCCGTCACCGTGAAGCGACCCTCGATGGACAGCAGCGTCTGGTCCCCATCGGCCGAGGCCATGACGGTTCCCGACGACAAGGCGCGCGATGCTCCGCGCTGGTCTATCCCGCGGCCTTCGATCGTGCAGCGGTGCGCGTCGTGATCGAAATCGAGCGTGGCCTCGCCACGGAAGGTGGCGACGGTAGGGCCGAAGCGCACGCGGATCGAACCGCGCCAGACGCCGTCGTCGGTCTGCGGTGCCAGCTCCGCGCCCGGGATGCAGGAGGCAACCGCAGCAGCGTTGCTGAGCAAGGGCCACACGCTGCCGAGCGGCGCGGGGATGCGCGTTTGTTCCGTTATGTCTGGCATGGCGTTTCCATGAGGGGCGGTCTTGACCCACGACCACCATGGGATCGTCGTGGCATCGCGCCGCTGCGGTCAAGACCAGGGCGACCGCGCTCGCGAGGATGCCGCGCGTAGCAGGTGGCGGCTCAGCGCCGGTGCAGGATGTAGTTGATCGTGAGATCGATCGTGACCTCCTCCTCCGCCGTGCCGGGCGGGAAGGGGGGCAGCGTCGCGCCGCGGAACACCGCCTGCGAATAGTGGTTGAGGAACATCGACCGCGCGCCCTGGCGCAGCTCCACGCTGCGCACGCGGCCATCGGCGCCGGTGGTGATGCGGACCATGACCGGACCCTGCTCGCCGAGGTCCGCCGCATCGCGCGGGTAGCGCAGCGTGCGGTCGAGCCATTGGCGGAAGGCGTTGCGCCAGTCCGGCCCGGCCTGGGCGCCGCGCACGCGCAGGTTCTCGACATCGCCGGGCCCGGGCAGGGTCGCGCCGGGCCGCAGGTCCAGCGCGCGCTGAGGCGCCGCCGGCTGGCCCAGGCGGATCGGCGGCCGGTTGGTGAGGTCGAGCGGCTCGCGCCCGGGCGTCACCTCGACCGGTGGCGGTGGAGGCGGTGCCGGCGGCGGCAGCGGCAGCGCCGCGACCTGCGGCGGCGCGGGGGCTACCGGCCTGTCGGGCGCGGCGGGGGCGGGCGTGGCCAGGGCCGGGGCCGGGCGCGGCGTGGGCGGCGCCGCGGGGGGCGGCGGCGGCGCGATGGTCGCCTGTGGCGGCGGGGCGGCCGGTGCGGCCGGCGGAGGCGGTGCCGCGGCCAAGGGCGGCGGCGGCGGGGCCGAGGATGCCGGCCGGCCGGGCAGCGGTGCGGGCAGCGGTGGGGCGCTGGCCGCGGGGGCCGGCGCCGGGTCGGGCGGTGGGGTCGGGGCCGGCAGGGGTGGCGGCGGGATCTCGGCCAGGCGCGTGGGCGCCGGAGGACTGGGCGGTGGCGGCGCGGGTGGCGGCGTCGCCAGCGACGGAGGAGGCGCCGCCAGCGAGGGCGCGGGAGGCGGTGGCAGTGATGGCGCGGGTGGCGGCGCCTGGCTGGGCGTGGGCGGCGCCACCGGGGTCGGTGCGGCAGGTATCGGCGCGGCCGCCACCGGCGGCGGCGGCGGCGGTTCCGCCACCGCGCCGGGGTCGGGGGTGGGGGCCTCCTCGGGTGCCTCGGCCCCGCGCGGCGCCTGGTCGGACCCACCCTGGAACACCACGGCGAAGGTGGGCGGGGGCAGTTCCTCGGGGCGCCGCCCGCTGCGCGGGTCGATATCCAGGACGACCGCCACGACGAACAGCGCGTGCAGCAGGACCGAGACGACCGCCGCGATGCTGAGACCGGCGCCCCGCGCACGGCGCGACGCCATCGGACCCCAGGGCTGGGGCACCGAGGCTGTGGTCGGGGCCTGAGGTGGGTGGCGGTCTCGGGGCGAAAGGCGCATCGACGGGTCCGGGGGCCCTCGAGAATCGGAGTCGGGACCGGTTGCCGCGGAAGGTCGCTCTGCTACACCAAAGGACGGCGCCGGGTTAGCACAGTGGTAGTGCAGCGGTTTTGTAAACCGTTCCGCACTCAATGAAAACAAGGGCTTAGGAATCGCACGGTCAAAAAAACCGCTGCACGAGGTGGCGCTAAGGCATTGAAAGCAAAACCGGAAAAAGTTTGCGCCCAGCGAAGCTAGTCACAGTGACGAAAAATGCGACTAGGCACGGCCGGTCAATCCAAAGACAGAATGTTGTAGTAGCACGCCGGGTATGGTTTACTACCTTAGTACTAGCTAATCCGTTCTATCCTGCATCCTCATGATTAGCAGGATGCAGGGTAGAGCGTTAATCAATATGAAATTTCAGAATCAAGTGATCAGCTAGGAGCTGGCAAAGAAGCTCAAATAACTGGTAGTAGAGGGGGAGAGTTATTTTGTTTGGATACCTCTTATGCAAATGGGCAAAGTTTACGATAACGCGAAGAATGGATTGTACGAAATCACGCATGGGAAGAAGCATCACAATTTACCAAAAGATGATTTTGGAGATTATGATGTGCCAATTTTGCAGTTTATGTCGTAGCAGAACTTGGTGAATTTCTGCCATGTGGACACTACACGTTCAGGAAGCAATGGGAGGAATGGACGCCCGTGGACGCTGCCGATAAAGTATCTTGCTCAATTAAACAGGGTGAAACCGAGGCCAACGCCCGCGCTAAAATGCTTATCTACCTGTTAGAAAACGCTCTCATGGAGGTTCCGAGTGCATAAGACGCCTGAGATCACCCGACTCATCCACGAGAATTTCTGGATTGTGACTTCATTTGCATTTTCGCGACCTGTTATTACGAAGATAGTTGATCAAAATTTCAAAGGCGAGTGGAAGTACCTTAATAAATCAATCCATGAAATGTCGGAGGTTCGTGCCGACCGTGCCCTACTAGAAATGGCTACCCAGCTTCGTGTCCTAGATGACGCGCAAAATTTGAGTGATTATTTTAAGAAAACTGGGAAAGAGGCGCTTGGAACGGTTGTACAGGCGGGCGGAACCGTTACCGACCTTCACTTTCGAGACATGACCAATAAGATAATACACGCCGCATATTTCGAGTGGGTATTCATTGATCCCGAAAATCCGAAAATTATCTGCCGTCCGTACGACCCTGGTCGCTGGGTGAGCGCAGAAATCGACCTTTTGGCGGTAATGGCCTTAGTGGGTGGGTTGATGTTCTGAAACTGCCCAGAGAGAAGGGGGTCGGGCTCCCACCGGCGTTTGCGCCTTGCCAGCCTCAACGCTAAACGAGCGACTAGGCCGGGTTAGCTCAGCGGTAGAGCACTCGATTTGTAATCGAGCGGTCGTCAGTTCAATCCTGACACCCGGCAATCCAAAGTGACTAGAAGGAGACTAACGGGGGTTAATCTCTTGAAATCATTGACGGCTGTGACAGACTTGTAAACCGAAGGTCGGGGGTTCGAATCCCTCACCCGGCACCAGCACCATGCCGCTGCCCAAGCCCCTCGCCGAGCCTTGGTCCGCACGCTACCGTCCGCGCCATTGGCCGCCGGTCCGCCGGCGCCGAACCAGGCCCGGAGGAAAGCCGCCATGTCCAGCACCACGTCGCGCCGCACGATGCTGGCCCTGCCCGGCCTCCCAACCCGCCTGGCCCGATCGCCCGGTGCGCCTGCTGATCGGCTTCCCGCCCGGCGGCCCCACCGACTTCCTCGGGCGCATCGCCGCCAGCGGCCTGCAGGCCGCCTGGGGCCAGGCCGTGGTGGTGGAGAACCGCGCAGGCGCCTCCTCCTCGGTGGCGGCCGAGGTCGTCTCGCGCGCCGCGCCCGATGGCCTCACGCTGTTCTTCGCCTCCAACGCCGTCGTGCTGAACGCCGCGGTGCATCCGAGCCTGCCCTACGCCCTGCCCGAGGGCTTCGCTCCGGTCGGGACGTTCTGCTCCGCGCCCAATGTGTTCTGGTGCGCCGCCGGCCAGCCGTGGCGCGACCTCGCCGCGGTTACCGCAGCGGCGCGCGCCCAGCCCGGCGTGCTGGCCTTCGGCAGCACCGGCGTCGGCGGCACCGGGCATTTCGGCGGCGAGACGCTGAGCCGCGCGCTCGGCATCTCGCTCACCCACGTGCCCTATCGTGGCACCGCGCCGTTGATGCAGGACGTGATCGGCGGCCGCGTGCCGCTGCTGGCCCATGGCATGGCCGGCGCCGTCGGCCCCTACCAGGCGGGGCATATCCGCCCGCTGGCGGTGCTCGGCCCGCGGCGCGCGGCGGAACTGCCCGACGTGCCGACCATGGCGGAACTCGGCCATCCCGTGCCGGATTCCGGGGTGTGGTTCGGCGTCATGGCGCCGGAGCGCACGCCCCCCGGCCTTGTCGCGCGCATCGCCCGCGACCTCGAGGCGATCTCCCGGACCGAGGACACGCGCACCAAGCTCGCGACCCAGGCGGCGGTGCCCGACTTTTCCGGCCCCGAGCCCTTCACGGCGCGCATCCGCACGGAGCTCGCGACGTGGCGGCAGGTCGCCCAGAGCGTCGGCATCAAGCCCGAATAGCCGCGGCAACGCGCCCCGCCGTCACGGCCGCGGCAGCGACCGGTCGTTCTGGCAGCGTGACAGCGGCAGTTGCTCGGCCGAATGGATGCGCAGCACCTGGCGGCGCGCAGTGGCGTCCATCACCACGCAGGCGCAGCCATAGCCGTAGTAGCCGTTGGTGCGCACCCACTGGCGCTCGGTCATGTCCGGCACGCGGTCCATGCCCGGGGTCTCGCGCGCGCCCTGGCTGGCCATGATCCACTGCCCCTCGCGGTCGGTCAGCCAGTAGTTTCCCGGGGTCGGGTTGTGCAGCCAGCCGCAGCGCCGGTCCGCCGCCTGCGCGGGCGCAACCAGGAGGACAGCGAGGATCGGCGCCAGGGACAGGCTCAGCGAGGCGGCACGCATCGGGCCCTCCGGAATCGTTTCGTGATCCTGGCATGCTTGCGCCGGCGCGACGACAGGGCGACACATCGGCTGTGATGACCTTGTCAGCCGAAAATACCCGGGCCCGACCCGTCCCGCGCCGCCCCACCGCGCCCCAGCCGTCGCGCCGCCCGGCGCCGCAGCGGGTGCACCTCGCGTCGCCGCGAAGGGTGCGCCTTGCGGCGCCACATCCGTTGCGCCTCGCGGCACCTGGTCCGGTGCGCCTTGCGACCCTTGATCTCGTGCGCCGTGCGGCGCAACGCCCCGGTCGCGCCCGGTGAACGAGGCCGAGGCCCTCGCCCGCGCCTTCGCCGCGCCGGGCCGAATAAGCGTCCCCTTCAGCGATGCGATCCACGATCCGCAGCGCCCGCTCTGGCTGCATGCCTATCGCCCGGAGGGCTACACGCCCGACCGGCCGGTGGTCTTCGTGCTGCACGGCATGGCCCGCAATGGCGAGGAATATCGCGACTACTGGATCGACACGGCGGATCGCCACCGCGTGCTGATCCTGGCGCCGGGCTTTCCGGAGGAAACCCACCCCGGCGCGCGCGCCTACAATGATGGCGGCGTGGTGGACCAGTTCGGCGAGCTGCGGCCGTCGCGCCGCTGGGCCTACCAGGTGCCGGCTCGGATGCTGGCGCTGGTGCAGCGCGCGGGTGTCACCAAACGCCGCCAGGCCTTCCTGTTCGGCCATTCCGCCGGTGCCGACTTCGCCCAGCGCATGGTGCTGCTGACCGACCGTTCGCCGTTCTGCGCCGTGGTGGCGGCGAACGCGAATTGGTACGGCCTGCCCACCCTGCTGCGCCCCTTCCCCGAGGGCATCGGCGGGCTCGGCCTGACCGATGCGGATGTCGAGGCGCGGCTGGCCTGGCCGCTCACCATCCTGGCCGGGGAGGCGGATCTCGATACCAAGGGCGCGTCGGTGCCCACGCTGCCGGCGGCGCTGGCGCAGGGCGCCGACCGCTTCGCCCGCGCGAAGCACCTGCTGGCCTTCGCCCGTGCCGAGGCGGTGCGCCGCGGCGTGCCGTGCCATTGGCGGCTGGAGACCGCGCCGGGCATCGCCCATGACGGCCACGCGATGTCCCAGGTCTGCGCCGCGCTGTGGTTCGAGGGCCAACTGCCCGATGCGGCGCGCATGGCGGCGCTGGCGGGCAAGGCGCCGGCCTGACGATGCATGGCGAGGGGCCTGGGCCGCTGAACCAGGCGATCGGTGCCTGGGCGCGGCGCGACCCCGCCCGCCTCGCTTTCATCGACCGCGACACCGGCGTGACCTATGCCGCGTTGGATCGACGCAGCGGCGCCCTGGCCGCCTGGCTGGCGCGGCATGGCGCGGCCGCCGGCCAGACAGTGGCGCTGACGCTGCGCGCCGACATGGCGCACATCATCGCCGCGCTGGCGCTGATGCGCCTGGGCTGCGACCAGGTGGCGCTGCCGAGTCACGACCCCCCGGCGCTGCGCCAGGCCGTCGCCGCGCGGCTGCGCGTGGGCCTGCTGGTCGGCGACGACGCGGCGGATGCGCTGCCCGGCATCGCCTTCCTGCCATTCGAGCCCGCCGCGATCGAGGGCGAACCGCCACCGACCCCGCCGCCGCGCATGGCGCGGCTGATTCTCAGCAGCTCCGGCACCACCGGCCGGCCCAAGTTGATCCCGTTGAGTGAGGCGGACATCGTCGCGCAGATGGCGCGCCGCACGCGCGAGGGGCGCGTTTTCTATCGATCCATCTCGGTCGAGCACAACAATGCACGGAAATACCACCTCGGCCTGCTGAGCCTCGGGGCGACCACGGTCCTGGCCCATTGCGCGGCGCTGCCCGACCTGGCCGAGGCCTGCGCGCGGTTCGGGATCGAGCGCGTGACGTTGCCGCCCGAACGCGCCGCCGCGCTCGCCGATGTGCAGGCGCGCGCCGGTGCGCATCCCTGGCCGGCGCATACCTCCCTCGCCGTGTTCGGC
The DNA here is from genome assembly GCA_001464375.1 of Rhodospirillales bacterium Ga0074136. Classification (GTDB taxonomy): domain Bacteria; phylum Pseudomonadota; class Alphaproteobacteria; order Acetobacterales; family Acetobacteraceae; genus Neoroseomonas. Next base: position 4,301 of record LNEW01000056.1, on the reverse strand, counting down.
GCCGCGGTGGCGCCGGCGCTGCGCCGCCGACTGGTCGCGGAGGTCACGCCGAACCTGGTGGTGAACTACTCGACCACCGAGGTCGGCACCATGACGCTCGCCGGGCCGGACGACCATGCGCGCCATCCCGAGGGAGTCGGCCGGCCGCTGCCGGGCGTGGAACTGCGGGTTGTCGATGCTGCCGGTCAGGCCGTGCCGCCGGGGCAGACCGGACTGGTGCAGACGCGCGCGCCGGGCATGACGCGCGGCTACCTGGACGACCCCGAGGCGCAGGCGCGCGCCTTCCATGATGGCTGGTTCCAGCCCGGCGACCGCGGCTGGATCGAACCCGACGGCACGCTGGTGTTTGCCGGGCGCGATGCCGAGATGATGATGCTGGGCACCATCAACATCTTCCCCGCCGAGATCGAGCGCGCGGCGGAGGGCTTCCCGGGCGTCGCGGACTGCGCGGCCTTCGCCCTGCGGTCGCCCGCGCTGGGCGACATCCCGGCGCTGGCGGTGGTGGAGACCGCCCCCGGCGCGCTGGATGCGGCGGCGCTGGCGGCGTCATGCCGGGCGCGGCTCGGGCTGCGGGCGCCGCGGCGGGTGGTGGTGGTGGCGTCGCTGCCGCGCAATGCCTCGGGCAAGGTGCAGCGGGACCGGCTGGCGGCGCTGGCCGAAGGCGGCTGATCCGGCGCCGGACAACACGGCCTGCAGGGGAGCGTGGAGCCGGTCGAACGGCGGAACCTGATCGGGCGCCGCCCTGGCGCGGGCGGGCGCGCCGCCCCATCTTCGCGCCATGAACCTGATCGCCCCCGGCCCCGTCCTGTTCATGCCGCAGAAGCGGCCCGCACCGCCTTCGGAGCATCGCCTCAAGGTCGTCTCGCCCTTCGAGCCGAACGGCGACCAGCCGGCCGCGATCCGGGAACTGACCGCAGGTCTGCTGGAGGGCGAGCGCGACCAGGTGCTGCTCGGCGTCACCGGGTCGGGAAAGACCTTCACCATGGCCAAGGTGATCGAGCATCTCCAGCGCCCCGCGCTGGTGCTGGCGCCGAACAAGACCCTGGCTGCGCAGCTCTATGGCGAGATGAAGTCGTTCTTCCCCGAAAACGCGGTGGAATACTTCGTGTCGTATTACGACTACTTCCAGCCGGAAGCCTACGTCCCGCGCACCGACACCTACATCGAGAAGGATTCGCAGATCAACGAGCAGATCGACCGCATGCGCCATTCCGCGACGCAGGCGCTGCTCGAACGCAACGACGTGGTGATCGTGGCGTCGGTGTCGTGCATCTACGGCATCGGGTCGGTCGAGACCTATTCGCGCATGGTGGTGAAGCTGGAACGCGGCGGGCGGATCGACCGCGATGCGCTGGTCAAGGGCCTGGTCGAACAGCAATACCGCCGCAATGATTCCTTCTTCGCGCGCGGCACCTTCCGCGTGCGTGGCGAAAGCGTGGACATCTGGCCATCGCACCTGGATGACCGCGCCTGGCGCATCTCGTTGTTCGGCGACGACATCGACGGCATCCGCGAATTCGACCCGCTGACCGGCGAAGTCACGTCGGAGATGGAGCGCGTGGCGATCTACGCCAACAGCCACTACGTCACGCCGCGCCCGACCCTCACGCAGGCGATCGCGCATATCAAGGTCGAGCTGAAGGAACGCCTCGCGGAACTGGAAGCGGAGGGCAAGCTGCTGGAACGCCAGCGCCTGGAACAGCGCACCATCTTCGACATCGAGATGATGGAGACGACCGGGTCCTGCAAAGGGATCGAGAACTACTCGCGCTATCTGACCGGCCGCAACCCCGGCGACCCGCCGCCGACGCTGTTCGAATACCTGCCCGACAACGCCGTGCTGGTGGTCGATGAAAGCCATGTCACGGTGCCGCAGATCGGCGGCATGTATCGCGGCGACTTCGCGCGCAAGGCGGTGCTGAGCGAATTCGGCTTCCGCCTGCCGTCCTGCACCGACAACCGGCCCCTCAAGTTCGAGGAATGGGACGCCTATCGCCCGCAGACAGTGTTCGTCTCCGCCACGCCCGGCCCGTGGGAGATGGAACGCACCGGCGGCGCCTTCGCCGAGCAGGTGATCCGCCCGACCGGCCTGGTCGATCCGGTCTGCGAAATCCGCCCGGTCGAAGGCCAGGTGGACGACCTGCTGGCCGAATGCCGCACCGTCGCGCAGGCCGGCGGGCGCGTGCTGGTCACCACGTTGACCAAGCGCATGGCGGAAGACCTCACAGAATACATGACCGAGGCCGGCATCCGCGTGCGCTATCTGCATAGCGACGTGGACACGCTGGAGCGCATCGAGATCATCCGCGATCTGCGCAAGGGCGTGTTCGACGTGCTGGTCGGCATCAACCTGCTGCGCGAGGGCCTCGACATTCCCGAATGCGCGCTGGTCGCGATCCTGGATGCCGACAAGGAGGGCTTCCTGCGTTCCGCCACCGCGCTGATCCAGACCATCGGCCGCGCCGCGCGCAACGTCGAGGGCCGCGTGGTGCTCTATGCCGATACCATGACCAACAGCCTCAAGCGCGCGCTGGAGGAGACCGACCGCCGCCGCACCAAGCAGACCGCCTGGAACACCGAGCACGGCATCACCCCCACCACCATCAAGCGCGAGATCGCCGACGTGCTGCGCGATGTCTCCCAGGGCGACTACGTCACGGTCGATGCGGTGGAGGACGACAGCGCGGCGAACTTCGTCGGCAAGGATTTGCGCGCGGCGATCGCGGAGCTGGAACGCAAGATGCGCGCCGCCGCCGCCGAACTGGAGTTCGAGACCGCCGCGCGGCTGCGCGACGAGATCAAGCGGCTGGAGGCGCTCGACCTCGGAACCTGGCGGGGCGGTCGCTGCGCGAGGCGACGCCCAAGGCCGACTGGAAGCCCAAGCCGATGGGCCCGGGCGGCGGCGGCTACGACCCCAACAAGGCGAAGGGCGGGCGCAAGCGCCGCGGCCCGTAGGCCAGCCGGCCAGGGAAGGCTTCGGCGACCTGATGCGTTCGTGACTCCAGGGGCAGCGATTGCCCCGGTTTGGCCCGATGGCTGCCACACGCGAGGGGTGTGTTGGCGGCCATGGCACACAACTCAAGGAGACACGCGATGTCCTGGTCCTCGATGCGCGCTTGCGGCATTGCGCTGCTGGCGCTGGGTGCCGCCGCCTGTTCCGACCCGGTGGGGCAGCGCGCCCTGGTGGGCGGTGGCCTGGGTGCCGCCGGCGGTGCCGGCATTGCCGCGCTGACTGGCGGTTCGCCCCTCGTGGGGGCGGCGATCGGCGGTGCCGGCGGCGCCGCGGTCGGAGCCGTGACCGCGCCGCGCCAGCGCCGCGGCTACTACTGACGCCGGGGAAGCGGCACTCGGCCCGTCCGCTTTGTGCCGGCGGTCCAGGTGGCACTGCCACCTGGCGGGAGGGTCCGGGAGGGCAGGGCCCTCCCGGGCGGGTCAGGTGAAGGCCAATTCCACCCGCCCCAGCGTATCGAACTCGACAACGGTGTCGCAGGGCTTGTCGAGCCAGATCGGGGGCGTCACCGACCCCAGGAACACGACCTGGCCGGCCCGCAGCCCCCCGAAGGTTGCCGCACAGGGGGACGCCGCGAGCCAGGCCAGCGCCTCGAACGGGTGCCCCAGCAGGTCGGCGCCGACGCCTTCACCGCGCACCTGCCCGTTCACGCTGATGCGCCCGCGTGTCGCGCCCAGGTCCAGCCCGCGCCAATCCGCCACCGGCGGCCCCAGCACGCCGCCGGCGTGGAAGACCTGGTCGGCGATGAGCGTCGGCGTGCCGAGCAGCGCGAGATCGCCGTAGCGCCGGTCAACGATCTCCATGGCGGCAAACACCTCGCCGACGGCTTCGGCCGCCTGGTCGCGCGTGCAGGGGCCGGGCGGGATGTCGCGCGCCAGGCGCAGGCCGACCTCGCACTCGATGCCCGGGTCGAGGTAGTCGGCGTGGCGAACGCGCGCCGGCGTCGCCTTCAGCCCGGCCTTCGGCACGAACCCCGCGGCCGGGCCGGACAGGCCGAGATAGGCCTGCATCTGGGTGGTGGTCGCGCCGATCTTGAAGCCGGCCGGCGGCAGGCCACCCAGGCGCAGCGCGACCTCCTTCTGGAGCGCGTAGCCGGCCTCGGGCGTGGCAGGTGCCAGCGCGCCGAGCGGGGCAAGGATGCGCCGGCTGCGGCGGGCCTCGATGATGGCTTCGGCGGCGTCGGAGGCCATGGCGGTTGCTTCCTGGATGTCGGGGCGGCGGGGCGTGGTGCGAGAGTGGTCGACCGGTCGGCGGGGATCAATGCGGGTCGGGGTGGCGGGGGAGGGCGCTG
>LNEW01000055.1 GCA_001464375.1 Rhodospirillales bacterium Ga0074136 | reverse complement strand
CCCCCGCCGGTTCCTACCGCCGCCGCGTGGCGCGCTGGCGTGGCGTGCGCCGCGCCAGGCCGGCGACGACACTCTCCCGCGCGGCGACGCGGGCAGGCGCCGCTAAGCCTCGTCAGCCTGCCGGAACGGCGAGAGCGTCGCCAGCGCTGCCATCTCACGCATCATCGCCGGGCGTTCGCGGTCGAGGAACTCGCCCACCGCGCGCGCCAGCCCCGGATGCGCGATCCAATGCGCCGAGAAGGTCGGCACCGGCAGATACCCGCGCTGGATCTTGTGCTCGCCCTGCGCGCCGGCCTCGACGCGCGCGATGCCATGCGCGATCGCGAAGTCCATCGCCATGTAGTAACACAGCTCGAAATGCAGGAAGGGCACGTCCACCGTCGCGCCCCAGTTGCGGCCGTAGATCGCGTCGCGCCCCACCAGGTTCAGCGCGCCGGCCACCGGTTCGCCGTCGCGCTCCGCCACCATCAGCACCACCGCATCGCCCAGGCGTTCGCCCAGCAGCGGCCAGAAGCGCTTCGTGAGGTACGCGCTGCGGCCCCACTTCTTGTCGGTGGTGCTGCGGTAGAAGCGGTGGAAGGCCTCCCAGTGGCGCGGCGTGATCTCGGCGCCGCGCAGGCAGCGCAGCGTCAGCCCGGCGTCCTGCACGTCGCGCCGTTCGCGGCGCAGCACCTTGCGCTTGCGCGACGCGAGCGCGCCGAGGAAGTCGTCGAAGCATCCATAGCCCTGGTTGGCCCAGTGGAACTGCGTGCCGATGCGCCGCAGCCACCCGGCAGCGCCCAGCGCGGTCCATTCCGCCTCGGTGCAGAAGGTGACATGGACCGAGGATGCGCCGACCGCCTGCGCGCCCTGCACCAGCGCCTGCGCCAGCGCGCCATGCGGGATGCCGGCATCGGGATGCACCAGCAGCCGCGGCCCCGGCACCGGGCTGAACGGCGAACACACCTGCAGCTTCGGGTAATAATCCCCGCCGGCGCGCTCCAGCGCATCGGCCCAGCCATGGTCGAAGACGTACTCGCCCTGGGAATGCGACTTGGCATAGCAGGGCGCGCAGGCGACCAGGCGCCCGGCCTCGTCGCGCAGCGCCGCGTGCTGCGGCATCCAGCCGCGTTCCGGCGTGGCGCTGCCGCTATCCTCCAGCGCCGACAGGAAGGCATGGCCGACGAAGGGATTGTCGCCGCCCGCGCAGGCATCCCATTCAGCGGCCGGAATCGCCGCGATGCGGGGGTGCAGGCTCAGCGACAGTTCAGCGGATCCGTCCAGCATGCATCCAATGTCGCGTGGTTGCGGCGGGGCGCAAGGCACCCGCCGCACGGCGCCGCCGGCGTCCCGGGTTCACGCCAGTTCGAACATCCCCTCGACCTCGACCGCCGCATCGGCCGGCAGCGACGGCACGCCGATCGTGGTGCGGGCATGCCGCCCGGCATCGCCGAACACCTCGACCGCCAAATCCGACGCCCCGTTCATCACCGGCGCATGCTGCGTGAAGGATGCCGGCGCGGCGATGAAGCCGCCCAGGCGCAGCACCCGCGCGACGCGATCCAGGTCGCCACCGGCCGCCACCTTGAGCTGCGCCAGCAGGTTGATGAAGCAGACCCGCGCCGCCGCCTGGCCCTGCTCCACCGACAGATCCACGCCCACCTTGCCGGTGAAGGCCACCACCCCGTCGCGCAGCGGGATCTGCCCGGAGATCACCACCAGCTTCCCGGTGACGTTGAAGGGCACGTAGTTGGCGATCGGCGCCGCCGGTGTCGGCAGTTCGATGCCCAGTTCCGTCAGTCGCTGTTCGATGCGTCCGGCCATGAGGTCTCTCCGTGATGGGGCGGCGTCAGGCCGCGTGGCGCCAGGCGCGCCCGCGCCGCGGCGCCGGCTGCGCCGGCAGGTCGAGCGGCAGCAGCGGCGGCTGCGCGCCCTCGATGGCGGGCGTCTCCTCCTCGACCGGATCCGGCAGGTCGCCGCGGCCGAGATAATCCAGCGCCAGGCGCCGGAACGCCCAGTCGAGCACCGAGGTGGCGCGACGGATCGCGCCATCGCCTTCCACCGCGCCACCGGCGCCGGGACTATAGGCATGCGCCTCGACAAAGGCGGCCAGCGGCACGCCATGCGCCAGGCCAAGGGAGACGGCCTGGGCCAACGCCTCCAGCAGGCCTCGCGCCGCCGCGCCCTCGCGCGGGAGGCTGAAGGCGATCTCGCGCAAGCGGCCGCGGTCGTCCTCCGTCGCGCGCAGCGCCACGCGCAGCCCCGCCACGGCGACGCGCCAAGTGCGTGCCGGCGCGGCCGAGACCGGTCGCGGCGCGGCGCGGCGCGGCGCCTGCGGCGGGGCGGCAACCGCCAGCGGCGCCGGCGGCGCGGCATCCAGGAACGGCATCACCGCCGCCTCCATGGCCGGGCGCGCCTCGGGTGACGGCGGGGCGAGCAGGCTCGGGGCGTCCTCGCCGGCGCGTTCGGCCGCACGGGTCGCGCGCAGCACGAAGCGGCCATCGGCGTCGCGCATGGGCACCAGGGGGCCGGCCGCGGGGGCCAGGCCGGCGGTCTCGGCGCCCAGCAGCGCCTCCACGGCATCGGCCGGGGCCAGCGCGACGCAGCCCTCGTGCCGCAGCCCCGGCGAGGCCGCGGCGGCGTCCAGCGCGGCGCGCGCCGCCTCGGCCAGTCCGGGCACCGGCGTTTCGGCCGGTGGTTCGGGCCAGATCAGCGCGACCGGGTGCAGCGCGCCGTGGCGGGCGGCCAGCAGCCCGGATTCAGCCTCGGCGGCGCCGCGCGTCAACGCCGCGATGGCGGCCGCGGTGGCCTGCGCCGCCGCCCCGCCATAGGGCAGGCGGAAGGCGGCCAGCAGCCCGGCCAGGTCGGCGAAGCCCAGGCGCAGCCGGGGCGCGCGGCCCTGGCCCAGGATGTCCAGCACGCGCACGCCCAGCGCGGCGGCCGCCACATAGCCCGGCGCGTCGAAGCCGCCATCGGCATCCAGGAAGGCCGGCAGGTTCAGCACGAAGCGCGCTTCGTCCTTGCGGTCGCGCCAGACCTCGGCCCCCGGCGCCCCGCGGCGGGCGAGCAGCAGGGCGCGCAGCCCCTCGGCCAGCGCGTCCGCCTCCTCGGGTGTCTCCAGCAGGCCCAGGCGACGGCCGCGGGTGGTGACGCGACGGATCCAGGCCTCGGCGAGCGTGGGAAGCGTGACGGGGCCGCTGCCGGGCGCCAGCGCGGCGATCGCGGCGGCCGCGCCATCCTCCCACGCCGCGGGAAGTGCGACCGGACGCGGGGCGGCGTCGGGATCGGCGCCGATCCGCTCCCGCCGAAGTGCCACGCCGTCCCAGAGGGTGCCGAGGATGCCTGCCATGGGCGGCAGGCTAGCCAGACTCGGCGGGCGGCGAAAGCCGCATCTTGTGGTCTCCAGGTCCGCGACCCCCAATATCCTGTGGATAGTCGCGCTTTCATCCGGTGATTCGCAGCGGCGCGCCGCACGCTTTGCGCCGGCCTCTGCGCTGTGGCATCACATCCGCTTCCGGGACGCCCCCAAGGACGTGGCCATGGCCTTCCTCGACACCCTGTTCATCCGCCTGACCAGCCGCCGGGTCGGGCAGGACCGCTTCGGCAACTCCTATTGGGAGGCGCGGTCGCGCCGCGACGTGCAGGGCCGCCCGATCCGCCGCGTGCTCTATGCCGGGCCGCCGGAAGCCAGCGCCGTGCCGCCGGAATGGTGGGGCTGGATCCATCACACCACCGCCGCCCCGCTGCCCGAGGACGCGCCGCGCCGCGACTGGCAAAAGGACCACCGCCCCAACCTGACCGGCACGCCGCAGGCCTGGCGTCCGCCCGGCCACGATGCGCGCGGCGGCCAGCGCCCCGCCACCGCCGGGGACTACGAGGCCTGGACGCCGGGGCGCTGAGCCCCGACATCAGCATCCATGCAGAAGCGCAGCCTCGCCGAGATCCTGACCGGCGCCGTCGTCCTGGCCGTCGCCGGGATGTTCCTGTTCCATGCGGTGACCGGCAGCGGGCGGTCCCTGACCGGCGGGCCGGGCATCACATTGACCGCCCGCTTCGACCGCATCGACGGCCTGGGTGCCGGCGCCGATGTGCGCCTGGCCGGCGTGAAGATCGGCCAGGTGGTGGGCCAGCGCATCGATCCCGCCACCTTCCTGGCCGTGCTGACGCTGCGCGTCGATGCGGCGTTGAACCTGCCTGCCGACACCTCCGCCGAGATCCAGAGCGAGAGCCTGCTGGGCGGCCGCTACATCGCGCTGGTGCCGGGTGGTGCGGACCGCATCCTGCGCGACGGCGGCGAGATCACCATCACCGCCAGCGCGGTCAGCCTGGAAAGCCTGCTGGGTCGGTTCATCTTCTCGGTCACCGAGATGAACCAGCAGCGCGCCGCCGACGCGCCCGCGCCCACCCCGCCGGGAAACCCTGGGCCCGCGCCGCCGGCGACGCCGCGATGAATGCGGCGCCGACCCTCTGGCCCGGTGCCGACGGCACGCCGGTATCGTGCCGCGAGAAGCTCAAGACCCTGGCCGAGAACCACGCCGAGGCGCGCCAGGTGCTGCAGGATGCCTTCGAGGACGCGGTGCTGATGGGCGTGGAGGAAGCCGCGATGCGGCGCATCCTGGCCGAGCTGGTTGCGGGCCTGGCCAGCCCGAAGCGTGCATCGTGACGCGCACGCCGCTGGCCGCATGGGTGTTGGCCCCGTTGCTGCTGGCTCCGTTGCTGCTGGCTTCGTTGCTGCTGGCACCGAATACCGCGGCGGCGCAGGACTGGGTGCCGATGCGCGCGGCCCGTCTGCAAGCGCTGGACAAGGTGACGGCGCGCATCACCATCCTGGAAGCGCGCGTGGGCGAGGCCGCCACCTTCGGCACGCTGTCGATCGCACTGCGCGCCTGCAACGGGCGCGGCCCGGATGAAGTGCCCGACGCCGCTGCCTGGATGGAGATGACCGACAGCCGCGCCGCCCCCGGCAGCCCGCCCGCCTTCCGCGGCTGGATGTTCGCCAATGCGCCGGGCGTGAGCATGCTGGAGCATCCGGTCTACGACATCCGCGTGCTGGAATGCCGGTAGAGCCCATCGCGGATCTAGCCTGAAACCTGGAACCAGCCCGGCTTCGATCATCCGCCCCGAGGAGCATCGCGTGCTGACCGTCGAACATGACGGCACACAAGGCGAAGTGGCCATCGCCTCGACTCCGACGGTCTGCGCGTGCTGCGCCGAGCACTCGAGCTCTTGGAGCGCCGGACCGCTCCAACCCATGAGCACCTCATGACGCCCGCTTGGGGTGGTCACGAACTGGACGAAACGCCTGTCGGGAACGGCTCTTCGCTCGTGCACCACCTTCGCCTGGTCAGGCTTCCCGATCCCACTTGATCGTCGCGGGAGCATTTTCAGGCAGCCGCACGGGAGCGATCCCTTAGCGGATCGCGAAGAAGGATTTCAGCCGCGCCAGGATGTCTTCGCGCGTCGGTGCCGCCGGCGCGGCGCGGCCGGCGCCCGGCACCACGCGGTTGCGCGCCTGGCGCGCCGCCATGATCGCGGTCAGCCCTTCGAGCAGCGCCGGGCGGGCACGCAGCACCGGGTCGATCGCCTCGCGCGTCAGGCGGAAGGCCAGGGCATCGGTCAGCGCCAGGATGGTGGCGCTGCGCGGCTGGCCGGTGAGCAGCGACATCTCGCCGAACACCGCGCCGGGATGCAGCCGGTCGACCGCCACCTCGCTGCCGTCGGCGCCGGCGATGCGCACCTCCAGCACGCCCTCGGCCAGCAGGAACAGGCTGTCGCCTTGCTCGCCGCGGCGCATCACCGCAGCGCCCGGTGCCAGCACCACCTCGTCCATGGCGGTGGCGAGGCCCTCGCGCTCCTCGGCGGTGAAGGGGCGGAACAGGTCGATGCTGCCGAGCAGCATGGCGGGCGAGGCGGCCGCGGGCGGCTGCCAGGCGCGCCCGGCGCCGACCTCGCGCGCGGGCCGCGCGAAATCGAGCCCGGCGCGCTGCAGCGCGGCCTGCGCCGCGCCGGCCACGGCGTCGCGCCAGCGCATCTCGGCGCCGTAGTCCGGCACGTGGAATCGCACAGCATACATCGCCTGGCCCTGCGCGACATCGGCCAGCACCACATCCGGCGCGAAGCCGGGCTGCTCGCGCCCGGCCTCCATCGCGGCCGCCAGCAGCAGGCGCCGGGCGCGCGCCGCCGGCACGGTGGCGTCGACCGGCACCATCAGCTGCGCCCGGTAGCGACCGGCGTCGCCCCCCAGGGCCCCCGATCCATAGACCGCGATGCGGTGCCCCGCGATGAGGCTGTTGGGCACCACCACCGTCACGCCGTCGCGCGTCACCAGGCGGGTGGAGCGCCACGAGATGCCGGTGACGCGCCCCGCGCAGCCCTCGGTCGCCTCGATCCAGTCGCCGATCGCGTAGGGCGATTCCATCCCCAGCGCGATGCCCGAGAAGATGTCCCCCAGCGTGTTGCGCAGCGCGAAGCCAAGCACCGCGATCAGCACCGAGGAGGTCGCGATCAGGCCGGTCGCCGGCAATTCGAACACCAGCTGCGTGACGAGCACGCCCGCCGTGATGAACAGCGCGGCACCGATCAGGTCGCTCAGCAGCTTCGGATGCTGCGCCAGCAGCAGGGTCGCGAGCCGCGCCGCCGTCCAGGCCAGGGACAGCCAGAAGGCAGTGCCGGCCGCGATCCGCAGCGCGCCGGCACCGCCTTCGGCGGGCAACAGCACGTGCAGCACCAGCGTCGCGCAGGCAAGCGCGAAGGGCAGCACCAGGCGATGGAACGGAAGGCGGGTCAGGCGGTGTTCCCCAACTGCGAAGCGGTGGCCCGGCGGGCGATGCTAACGCGGGAAGCGCGCCGGCGAAAATGCCCCCGGCGGCGGCTCATCGGCCGGGCGCGGCCCGTGACGGCGCGGGGCGGGCTCGACGGCAGCGGCGTTTCGGGCGATCCCTGCACGACAGCCGCCACGTCGGAGTGTCCGCATGCCCACGCCCAATCCCCGCATCCCGTTCCGGCTCGAGGGCGACAGCGCGCCGCTCGCCCCCTTCCGCGGCAAGCGGGTGGTGGTGAATGTCGCGGTGAACGTGGAGTACTGGCCCTTCGACCAGCCCATGCCGCGCGCCATCCTGCCGCCGCCGCACGGCATCCGCGCGGTGCCGGACGTGCCGAACTTCACCTGGGTGGAATACGGGCTGCGCGTGGGGATGAAGCGGCTGCTCGACCTGTGCGCGGGGCTGGGCATCCGCGCATCCAACCTGTCGAACGCGCAGATCTGCACGCATTACCCGCGCCTGGCCGAGGCGATGCTGGCGGCGCGATGGGAATTCGTCGGCCATGGCCTGTACCAGAAGGCGCTGGCGACGGTGGAGGATGACGAGGCCTGGGTGCGCGAGAGCCTGGCGATCATGCGCGGCTTCTCGGGGCAACCGGTGCGCGCCTGGCTCGGCCCCGGGCTGAGCGAGAAGGACTCCACGCCCGAGGTCCTGCTGCGCCACGGCGTCGACCTGCTGCATGACTGGATGGTGGATGACGAGCCGGTGTGGATGACCACCGGCGCGGGTCCGATGGTCGCGCTGCCCTATACGGTCGAGCTGAACGACGTGCCGGTCTATGTGGTGGCGAACCAGGCGTCCTCGGCGCTCGCGGACCGCATCCGCGACACGCTGGCCTTCTGGTCGCGCACCGGGTTCGACCGCACGCGGGTGCTGACCATCGCGCTGCATCCGCACGTCATCGGCGTGGCGCACCGGATGGAGGGTTTTGCGGATGTGATGGCGGAACTGGCGCGGCACCCGGAGGTGGCCTTCGCGACGTCCACGGAGATCGGCGACTGGTTCACGGCACAGCGGGCGGCGCCGGGTATCTGACCCGCGGCGCTGATCGCGCGACGGGGCGATCTGCCTGCGCCTGACGCGCCAGCACGGCCATCAGCAGCACCCTGCGCCGGCGCGTTCCACGCGGCGGAGCCGACCTTCCGCCGCGGCACATCCCCAGGCTTCCGGATCGCGCCAGGCGCGATCCGGAAGCGCGGATGCGCGACCAGCCGATGTGCCCCGCGCACCGGGGCATGGCGCGCAGCCAAGCGGCCGGAGGTCGCCCGGCGCTTGAGGGCGAACTAATCGAGCGTGACGTTCGCCTCGCGCGTCAGCCGCTCCAGCAGCGTCCGCTGCTCCGTGACGTAGGCCGCGAAATCCGCCCGGCTGCTGCCCACCGGCACCATGCCGATCTGGCGCAGCCGGTCCTGCGTGGCGGGCAGCGCCAGCGCATCGCGCGCGGCGCGGTTCATGCGATCCAGGATCGGTGCCGGCGTGCCGGCCGGGGCGAAGATGCCGCCCCATTCGATCCATTCGTAGCCGGCGAGCCCCGCCTCGCGCAGCGTCGGCGTGTTCGGCAATTGCGGGATGCGCGCGGCGGTGGTGACCGCATAGCCCTTCATCCGGCCGTCCTGCACCAGCGCGGTCGACGACGCCGCCGTGCCGAAATGGAACTGCACGGTGCCCGCCAGCAGCGCCTGCACGGCCGGTCCACCGCCGCGGAAGGGCACATGCGTCGCCTCCCACCCGGCCTGCTGGAGGAACAGCACGGCGGCGTAGTGCGCGGCCGACCCGTTGCCCGACGATGCATAGACCAGCGGATTGCCTGCCGCCGCGCGTGCGCGGCCCAGCGCAAGGAACTCCGCGATGGTCGTCGCCGGCACGGACGGATGCGCCACCACGATCAGCGGCACCGAGGTCAGCTGCGTCACCGGCTCGAAGGCCGTTGCGTAGTTGAAGGGCAGGTTGCGCACCAGGTGCGGGGCCGCGGAATGCGACGACGCATCGAACAGGAATATGGTCCCGTCCGGTGGCGCGCCGGCCACGGCCGAGGCGGCGATGGTGCCGGTCGCGCCCGGCCGGTTCTCCACCACCAGCGGCTGGCCGAGCGCCTCGCCGATGGCCGGGGCAATGAGGCGCGTGACGGTGTCGATCGCCCCGCCCGGCGGGAAGGACACGATCGCCCGGATCGGCCGGGTCGGCCAGGATGGCTGGGCGATGGCGGGGGCCGGCAGCGCGGCGGCGGCAGCGGCCAGCAGCAGCGTGCGGCGCGGGGTCAGGACGGTCATCGATGAAGTCTCCCGAGGGGCCGGTCTGGCGCCGGCGGAATGGTACGACGATAGGGGGTCGTCCTGGCGGGCGCCAGGATAGCCAATGCTCAGGAAAGAAAATCGTTGAGATAAGAATTTTATCTTGACGCCTTCCCTCTGCCGGCGTTACGAAAGACGCACCAGCGGACAGGCATGGCCTGCACCACTGGCAGCCTGGGCCGCAAGCCCCGGCCCGGCGGCGCCCCCCGGGGCGCCAGCCGGCTAGGACGGACTACCTTGAAGCGACGGCGCGGCGACACTCTCGCCCGCCCCCCCGACACGGGGCGCGATCCCGCGCGCGCCCCGACCCCCTCGCCGCGCCCGGTCGGGCACGGCACCCACCGGGCCCTGCCCCCAGGCCCACCAGTCCAGGAGACCCCCCGATGACCCAGACCCAGAGCCCCCCGGCCCCCGCGACCGCCGCCATCCCGGCACCGGCTTCCGCCACGCTGCGCCTGGGCGGCCTGTCGCCGCTGTTCCCGCCCGCCACGGTCGCCGATGCCGGCGCGCTGCGCATGGGCGGCCTGTCGCCGATCTTCGCCCGCGGCTGAGCCCGCGCCACCCGGCCGGCCCGCGCGGCAAGCCGGGTGGTTCCCGCGTTCCATCCCGCCAGGACCCGCCGCGATGCCCGATGCCGAACCGCTCGTCCGCTTCCACCAGGTGACGCCCGGCGGGCGCGCCCCGCAGCGGGCCGACCGCGCCGCCGGCGGCACCCTGCCGACGCGCGCCTTCCGCTACTGCGAGGCCGCCACCACCGCGTCGGGCTTCGGCTGGCTGGTGTTTCCGCCGATCGGCCTGGCGCTGGTCTGGGACGGCACCGAGATCCACTGGACCTGGGATGGCGCCGACGCGTGGCACCCGCTGGCGGTCGCGCAATTTCCCGGCTTCCGCGACCGCTTCGATGCGGCAGTGCCGGATGGCGTGCGCGGCTTCTCCCCGCCGCTGATCGGCGCCTTGCCCGAACCGGGCCTGGTCAATCTGTGGTCCGGCCTGTTCGCGCGCTCCCGCCCCGGCTGGAGCCTGCTGGTCCGCCCGCCGGTCAACCTGCCGCGCCCCGCCGGCTTCGAGGTCTTCGAAGGCCTGGTCGAGGCCGACCGCTGGTTCGGCCCGCTGTTCGTGAACCTGCGCCTGACGCGCACCCACGCGCCGGTTCGCTTCGACCCGGACCTGCCGATGTTCCAGGTGCAGCCCATCCCGCGCGAGGCTTATGCCGAGGACGCGCTCAACACCTTCCCGGTGGTCGAGGGCCTCGATGGCATGGCCGCCGCCGACTGGGCCGACTACGAGCGTTCCGTGGTGGCGCCCCGGCGCGGCGGGCAATGCCCGGTCGGCCGCCATGCCACCGAGGTCCGGCGCCGCCGGCGCACCGCCGCTTGACGTCCGCCCCCGGGGTCGCGTGCGGCGCTTATTCCCGCCCAGAACCAGGGTTACACATCGACCGGTATGGCGAAAACGGCGCCCAAAGGGACGCGAATTGCAGAACGCTGCGCGGGACAAGTGCAGCGTCGCAGCGCAGCATCGCAAAGCACATCACTTCGAATTCATTACGATCTGCCCGGCGCGCATGGGGGCAGTCGAAAATTACGCGCAGATGAACAGTATTAAAAATGATACTTTACACGGATTTATGAACTTTATATTTATCGTTCAGGGGTGGTTGTGAGCCCGAGAAAGGTGCGGCGGTGGCGGCACTGCACTCATGGAGAATGAACCGCATGCGTTCCAAGCCGTCCTCAATGCCGCTGCTCGTTCCCATACTGCTGCTGGCGGGATGCGCCGGGCGCGACGCTGTCCCAACGGCAACAGTTCAGCCGCACGACACGGCCAGCAGTTGCACGATGGTAACGGCCGAACTTGCGGCCAATCGTCAGCGTATCAGCGCGTTGAGTAGCGAGAGTACGGGCACGACCGTCGGGAACGTTGCCCTCGCCGTGGTTGGCATTGCAATTTTTCCGCCTCTTCTTTTCGCGATGGACCTCAAGGACGCGGCGTCGACCGAGAGGGATTCGCTTGCGCAGCGCAACAATTTCCTGTCAGCGCTCGCTGCGGAGCGATGCGGCAGCGGCGCGCCGGCGCCCGCTGACGTTGCGTTGCGGCAAAGCCCCTCTGCGCCGGTCGCTGCAGCGCCTTCCAGCAATACGCCCACCACGCCCGCGCAACCTGCCCCCGCGGCTACCGCCGCAGTATCCGCCCTTCAGCCAAATGTACCGATCCGGCAAACGCTTGAGCAGCACGTGATGGCCGCTCGCGCGGAGTGCCAGCGCCAACGGCGACGGAACTGCGATGCTGTGGCCGAAGCCGCAGCGAGTGACTACGAGAATGCATGGCAGACGCAGGGCGCGAGCCGGGCAAGAGCACGCTAGCGAGAGATATTGTCGTGAGCGGCGATAGGAGTCCGTGCCATGCCCTGCGGTGCAGTCAGTCGCGCGAAGAGACTGGCGAATCGGCCATCCGTCCGCTGGCTCTGCGTTTCAGCGTCGGGCAAGCCACGTTTGAATGAGACAAGGCACTTTGTAGCGCCGAGTGGCGCTGCCGTGCGCCACGGCGGTACGGGCCTATCCTCTGACTGACACTGCAACGCGGCCATGACCACGAGGGGCAGCCGTATCACCGCACGGTGTCTGGCCCCATCAGGCCAAGCCCGCGCAAGGATTCCGGCGCGCCCCGGCCCAGCACCAGGTGGTCGCGCAACGCGACCTCCATCACCTGTCCCGCCCCGGCGATGCGCCGCGCCAGCAGCACATCCGCATCGAGCGCCGTCGGGTCGCCATCGGGGTCGTGGCGCAGCACAATCACCGCCACGGCATGCAGTGCCACGGCGCGGCGCAGCACCCGTGCTGCCGCGCCGGGATCGGGCGCGCCCATCGCCTCCTCCGAGATCACCCGGTCCCGCGCATCGAGGAAGATCGCGCGCAGCCCCGCCGGTACCGGCCCGGCGGCGCGCAGATGCGCCAGGATGGCGGGCAGGCCGCGCAGCACCGGGCGCTCCGGCGGGCGCAATGCGCCCAGGTGCCGCGCCGCGGCGGCCAGGCCCTTCAGCGTCGCCGCGCCGGCCTCGCCCAGCGGGCTGATCGCGGCCAGTTCGCCCTCCGCCGCCGCCAGCGTGCCGGCCAGGCCGCCGAAGCGCAGCAGCGCCGCCTCCGCCGCCTCCGCCGCCTCGATCCAGCCCAGGCACGGGGCGAGCACACCGAACAGCACCTCGTGCTCGGCCGCGTCGATCGTCGGGGCAGGGCTGCGCGGGGCCGCCGGGGCCGGCCGCGACAGCCGTCTTGCCCTCGGGGCCGTGCCGGACCGGCCGACCGGCGGTGGTGGCGGCAGGGCGCCGATCTCGATCAAGTTCACGGCAGGGTCCTTCACGAATGCTCAACCATTGCGCGGAAATCAGTCTTGATTTTTCGCCGTTTCGTGCTTGAGGTATCGGCGTCGGCAATCGTCGGAAATGCGTCGGCGCGCCGGTTGCTCGAAAGGTCTTCCCCATTGGACAGCGTCGGCCCCGCGCCGCCCTTGGCCGACCACGCCGCCCCCGCGGTGTCGCTGCGCCTGCGCGTGGGCGACACGCTGCAGGTGCTGGCCACCGACGGTGCGTCCCTGCTGCCAGGCGGCGCCCGCCCGCGCGCGCTGCTGGCGCTGCTGGCGCTGGCCCCCGGCCACGTCATGCCCCGCCGCCTGGTGGCGGGGCTGCTCTGGAGCGGGGCGGAGGCGCGCCAGGGCCTGGCCCGGCTGCGCGACGTGCTGCACGACCTGCGCGGCGGTCTGCTGGCCGGCGCGCTGGACCCGTTCGGCGCCGATGCGTCGTCGCTGTGGCTGCGCGCCGACCGCGTGGTGGTCGAGCATACGCCGCGCACCGAGGGCTGGCCCCTGCTGCCGGAATTGCGCGGCATCGACCCCCAGCTGGATGACTGGCTGGCGCGCGCCGAGGCTGGGTCCGCGACCCCCGGTGTCGCGGAACCCCGTCCGCCCGACCGCGGCACGCCGGCGGCGCGGCGGCCCTCCGTGCTGGTGCTCCCGGTGCGCAACCTGGCCGGGCCGCGCGTCGGGCACCTGGATGCGGCGGTGAACGATGCGGTGCTGGCCGCGCTCTCGGCGCTGCGATCCGTCGCGGTGGTGGTCGAGGTGCCGGGCCGCGCGGTGCCGGCGGCGGACTACCTGCTGACCGGCAACATCCATTTGTCCGAAAACCGGACGCAGGCCGTGCTGCGCTTCATCCATGCCGCCGGCGGCGGCGCGGTGCTGTGGTCGCTGACCGCCGAACCCGACGCCGCCCGCCCGGGCGCCTTCGCCGAGGAAGTGGCCGCGCTCGCATGCGCACGCCTCGAACACGAGTTGCTCCTGCTGGAGGCCGAGCGCGCGCTCCAGGTGCCGCTGTCGGAATCCAGCGCGCAGGACATGGTGATGCGCGTGCTGCCCGACATCTATCGCCTGGAACGCGACGCCTTCCTGCGCGCCGGCAAGGTGCTGGGCATGGCGGTGAAGCGGGATCCGCGCCTGGCGGCCGGACACGCCTGGCTGGCCTATTGGAACATCCTGCTGGTCGGCCAGGGCTGGGCGACGCAGGAACGCGAGGTGCTGGCCGCCGCCGCCGCCGCCGCGGACCAGGCCATCCTGCTCGACCCCAAGGATGCGCGCGGGCTGGCCATCGCCGGACACGCGCGCGGCTTCCTGCACCACCAGGTGCCCGAGGGGCTGTCGCTGTGCCGCCAGGCGCTGGCGATCAACCCGTCCCTGCCCTCGGCCTGGACCTTCTCGGGCATGGCGCATGCGTATTCGGGCGAGCTGGAGACCGGGCGGCGGCACCTGCTGCGCGCGTTGCAATTGCTGCCGCGCAACCCGCACGCCTTCTTCACAGAGGCCGGGCTCGCCACGGTCGAGATGCTGCTCGGCAATTTCGAGACGGCGGCCGAGATGGCCCGCGCCGTGCTGCAGATGCAGCCGCGCTTCACCGCCGCGCTGCGTGCACGCATCGCGGCGCTCGGGCATCTGGGGCGGGAGGCGGAGGCGCGCCCGGCGGTACGCGCGCTGCTCGCGATCGACCCCGGCTTCACGCTGCAACGCTTCCGCCGCGCCGCGCCCTATGTGCGGCGGCGCGACATCGATCACTTCCTGCGGGGCTTGCGCCTCGCGGGCGTGTCCTGACATCTGTGCGGGTCCGGGCCGCGAGGCCGCCGGGACCCATGATGGAGGCCATTCCATGTCGCTGAACCGACGCGCGCTGCTGGCCGGGGGCGCTGCCCTGGCCGCCTCACCGGCGCTCGCGCAGGGCAACCCCCATGCGCATCACGGCGGCCAGTTCGAACGCCTCGCGCAGCCAGGGCGGATCGACCTGCCGGACCTGCACCACGCCCATGCGGTGACCGACAGCCCGGCCCCGCGCGCCGCGCAGCAGGGCAGCTGGCGGGCGCTGACGCCGCTGCCCATCCCGCGCACGGAAATGGCCTGGGCGGTGGAATACCGCGGTCGCATGCACCTGATCGGCGGCTATGCCGAACAGCGTGTCGACCGGCCCTACCACCACGCCTACGACCCGCGCACCGACCGCTGGGAGGAACTCGCCCAGCTGCCGCGCGGCGCCAATCATGTCGGCGTCGCGACGCTGGGCGATCGCATCTACGCCTTCGGCGGCTTCCTCGAGCAGAACCGCCTGCCGCATGACGGCGCCTTCGCCTTCGACGGCACGCGCTGGCACACGCTGCGCCGCCTGCCGGAAGCCTGCGGCGCGATGGCGTGCATCGCGCTGGATGGGAAGATCCACATCATCGGCGGCGCGATCGGCTCGGACAACCGGCGTTCGATCGACTGGCACCTGGTCTACGACCCGCAGGCTGACCGCTATTCCCGCCGCCAACCCATGCCGGTCGGACGCGACCATGCCGGCATCGTGGTCGTGGCCGGGCAGATCCACGTCATCGCCGGGCGCATCGACACCTTCCACACCAATTCCAACCTGCACCATTCCTGGAACCCCGGCACCGACGCCTGGACCTTCCGCACGCCGATCCCGACCGCCCGCTCGGGCCAGGGCTGCGTCTGGTACCGCGACCGCATCTTCTGCATGGGCGGCGAAGGCACCAACCGTGTCTATGGCCAGAACGAGGCCTTCAACCCCGCCACAAATGCGTGGGAGGCCTATGCCCCGATGCTCACGCCACGCCATGGCATGGGCGCGGTGGTCATCGGCGACGCGGTCTATGTCGCCGGCGGCGGCCCGCAGATGGGCGGCGGTGTGAAAAGCGCGATCAACGAGGGCTTCACCCTGGCCTGACGCCCCGACGCGAGCCAGGGCGCCAACCCCGGCGGCCGGACGGACAGGCCCGCATCCCGCATCGCTAGCCGAGAATGGCGCGGCCGGTTCGTGCGGCGAAGCCGGGGAAACGCGGACGGAGCGCGGTGCCCGGGACCCTCGAGCGTGGCCAGCAGCGGTCGAGAACCGCGGTCGTTGGTATCAACCCGCGCGGCGCCGCTGCGCGCGCTCCCCGCCCCAGCCCTCGCGCTGGATGCGCCGGCGGATCACCTTGACCCCCAGGCCTTCGGGTTCGCCGATCCGCGCGGCCAGTTCGCCGAAGCGCCCGGCATCCAGCGCGATCCCGCCGATGCTGCCCTCGGCCAGGTTGCTGGTGCCATGCAGCAGCATCGGCGGCGCGCCGCCATGCACGCGCTGCAGCACCATGGCCGACCCGCCGAGGCTCTCGGCAAGCCGTCGGTCCAGCGCGGCATCGCCGCTGCCGATGGCGTCCGGCGCCCGCAGGTCCACCGCGGCAACGACGCGCCACATGCCGGTCGCCGCGGCGCCGCCGGCGCGCCCGGGCGTCGCCTCCGGATTGCCCAGCGCCTGCGACACTGCACTGCCCGGCGCCCAATCCGCCGCCACCGGGCCGAACATCACGGCGCCGCCGCTTTCGAGGCGCAGCCGCGGTGCCGCCTGCCCTGGCGCTGTCTCGACGACGATCTGCGTGCCCTCCGCGCGTACCCAGTCCCCGCCGCTGGCGAGACGCAGCCCGCGCCAAGCCAGGATTGCCAGCACGGCGGCGCCGATCAGGAACAGGATGCCGAGGATCATGGCGCGCTCGCGGGCGGCTTGGCGGTGGATGCGCCGGACGGTGCCTGCGGCTGCGCCGGCGCGGCGGGCAGCCGGCGGGCGGCCTCCACGGCCTCGATCCGCTGCGCGACCGTTGGGCCGGGCCGTGCGGCGGCGGTCGGTGCCCAGTAGCGCGGCGGCAGGGTGGCGGTGTCGGGCAGCACCGCCGCGCGAGCGGCGGCCTCGACGAAGGCGCGGTCGGCCTCGGCGGCGTTCCAGCGGTCAATGGCGAACATCATTCCGCCCAGCAGCACCAGCACCGATGCCGACACCAGGAGCAGCCGCGCGCGCACCAGCAGCGGGTTCATCGCGCACCGCCCGGGAACGCCGCGGCGGCGCGGATCGCCTCCGGTCCGCCGCCGACGAGCCCGGCCACCAGCCGCGGCAGCGCCTGGGCGATCGCCCCGCGCGCTGCGTCATCCGGCGCGGCGGTCCAGGCTGCGGTGGCGGCGGCCAGCAGGCGTCCCGCCGCGGCCTTCTCGGCATCCGGCATGCCACCACTGGCGCGCGCCAGTTCGGTCAGGACCGCCGGCACGAGGGCGATGCGCAGCGCCTGGCGCGCGGGTTCGGGCAGAGCGGCGACGGCTGTTGGGTTCACCTGCTTCGGCTTGGCGCCGGTCAGCAGCCAGGCATCCAGGCCGCGCCTGCCGCCGAACAGCGCCGCGACGCCGCCGAATACGGGCGGCGCGAAGATGAAGGCCGCCCAGAAGGCAAAGCCTCGCGGCGGCACCAGCAGCCCAACCAGCAGGTAGGTCACCCCGGCCGCGAGCAGCCCGAACACCAGGCGGCGCTGCCGGTCGGTCAGCAATGCCTCGGCCTCGGCCGGCGGGCGGTCCTGGCTGCGCAGCGTGGCGGAGGCTTGGGTGGCGGCAGCCATGGGTCAGCCCCCCGAGGAATAGGCGCGGCCGGTCGAACCGAAGCCCGCGCGCGTGATGGTCGAGGTCGGCCGCGACACGGTGGACCCCGTCAGCCGCGAGCCCGCGGTGCCGGCATAGACACCCATGCGGTTCGCCTGGCCGAGCGTGCGGCTGCCGCTGTCCCAGGCGCGCAGCGGCCCGGTGCCGACAGCCGGGCGATAGGCGGCGGTCGGCTGCCGGTCCGCGGTCCAGGTCCAGCCCTGGTAGCGCGGGCCGATGCCGCCGCCGTAGCGCTGCACCCAGAAGGAATTGTAGCCGCCCCAGCCGCCGCGCGGGGTCGTGCTGCCGGGCTGCGCGGCCACCACCGCGGCGGCGGCCAGCAGCGCCGCCGGCGGGATCTCGACCTCATTGCATTGCGACCAAGTGCCCTGGCAGGATTCCTGGGTGGCGAAACGCGTCGGCAGCGGCAGGTCGAAGCCCTCGCAGGACTGCCATTCGGCGGTGCACAGCGCCTGGTCCGGATAGACCGGCGCCAGCCGGTAATAGGCCAGGCTGACCTGCAGCGGCGCGCGCGCCGTCGCGGTGTAGTCGAGTGTCGTGACCACGCGCGGCTGGGACTGGACGGCAACCGGGCTGCCGGCGACGGGGCCGGGTTCGGGCAGCGCCAGGGCCGTGCCGTCGCGGTCGCGGATGACCGGCTGCACGGCGGTCATCTGCCCTGGCACGCGAGACCAGCCGGCCAGTGCCGGGCGCCAGCCGGGCGGCACGGCGGCGAGCGTCTCGCCCTCGCAGGCGCCGCGGCCGAACAGCGTCTCGCAGGCATTCACGGTGACGAATTGCGGGCGCGTCTGGGCCTGTTCGCGTGACACCGCGCGTTCCAGCAGGTCGCAGCGCGCGGGATCATCGCCCAGGCGCCGATGCGCGGCGCGGCAGGCTTCGAGCCGTGCCTCGGCGGCGCCTGGCAGGTCGCCCGGCGGCGTGTCGTCGCAGCCCGCCACGCCCAGGCCGAGCGTCACGAGCGCCGCGGCGCGCACGGTGCGGGAACGGCGCGTCGATGGCGGCGTCGGGAGCGTCATCGGCGCGGTTCAGCCCGACATGACGGCGTTGTTGAGCACGCCCGCGCCGACCTGCATGAACGCAACGAAGACCGCCGCGCCGCCGAGCTTGTCGGCCTCGATCTCCTCCTTCAGGCGGCCTTCCAGCAGCGTGGTCAGGATCAGGTGGACCACCAGCTGCACCGCCACCGCGACGATGCACCAGACGATCTGGTCGAGCGGCCCGGCCGCCGTGCGCGCCACCGCGGCGATCGGCAGCACCATGCCCAGCGCCTTGCCGCCGAAGGCCAGCGCACAGGGCAGGTTGCCCGCGCGCAGCAGCGTCAGTTCGGCGTGCGGCGTGATGAGCGACACCACGACAAGCCCCGCCACCCAGAACACCGCGCCCAGCGAGAAGGCGACGATGAAGCTGAGGAAGGTGGAGGGGAACAGGCTGAGGATCTCGGCGGCGGACATTCGCGGGGCTTCCCTTCTTGGCGCGCGTCAGCCGCGCAGGATATGCGGCACGAAGCGCGCGGCAGGCCCGGTGACGGGGCCGCGCGATTCACGGAAGGCGATGCCGGCTGGCTCGCCGCCGACCATCCAGACCGACAGGTTGGCATGCACCTCCCCGGCGGAGGAGCGGAACACCGGCAGCGGGCAATGCGCCTGGAACAGCAGCGGGCCCATCTCGTCCTCGGGCACCGCGCCGGGCGTCTGCCCGGGCAGGGTGACGTGCTCGCCATCCCAGCCGCGGCGCGGCTTCGCCACCATCGCACCCTGGGCCGGCCGATCGAGGAAGGTCGGCAGCAGGTTCGGCGCGCCGGGCGCCTGGTGCCAGAGCAGCGCCATCATGGTCTTGTCCGCCATCAGCCGCGTCCAGGCGCCGGGCAGCACGCGCGTGCGGCATTCCGGCAGGACATCGACATTCGGCTCGTCCTCCATCCAATCCCAGGGATAGATCTTCACCAGCAGTTGCAGGGGTTCGTCGGATTCGTCGACGAAGGCCAGCGCATCCAGGTCCCAGCCGACCTGGCCGATCGAGCAGATCGACGGGCGCAGGCCGGCCGCTCGTGTCATCTCGGCGATGAACTCGGCGTCGAAGCGCTCGCCGGTATCGCCCGGGCGGCCATCCGGCAGGGTGTCGCCGCCGACCGCGATGGCGAAGCGGGTGGGCAGGCCGGCGCGCGGGATATGCGCCGTGTAGGTCTCGAAGATCAGGTTCTCCTGGCTGTCGGCGCTGGCATTGTTGGCCGCCTGCCAGGCTTCGAACCACTCCCACTGGACATAGGCGGCCTCGGCCAGGCCGAAGGGCGAATCGGCCTCGTAGTCGAGCAGGAAGGGCGTGCCGTCCGGCCCGAAGGAGAAGTCCATCCGTCCATGCAGCGGCGAATCCTTGGCCGCCCAGGACTTGGCGATGGCGGTCTGCATGGCCGGGTTGCGGATGCCGAAGTAGGAATAGTCCCCGCTGGCGACGATGGCTTCGACCGCCGCGTAGCAGCGTTGCTGGATGCCCTTGGCCGCCGCGAAGACGGTATCGACCAGGGCGGCATCGATCACATAGGCCGCATCGGTCACCCACCAGGGCGCGCCGTCCGGGCCGGCGGCGAGCATCCCGAGGTCGCGCAGCCGGGCCTCGGCCTCGGCGGGGGTGCGGATGGGCACGCGCTGGAAGGGCGGATAGGTCATGCGGGCCTAGCGTCCCGCCCCGGCAGTTCGCCGGCTCCGCCAATGACCGACTGCGATGCGCAGGCCACTGACACACAGGCCGGTGGCCCGGGCACGAAGGCCGGAGGATTTCGGAGTCGCGGCACTAGAGCACCACATGCGGCACGAAACGGTCCTCGAGCGTCGTCACCAGCTCGTCCCCTTCCCGTATTCCGAGCCCGCAGGGCTCGTCCCCCACCATCCAGACGCCCATGACGGGAAAGGCGTCGCCTTGCGGCGTCGCGTGCCCCGGCAGCGGCGCCCAAGCCTGCCAGATGGTGGGCGATGGTGGCAAACCCTCAGCGATCTCGGTCGAGACATCCTCCTCCACCCCCTCGACCCGCATGCCGTGCCCCTCGAGCCCGAGCGCCGGCTTGCCGATGGCCGGCCCGCCGATCGCGCCGCGGTCGAGCGAGGCCGGCAGCAACAGAGGATGCCCCGGGAACATCTCCCAGAGTGTGACCAGGATCGCCTTGTTCGCCGCGATCATGCGCCGCGGCGGTTCGATCCAGCGGGTGCGCCCGAGCGGCAGCAGGCGGCCGCCTTCCTCGGCATCCAGCCAGTCCCAGGGATAGAGCTTGAAGCAGGCGCGCAGCGGCGTGCCGTCGGGCGTGACGAAGCCGGGGCCCTCCTGCCAGGAGATGTCCTCGACCGGCAGGAATTCGGCATCGTGGCCGGCGGCGCGCGCGGTCGCCATCAGGTAGGCGACCTGCGCGACCTCGTCCCCGCGTTCGTGCTCGGCGGCGAAGTGGACCAGGCGTGGCAGGCCAAGCGTGGGCCAGCGCGCCACCAGCGCATCGTCGATCCGGTTCCACTGGTCGCTGCCCGGGCGCGTGGCGGGGCCGGGCGGCGTTTCCTCGAACCAGGCGAGTTGCACCACGGCGGCTTCGAGCAGCGCGGCCGGCGTCTCGGCGTTGAATTCGAACAGCTTGATGGCGCCATCGGGCGACAGGCGGAAGTCGAAGCGGCCATACAGCGAAGCTTCGCAGGCGCGGTGGGAGGCCTCGACCAGCGCGGCCAGGCGGTCGGTGAAGCCGAAGGCGGCGTAGTCGCCCCGGCGCACCACCGCATCGACGGCGGCGGCGATCATGCCATCCAGTTCCCGCGCGGCGGCTTCGAGTGCGGCGACGGCGTCCGGCGCCAGCGCGTAGCATGCGTCGCGCGTCCAGTACTCGCGGTCGTCCGGCGAATGGAAGCGGAAGCCCAGCGCCTCGGCGCGCAGCGGGAAGGCGTCGTCGCGCGTGAGGAGATGGCGGGCGATGGCGGGGCGGGGCTGGCGCATCACGCGCGAGTGTAGCCCGTGCGCGGCCATGCCAGGGAAGTGTCCCCTGGCATTCAGGGGGGCTCCGAGGACGGGATCTTTATCCGCCCCTGCCCCGCGCTTCGGGTCAGGCCGGTTCCACGCGGGCAGCACACAGTTTGAAGCCCGGGATCCTGCCTTCCGGGTCCAGGCGCGGGTCGGTCAGCAGGTTGGCGGCCGCCTCGCGGAAGGCGAAGGGCAGGAAGACGATGCCGTCCGGCAGGCCAGGATCCTCCCGCGTCGCGCATCGCAGGGTACCGCGCCGCGTCGACACGCGGACCCAGGCGCCTGGCCCGATGCCGAGCCTTCGCAGGTCGCCCGGCGCCAGGGAGACCGTCGCCGACGGCTCCAGCGCGTCAAGCACGCCGGCGCGACGCGTCATGGTGCCGGTGTGCCAGTGCTCGAGTTCGCGCCCCGTCGTCAGGATGAAGGGGTAGGTCGTGTCGGGTGTCTCGGCGGGGTCCGACGGCCCCGCGGGTACCAGCCGTGCGCGCCCGTCGCGGGTCGGGAAATGGTCGTGGAAAACGATGTCGTCCCCCGGCTGGTCCGGCGCCGAGCAGGGATAGGTGACGCTGCTCTCGCGCAGCAGGCGGTCCCAGGTGATGTTGGCAAGGCTTGGCATTGCCTGCGCCATCTCGGCAAAGACGTCGCGCGGATGCGCATAGGTCCAGTCGAGGCCAAGGCGCCGCGCAATCTGGACGATGATGGCGAGGTCCTGCCGGGCCTCCCCGGGGGGCGCCACGGCAGCCCGGCCCATCTGCACCTGGCGGTTGCTGTTGGTGACCGTTCCATCCTTCTCGGGCCAGGCCGAGGCGGGCAGCACGACGTCCGCGAGCGCCGCCGTCTCGGTCAGGAACAGGTCCTGCACCACCAGGTGGTCGAGCCGCGCAAGGGCAGCGCGCGCGTGGCCGAGATCCGGGTCCGACATGGCCGGGTTCTCGCCCATCACATACATGCCGCGGATGTCGCCGCGCCCGGCGGCGGCCATGATCTCCACCACGGTCAAGCCAGGCTTCGGATCGAGCGTGGCGCCCCACAGCGCTTCCACCGCCGCCCGCGCGGCGGCATCGTCGATGCGCCTGTAGTCCGGCAGCATCATCGGGATCAGCCCGGCATCCGAGGCGCCCTGGACGTTGTTCTGGCCGCGCAGCGGATGAAGGCCCGCGCCTGTCCGTCCTACCTGTCCGCAGACCAACGCGAGCGCGATCAGCGCCCGTGCATTGTCGGTCCCGTGCACGGATTGGGAGATGCCCATCCCCCACAGGGTCAGCGCGGCAGGGCTGCGCGCGTACAGGCGTGCGACGCGACGGATCTGCGCGGCGGGCACGCCGCATTGCGCTTCCACAGTGTCCGGCGCGTAGGCGGCGACGTGCTCGCGCAGGGCTTCCAAGCCTTCGACGCGTGCGGTCACGAAGGCTGGATCGAACAGATCCTCGGAGAGGATGACATGCAGCATGCCGTTGAGCAGCGCGACATCCTCACCGGGCCTGAAGCGCAAGACCTCGGTCGCGAGGCGATCCAGCTCGCTGCCGCGCGGGTCCGCCACCACCAGCGTCGCGCCGCGGGCGACTGCGTGCTTGATGAAGGTGGCGGCGACGGGGTGGTTCTCCGTCGGGCGCGCGCCGATCACGAAGATCAGGTCGGCGTCTTCCACCGCGGTGAACGGAGCCGTCACGGCGCCACTGCCGATGCCTTCCAGCAGGGCCGTGACGGAGGCCGCGTGGCAAAGCCGCGTGCAATGGTCGACATTGTTGGTGCCGAACCCGGTACGCACGAGTTTCTGGAACAGGTAGGCTTCCTCGTTCGATCCCTTGGCGCTGCCGAAGCCCGCCAGGGCGTGCGGACCGACGCTGTCGCGTATCGCGCGCAGGCCACTGGCGCTGCGGGCCAGCGCCTCCTCCCAACTGGCCTCGCGGAACTTGCGCCGCGCGCGGGCGGGGTCGGTGCAGTCGGCGGGATCCTTCGTCGCGCCCTCGATGCGAATAAGCGGGCGCGTCAACCGGTCCGGATGGGTGAGGAAGTCGAACCCGAAGCGTCCCTTCACGCACAGACGGCCATGGTTGGACGGACCGTCGAGGCCGACCACCTCCTCGATGCGTGCGTCGCGCACGCGGAAGCCGACCTGGCACCCGACCCCGCAATAGGGGCAGACGCTTGGTACTTCCTGCGCGGGCGCTGCTGAGCGGTATCCGAGGTCGTCGACCACGCGCTTCGGCAGCAGCGCGCCGGTCGGGCAGGCCTGCACGCACTCACCGCAGCCGACGCAGGAGGAGGCGCCCATCGGATCGAGCAGGTCGAAGGCGACCGTCACCGCCGAGCCGCGCCGCGCGAGTCCGATGACGTCGTTGTGCTGGACCTCCCGGCAGGCGCGTTCGCACAAGCCGCAGGCGATGCAACTGTCCAGCGCGACAGCCATGGCCGGATGCGAGAGGTCTCGCCCCGGCCGCGGATCCGGCGCGAAGCGGGACTGCGTGATGCCGAGCCGCGCAGCCCAGCGACCGAAGGGCGCGGTCGCGTCGCGGCCCGCAGGTCCGGGCATGTCCGCGAGCAGCAATTCGAACACCATCCGCCGCGCCGCATCCGCCCGCGCGGTGGCGCTGCGCACCACACTGCCCTCACGCGGCGCGCGGATGCAGGACGCCACGAGGGCGCGCTCGCCTTCGACTTCCACGAGACAGGCGCGGCAATTGCCGTCCGGGCGGTAGCCGGGCTTCGGCAGGTGGCACAGATGCGGGATGTCGATGCCTTCGCGCTGCGCGACGGCCCAGATCGTCTCGCCAGGTGCAGCCTCGACATCGCGGCCATCCAGGGTGAAGCACGTCATGGCACGGCCTCCGCTGGAAAGTGGCGCAGCACGGACAGGACCGGGTTCATCGCGGCCTGGCCAAGGCCGCAGATGGATCCATCCGCCATCGCCTGGGCCAGTTCCGTGAGCAAGGCGCGGTCCCAGCGCGGCGCATCGAGCAATCGCGCCGCCTTCTGCGTGCCGACACGGCAGGGCGTGCACTGGCCGCAGGATTCATCGCGAAAAAAACGCACGAGATTGCGCACCGCCGCGACGAGGTCGTCCTGGTCGGACAGCACCACCACCCCGCCCGACCCCACGAAGCAGCCGAGATGGTCGAGCGTGCCGAAGGCGAGCGGCAGGTCCGCCATGGCGGCAGGCAGGATGCCCCCCGACGCGCCGCCGGGAAGATAGGCCGCGAGGCGGTGGCCCGCCTGCATGCCGCCGCCGAATTCCTCGATGAGTTCCCGCGCGGTGATGCCGGCCGGGGCGTCATGGACGCCTGGATTGCGCACGCGGCCCGACAGGCTGACGAGCCGTCGCCCGGCCTGACCCCGGCGTCCTGCGGCGGCGAAGCGAGCGGCGGCGTCCGGTGCACCGAAGATCTCCGGCAGCCACCACAGCGTCTCGACGTTGTGGATCAGCGTCGGTCGGCCAAAGAGGCCGACCTCCCCTGGATAGGGCGGCTTGTGGCGTGGATAGCCGCGGCGGCCTTCCAGGCTTTCCAGCAGCGCCGTCTCCTCGCCGCAGATATAGGCGCCTGCGCCGCGACGGAGATGGATCGGCCGCAGCGCAACGCCGGCCTGGCGCAGCGCGTCGATGGCGGCCGCCACTTCGCGTCGTGCCTCCGGGTATTCGTCGCGCAGGTACATCCAGCACGCATCGGCATCGATCGCCTGCGCCGCGAGCAGCATGCCCTCCAGGGTGCGGTAGAGGTGGTGCTGGAGGCACCAGCGATCCTTGAAGGTGCCCGGCTCGCCCTCATCCGCGTTGACCACGAGATGTCGCGGACCAGGCTGCGCGATGACCGCACGCCATTTCCGCGCCGCGGGAAAGCCGGCGCCACCAAGGCCGCGCAGCCCGGATGCATCGAGCGCCGCGAGCATCGCGTCGCGCGTGAGGCGGCCATCCCGTGCGGCGTCGAGCACGCGCATCGACGGTGCCGAACCCGGTGGTGCCCGCGTCGGCGCGCGAAGGCCGTCGGACCACGCGGCAACGACGCTGGCCGGCGTGGCGGCAGTGATGCGGTCATCGACGCCGCCCTGCGCCGCCGAGCAGACGGGGCCGGCATCGCAGGCACCCATGCAGGGGGCAGCCAGGATGCGTGCCCCGCCAGGCGGCGCGGCGTGCAGCGCATCAAACAGGCGATGTGCGCCGGCCATGGCGCAGGGCAGCCCCTCGCACACGCGGATCGTCACCGGCGGTGGGGCAGCCTCGCCGTCGGCCAGCACGTCAAAATGGGCGTAGAAGGTGGCGACCTCGAAGACCTCGACAGGCGCGATGCGCAGTGCCTCGGCGAGCGCGACGAGATGATCGGGCTGCAAGGCGCCATGGCGGTCCTGCAGGGCGTGAAGGTGTTCGACCAGCAGGTCCCGACGCAACGGCATGCTGCCGAGCGCCGCGGCAACCGCCGCCCTGGCGGTGTTCGATGCGGTCCGCCCCCGTGGCCCTGATCTCGAACGCGCTACTGCCGGCGCCGTGTCGCGCGCCGATCTGACTGGAGCCATTTGCAGGCGGCCTCCGTTTCCCCGCTTCCATTAGACAGCGGATGGCCCTGGAGTGCGAGTGGCGGCGGATCGAAGGCGCTGCCTCCGTTGGTTGCGATGGGGCTGGTCTGCGCCCGCTTCGCGCGGGCCGTGTCGTTCATTCCGCCGCGGCCTTCATCGCGCGGATGATGGCCCCCGCATCGAGCGGCATCAGTCGGATGGGCGCGCGCGTCGAACCAGCACGTCAGGTCACCGCGTCGCAACGCAGTTCGAAGCGGCATTCCATGGCCCCATTGGCGGCACAGGCCACTTCGCGGCACACCGGTTCGCCAGTCCGACCTGCCGATTCCAGCACGTAGCGCATGCCACCCGCGATGCTGCCCTCGAACATGAAGCAGACATGCCGCCCTGCATCGGGTCCGTAGCCGAGCGCAAAGGCGGAATGGCGCACGATGACGCTGGCCGTGCCGGCCGCCTCGTCCAGGGACGTGATCTCCAGCAGGCCGTATCCGCGCTGTGACAGGCGCCTGAGGTAATGGCGAAACGTCTCCACCGCCGTCAGCTTGTGCGTCGTCGCCTCTGCCCGGCACCATTGCAGCGCAGAGAGGTCGCTCGAGGCATACAGAATGGCGCGGTAGGCATCGGGGCCGATGGCGGCCTCGATGCCTTTCTGCATGTTCACCAGGAAGTGCCGCGGCAGGTAGATCATCGGCAGGCCATCGGTGCGCCAGATGCCGGTCTGGGGATCCACATCGATCGGGACTTGCGGCTGCGCCACGGCACTCTCCTCTGGTTCCTGGAGCCAAGCGGCTTGATCGGTTACGGGCTTACGGGCCGCTCTGCGGCAAAGCCTTGCGTGTCGCCGATCGACCTGAAGACGGCAGGGCATCGGCTCATCGCGCGCCGGGCCAGCCGACCCCAGCATGACCGGCGCAGCCGAATGCTAGCCGTTGCGCTCGCTGACACGCCGATCGTCCTGGACGTAACCCGCGGCGGCGTCGCGTGCGGCCGCTGCCGCGCTCCGCGCGCTCGGGTCGCCGTGCCCGCCGCCGCCGGGCGTCGCCAGCGACACGGTGTCACCAGCCTTGAGCACGTATTGCCGCTTGGGATCGACCCGCTCGCCGTTGATCTTCAGCACGCCTGGCGCACCGTCCTGGCCGCCCTCGATGCCGAAGGCGGGAAAGATGGTGCGCTCGGCGAGGAAGGAGACGGCGATCGGCGTCGGGGACAGGCTTTCCAGCAGGATCTCCTGGCCCAGACCGCCACGATGCCGCCCCGGCCCGCCGCTGTCGGGGCGCAGGCGCTTGTGGTGGAACCGCAGCGGCGCGATATGTTCGCTGATCTCGACCGCCGTGGAGGAGACGTTCGATGGCCAGGACAGGCACGAGATGCCATCGCCCTGCACGTTGCCCCCCATGCCGCCATTGAAGAAGAACATGTTGGCGTAGGGCTTGCCGGCGGCGTTGAGCCCCGACTGGTTCATCCCCCACATCGGTGAGCCGCAGGCGGCCATGACGCGCTCCGGCACGACCTGGCCGAGGCATCCGAACACCAGCATCGGCAGGTAGTGGCCGATCAGCATGCGCGATCCGCCTGGTGCCGGGAATTGCGGGTTCACGATGCAGCCCGGCGGCGCGACGATGGAAATCGGTCGCCACGCCCCCTCGTTGTTGGGCAAGTTCGGGCTGGTGCAGACCTTCACCCCGTACATCACCATGGCGTAGGTGTAGCAAAGCGCGCAGTTGATCGCGCGATCGACCTGCGCGTCGGTGCCGGTGAAGTCGGCCGTGATGGTGTCGCCCTGGATGGTGAGTGCCAGCTTGATGGTGATGGGCGTGTCGAGCAGCCCGTCGGTCTTCAGTTCGCTGCGATAGGTGCCGTCGGGCAGCGCGGCGATCGCGCCACGCATCGCGGCTTCGCAGCGTCGATGGATCTCGGCGGCGAGATCCGTCAGGTCCGCGAGCTGCGCCTGCTCCATCAGGACATGCAGGCGTTCCTCCATCAGGTCGAGCGCCACGACCTGTGCCCAGAGATCGCCCAGGGTCTGGTCCGGCGTGCGGACATTCTGGCGCAGGATCGCGACCAGCGTGTCGTCGGTCACGCCCGCACGCATCAGCTTCAGCGGCGGGATCTGCAGGCCTTCCTCGAAGACCTCGCGCGGTTCGGGGCTGCGGATCTTGCCGCCGATATCGGGCGCATGCGCGGTGGATGCGCTGAAGGCAACCACGCGCCCGTCCCGGAAGATCGGCTTCGCCACGGTGATGTCGGGCAGGTGACCGGTGCCGAGCCAGATATCGTTGGTGATCAGCACGTCGCCTGGCTGCAGGGTCTCGATCGGGAAGAAGCGGATGAAGTGCTTCACCGTCTCGGGCAGCGTGCCGATGAAGGACGGGATGCTCTCGGTCGCCTGCACCAGCGACTGCCCGGCGGCATCGGTGACGACGCAGGAGAAGTCGTAGGATTCGCGGACCAGGGTGGAGAAGGAGGTGCGCACCAGCGCCGCCGCCGCCTCGTCCACCAGGGAAATCAGCCGGCGCCAGAGCAGTTCGAGCTCGACCGCGTCGAAGGTCCGGACGGTGGCGCTGTCGGTCATGGCGTGCGCTCCGCGAGGATGGAACCGTCCGGCAGCACGGCGATGCGTGCCCCCGGGCCGACGATGAAGGTGCTCTCGTTCTCCTCGAAGACCGCGGGTCCTTCGAGCGTCGTGCCGATGGGCAGGGCGTAGCGGTCATAGACGGGCGTGGTGACGGCGCCGCCGGCATCGGGGAAATGCACGGCGCGATGCCCCTTCAACGCCAGGGAACCACCGCCGAGGCCATCCAGCCGCAGCATCCCGCCCGACCCGGGCATCGGTGCCGACACCGCCAGGCGCAGCGCGACGAACTGCACATTGGCCCCGGGCGGCGTGCGGCCGAACAGCGCGCGGTAGGCAGCCTCGAAGGCCGCCAGGACGGCCTCCGCCGACAGGCTGCCGGGCAGCGCGACAGTGATCTCCGATCCCTGCCCGACATAGCGCATGTCGGCGAGGCGCCGTGTGTCACGGCGCGCCATATCCGCCCCCGTGGCGCTGACCACGGCCAGCGCAGCGTCCTCAAGGCCCGCGAAGATGCGGGAGGCCTCCGCCCAATCCACGTCAGCGAGGCGCTGGTTGAAGGATGCGACACGATCGATGCGCGCCGGGGCCATCAGCATGCCGATGGTGCTGCCCGCGCCGGCGCCCGGCGGGCACACCACGCGCGCGACACCGAGCTTGCGTCCGACATGCCAGGCATGGACCGGCGCGGCGCCACCGGTGGCCAGCAGCGCGTAGTCCTGCGGCACACGGCCGCGTTCGGCGATGGCCACGCGGGCTGCGCCGGCCATGTTCTCGTTCACCACATCGTGGATGCCGAAGGCGCCGCGCGTGGCATCCAGCCCCAGCCTGCCGGCCAGGCTGTCCAGCGCATCGCTGGCCTTGCCGGCGTCGATGGACATGGCGCCGCCGAGGAAGAAATCCGCATTGAGGTAGCCCAGCGCCAGGTCGCTGTCGGTGACCGTCGGCTCGGTGCCGCCGCGGCCATAGCAGACCGGGCCGGGCTGCGCGCCGGCGCTCTCCGGGCCAACATGCAGGGTGCCGAGTTCGCTGCGCCGCGCGATGGAACCGCCGCCGGCGCCGATCTCGATCAACTCCACCGTTGCGATCTGCACCGGCAGGCCGGAACCGCGCAGGAAGCGCTTGGTGCGCGCCGCCTCGAATCCCCAGGCCACCAGCGGATCGCCGTCATCGACCAGCGCCAGCTTCGCGGTGGTGCCGCCCATGTCGAAGGCCAGCACGCGGTCGAGCCCGGCATGCCGCCCGAACCAGGCGCCGGCCAACGCGCCAGCCGCCGGGCCGCTCTCCAGCAACTGCACCGGCGCGCGCTTGGCTTCCGCCACATGCGTCAGCCCGCCATTGGACAGCATCAGGAACAGGCTGCCGGGAATGCCCGCGCCCTTCAGCGCGGCTTCGAGCGTGTCGAGATAGACCTCGGCGATCGGCTGCACATAGGCATTCGCGGCCGTGGTCACCATGCGCGGATATTCGCGGATCTCCGGCGAGAGCTCGGAAGAAAGCGAAAGCGACAACGCCGGGAAGCGCCTGGCGATCGCCTCCGCCGCCATGCGTTCGTGCAACGGATTGGCATAGGCATGCAGGAAGCAGATGGCGAGGCTGGTGACGCCCGCGGCGACCAGGAGCTCCACCTCCCGCAACGCGGCGTCCACGTCCAGCGGCCGCTCCACGCTGCCATCCGGGCCGAGCCGTTCCAGCGCCGCGCGACGCCAGGGCCGCGGAACCAAAGGGGCCGGCATTTCCAGGAACAGGTCGTAGAGTTCGTACTTCCGCTCCCGCGCGATCTCGAGGACGTCGGTGAAGCCGTTTGTGGTCAGCAGGCCCGTGGCCGCGCCCTTGCGCTCGATCAGCGCATTGGTGAACAGCGTCGTGGCGTGCACGACCCGACCGATCGAGGACGGCGCGATGCCACCCTTGTCCAGCAGGCGTTTCAGCCCGGTGATCGCGCCGCGCGAGGGATCGTCGGGTGTCGTGCTCTCCTTCCAGATCACCGCCCTGCCATCCCGCGGGTCCAGGATGACCAGGTCGGTGAAGGTGCCGCCAATGTCGATGCCAAGCGAAAGCGACGCAGCCATGGTGGTCCTTGGACGCGATGATGAAGCGATGAAGCGCGCCGAGGATCAGTCGCCGCGGATGTTGTTGTTCGCGACCACCTGCCGCCAGCGGGCGCGGTCTCGCTGGATGCGCTGCGCGAAGGCGTCGCCGGCTTCCCCGATCGGGATCAGGCCGCGCTCCATGAGGGTCCGCGCGGTCTGCGCATCGCGCAGCGTCGCCTGGAAGATTCCCACCAGCCCGTCGCGGATGTCCGCGGGCAATCCGGCAGGACCGACCATGCCGAACCAGTTGTTGATCTCGAGCGTCGGGAAGCGCCCGGCGAGCGGCGTCAGCTCCGGCATCAGCGGCGACGGCTCGGCGGCAGTGACGCCAAGCGCCTTCAACTGGCCGCCGCGAATGCTGGCTGACACCTCGGCGACATTGGCGACCATCATGTCCACCCGGCCGGCCGAGACATCGAGCAGCGCCGGCGCGCCGCCGCGATAGGAGATGTGGTTCAGCCTGACGCCAGCCGCGTTGGCGAACAGCAGCGCGCCGAGCTGGTTGATCGACCCGTTGCCGGAGGATGCGAAGGTCGCCGCGCCGTCCCTTTGCCGCGCATAGGCGATCAGCCCGTCGATATCGCTGAACGGCGCATCCGGCCGCACCACCAGCGCCATCGGCGTGCCAGCCAGGTTGACCACCGGCGTCAGCTCGCGGTCGAGGTCGAAGGGGATCGGTATGCCCGGGATCGCGGGTGCGACGCTCATCATCCCCATGATGGCGCTGGCGAGCGTGTAGCCATCCGGCGCGGCTCGGGATGCCGCCTGCGCGGCGATGAAGCCATAGGCGCCGGAGCGCACCTCCGGCACCGAGGCGACACCGCGCACACGCTGCATGCCCTCCGCGACCACGCGGAACAGGATGTCCACCGCGCCACCCGGCGGATAGCCGATGAAAAGGCGGATCGGCTGGGACGGCGTCCAGGCCGCGCGCGCGGGCATGAAGGGTGCGACGGCGAGGGCTGACGCGGTGCCGCACAGCGCGCGGCGCGTCAGGGGACGGAAGGTGTCGGTCATGAGGCCTCCTTGCTTCAGCGTCAGGCCAGCGTTCCCGTGCCGCCGGGTTGGTCCCGGCCCTAGTCAGGCGATGCTCTTCATGTGCCTGCCGCATGGGCGGGATCAGTCCCGGTCCGTGCTGCTCCCACTGTTCGTTGGATGACAGCGGCTGGCAATCGATACTCCCTCATGCCTTCATGACGGATCGGAATGAAGTCGAACAACGACCATGCGCCGCCATACCCCGCCCACACCCGCCCTCCGGGCCTTCGAGGCCTGCGCGCGCCATCTTTCCGTCTCGCGGGCGGCAGAGGAGCTGCACCTGACGCAAAGCGCCGTGAGCCGGCAATTGGCGGGGCTGGAGGCGTTGCTCGGCGTGCGGCTGTTCTTGCGCATCCGCCAGCGCCTGGTGCTGACCGCCGCCGCCGCATCCTATGCGCCGCAATTGCGCGCGGCGCTGGCGCGCATCGAAAGCGCGACGCTGGAGGTGATGGCGCATCAGGGTGCCGGCGGGACGCTGACGCTCGCGGTACAGCCGACCTTCGGCACCCGCTGGCTGATGCCGCGCCTGCCGCGCTTCCTCGAGGCGCATCGCCGCATCGTTGTGAATTTCCGCAACTACACGACGCGCCCGACGCCGCTCGACTTCGCGGCGGAGGATGTCGACGCCGCCCTCATGCTGGAGGAAGGCGCGCGGCCCGGCATCGCGACACATCTGCTCGTGGCGGATCGGCGGGTGCCGGTCTGCGCGCCGGCGCTGATGGACGGTGGGCGCATGACGCACGTCGCCGCACTCGCCCAGCACACGCTGCTGCAGCATTCGACGCGCCCGCGCGCCTGGTCCGACTGGCTGGCCATGATGGGCGCCGGTGACGTGGATGGTTTCCGGGGTCCGCGCTTCCACCACCACGCCATGGTCGCCGAGGCGGCGGCGCAGGGCCTCGGCGTGGCGCTGATGCCGCGCTTCATGGTGGCGGAGGAGCTGGCGAGCGGCCGACTGGTGATCCCCTTTGACCGCGCGTTGGATGCCGGGGAGGCCTACGTCCTGGCCTACCCGGAAGCCTCGGCCGATCTGCCGGCCCTGCGCGCGTTCCGCGACTGGCTGCTGGCCGGGGGTGGGGATGAGACCGACCGGACGACGGGGCCGTAGGAGGGCACTGGGCGACCACCGCTTGGTTGGGGAGCGACCAACGCAAGGCGCCGCTGCGCATTCGGCAAGGCGCCTTGGCCTGCCCCGCTACTCGGGCTGCGGGAGGCGGTAGCGATCCGCGGGGTCGTCCCAGCCCTTGAAGTCCGGTGCACGCTTCTGCGCGAAGGCGGCGCGGCTCTCGAGCAGGTCGCCCTTTGCGCCGTGCTCGTGCAGGGCCGCGGCCAGGCGGCGCTGCGCCTGGGTCGGTGCCGGGCGCATCAGGCGCATCATGTGCACCGTGTTGACAAGCGACGCCGGTGGCAGCGTCAGTAGGTGCCGGGCCATGCCCATCGCTTCCTCGACCACCTTCCCGGGCTCCACCAGGCGATTGACGAAGCCGAGCTGATGGAAGCGCTCCGCCGTGAAGCGGAAGCCGAGCGCCATCTCCATCGCGACCGGGAAGGCCAGGTTCGCCAGGTGCCCGTGATCGTAGCCGCCGAGTAGCCAGCGCTTCGCTTCCGACACCTCGAAGATGGCCGTCGTCGCCGCCACCCGCAGGTCCGACCGCTCGACCATCATGAAGCCGCCGCCCATGGCGAAGCCGTTGACCGCGGCGATCACCGGCTTCTCCAGCGTGCCGGCATTGTAGGGGTCCTCGAAATCGGCGCCGCGGCCGCCGGGGTTATTCTCGGCGAGCGACTCCTTCATGTCCTCCCCGGCGCAGAAGCCGCGGCCTGTGCCCGTCAGGATCGCAACCTCCAGCGCATCGTCATGCCGGAACGCCGTCCAGGCCTTGGCGAGTTCGACCCGCATCTCGTGGTTGAGTGCGTTGAGGCGCTCCGGCCGGTTCATGCGCACCACCAGGATCTGGCCATGGCGTTCCGTTTCGACGACTGGCATGGGTGGATGTCCTCCGGATGGTCGGTGCGCGCGATAGACGATGGCCTTCGGGACGTGGAAGCGCGCCGGCGATCTTGGCGGCGGCGCCCCCGGGCGGTTGCAGTTGGGCACGACCGCCCGTCAGGCCGCAGGACGCGTCTGCCCCGGCGCCGGCCTAGCCCCCCGCATTCCCCACGCCGAACAGCGCGGCGGGGTTGGTCGACGACATCAGACGAATCTCGGCCTCGGAGAAGCCCTCGCTCTCGACCAGCATGAGGTACTCACGGAAGGCCTCGACGGGAGGCGGCAGCAGATAGACGCCGGCATCCGTCGACAGGATGGCGCGGTTGCCCGCGGCCCGCAGGCGCGGCGTGTGGTCCTGGATCACGCTGCTCGCGGCAATCTTGTGCTTTTCCTCGTCCACATGCGTCAACCCGACCTGGGTTGCATGCGTCAGGACGAAGAACGAGAATTCGGCGTAGCCGCCCAGCGCCACGATCGCGGCAATCGCCTCGGGCGCGTAGCGCGTGCAGTGCGTGCGCAGCCGCGTGACGCCGCGCCGCTTTGCCTCCTCGGCCAGGGCCACCGCCTCATGAGCCGCGACGTGGCCGCAGTCGAACACGACATCCCTGGCCGCGCATAAATCCATGATGGCCGGGACGGGGTCTGGCACCTTGCCGCTGTCGGGTACCGAGAAGGTCGTCTCGAGGAAGGCGGGGCTGCGACCCTCGCGCGTTGCGACATGGCGGGTGTGGTGCGTCGGCAGGCTCACGAACCGCGCACCGGTGCCGGGGCCATACCCGTAGCCCAGGGCCGTCCTCGCGGCTTCCAGCGTCACCCCGCCGGCGGTCGGCTGCATGATGAGGCCGCCGAACGCTTCGACACCCAGATGGCCGAGCTCGTCATTCGCCAGGGCCGCGAAACCGGACGTGTTCTGGAAGTTGCACATGATGCCGATGGCACGCATGCCGACCGCGGCGGCCTGGCGGACGGCATCGAAGACATTGACCGACCGTCCGCTGAGGTGCGGCGCGCAATGCACGTGGCAGTCGATGGCTCCCTGCAGCAGGGACATACCGGGAGGGGTGAAGGGCATGGCTGTGGCGCTCCTCAGGCCTTGGCGCGATGGCCCAGACGCGCTTCCAGCTTCTCGCCGAGGCGCTTGGTGGGCCAGCAGATCAGGAAATACACGATCAGGATGGTGCCGAAGCACAGCGCCGCCGAGAAGCCACGCGTGTTCAGGATTTTCGCCGCGTAGGTCAGTTCCATCACGCCGATCTGCGAGGCGATCGAGGTGGATTTGATGAACCCCACCGCATAGCCGAACAGCGGCGGCAGTGCGACGCGCCAGGATTGCGGCGCGACCACGCGCGTGAGCACCCGCCAGCGGGAGAAGTTCATCGCCTCCGCCGCATCCCATTGTGGCGCGGGGACGGATTCGATCCCTGCCCGCGCGATCTCCGCGGCGAAGGCGGCGGCCGAGAGCACCACCGTGACCAGCGCGATGGTGAACAGCGAAGCCTGCGCGCCCGAAAGCTGGAAGGCGAAGAACACGCACATCAGCTTCACCAGGAAGGGGATGCGGCGAAAGATCTCGACATAGGCGGTGGCGGCGATGCGCAGCGGCAGCACGCCGTACAGGCGCGGATGCCGCCCGATCGCCAGGCCGAAGCCGATGGCAAAACCCATCGCCGCGCCGAGGTAGGAGAGCAGCAGCGTATTCACCAGCGCCTCGCCCAGGAACAGCAGGTTCCAGGGGCCGAAGAAGCGTGGTGCGTCCTCGAGGATCTGTTCCCACATCAGAGAATGCGCGCCTTCACGCGGAACAGCCACCGCCCGAGCAGCGCCAACGCCAACGAACAGACCAGCGTGAGCGCCACGTAGATCACCGCGGTGATGGAGAAGACCTCCAGCGAGCGGAAGGTCAGCGAATTCACGTTGTAGGCGCGGCCGGTCAGCTCCTCGACCGCGAAGATCGCGGCGATGGAGGTGGTCATCACCTGGATGATGAACTGGTTGGACAGCGGCGGGTACAGTGCCTTGGCGATATGCGGCAGGATCACGTACCAGACCATCTGCGGCACCGAGAATCCCATGGCCGTCGCGGCGTCGATCTCCTCACGCCGCAGCGACTGGAAACCGGCGCGCTGAATTTCCGTGAGATACGCCCCGGCATTGAGGGACATGCCGATGGCGACAGCGGCGTAGGGCGACAGCAGGATCCCGGCATCCGGCAGCACGAAGAATATGAAGAAGATCTGCACCAGCAGCGGCGTATTGATGAAAAAGGTCACGTAGGCCTGCACGGCCGCGCGCGCCGGGCGCGGGCCGAAATGCAGCACCGAGGCATTCACCAGCCCGATCGCCCATCCGGCGACGAAGGAGATCACCGCGAGTTGCAGCGTCAGCACCGCACCGCCCAGCAGGTATGGGATGTGCGGCGTGACCTGGGAATAGATGAGGCTGTAGTTCACGCGGCCTTCAGAAGAACGGGCTGGCCGGGACCTTGGTGAACATCGGTCCGTCGAACCACTTCTCCCACAGCCGCTCGATCGTGCCGTCGGTGTGCAGCTCGTACAGCGCGACGTTGAGCCACAGCCGCAGCGAATGATTGTTCTTCGCCACCCCCAGTCCGGAA
The DNA here is from genome assembly GCA_001464375.1 of Rhodospirillales bacterium Ga0074136. Taxonomy (GTDB): domain Bacteria; phylum Pseudomonadota; class Alphaproteobacteria; order Acetobacterales; family Acetobacteraceae; genus Neoroseomonas. The sequence continues at coordinate 11,793 of LNEW01000055.1, read as the reverse complement.
TAGGTCACGCCGAAGGACGGCACGGCGGTGACCTCCCACTGCACCTGGCGGAAGGGGCGCAGCGCGAAGCGCACCGAATCGATGCCGTCGAAGGACGCCTGCGCGCGCCCCTGCGCGATGGCGCGGTTGCGGTCGGGGTAGTTGTCCAGCAGCAGCACCTGCGCATTCGGCATGGCACGCTGGATGTAGGGAATGGCCGTGGTGCCGCGCACCTGAGCCAGCGTCACCTCGGGCTTGTTCAGCGCCTCGATGGTCGTCAGGCCGCGCCCGGCGACGGAGACGATGCCGTAATTCTCGGAATGCACCGGCACGGTGTAGTCGATCACCTTGGCGCGTTCGCTGGTGCGGCTCATTGCCCCCATCACGAAGTCGATCCGACCGGACGCCACCATCGGGATGCGCTCGGGCGAACCGACCGCCTGCAGCACGAGGCGCACGCCCATCTTCTGCGCGATGGCGGCGGCAACCTCGGGTTCGAAGCCGTCGATCACGTTGCGGTCGTTGAACAGCGCGCGCGGCGGCAGGGTGGGGTTGACGCCCACGCGCAACTCGCCGGCGCGCAGCACGTCCTCCAGCGGGCGCGCAGAGGCTTCCGTCGGCGTCAGCAGCGCGGCGGCGGCTGCGGCGGCGGCGGCGCCGCCCACGAAAATGGCCCGGCGGTCGGTCATGCTCGTTCTCCTTCGTTGTGCCGCGCCGTCAGTGGCGCAGGATTCGGGATGTGAAGTCGCGCAGGCGCGGGCTTTTCGGCGCGTCGAAAATCTCCGCGGGCGGGCCGACCTCGACCACGCTGCCCTGGTCGAGGAATGCGACGCGCGACGCAACCTCGCGGATGAAGCCCATCTCGTGGCTGACGATCAGCATGGTCATGCCGTCGCGTTGCAGGGCGCGTATGGTGTCGAGCACCTCGCCCACCAGCTCGGGATCGAGCGCGGCCGTCACTTCGTCGAGCAGCAGGATGTCGGGCTTCAGCGCCAGGGCGCGGGCGATCGCCACGCGCTGCTGCTGCCCGCCGGAGAGCTCGTCCGGGTAGGCGTTCACCTTCTCCGCCAGGCCGACGCGGGCGAGGAGCGCGCGGGCCTCGGCGTCGACCTGCGCGCGGTCGCGCTTCTTCACCAGCGTGGGTGCGATCGCCACGTTCCGCAGCGCCGTCATGTTCTGGAACAGGTTGTATTGCTGGAAGACGATGGCGAAGCGGTCGCGCGCCACGCGCAGGCTGCCACGGCTGGAATAGTCCACCGTCGCACCCTCCACGCTGACGCGCCCGGCCCTGGGCTTCATCAGCCCGACCAGCGTGCGCAGGATGGTCGACTTGCCGGAACCGGACGGGCCGATCAGGCCAACGACTTCGCCGCGCTCGACGTCCAGCGATACGTCGCGCAGCACATCGACCTTGCCGCCATAGCTCACGGTCAGTCCTGCGATTGAAAGGAAAGCCAAGCGCGAAGCCCCGGTTGTTGTTCGCCCCATGGTTCCGGGCGTAGCGCGGCGCCGTCAAGCCCGCGTGACGGTTGCGCGCGTCGCCTGGGTGCCTATCCTCGGCGCATGGATCAGCGTATCGCCGCGTTCTCCCGCCCAGCGGCCGTCACCATCACGGTGCGCGGCCGCCCGGTGGTGGCGCATCCCGGCGAGAGCCTGGCGGCGGCCCTGGTCGCCGCCGGCCTGTGGCGCTTCGGCGAAGGCGACGACCCGGCACGGCCACGCACCGCCGTCTGCATGATGGGGGTGTGCCAGCAATGCCTGCTGCGCGTGGATGGCCGACTGGTGCAGGCCTGCCTGACGCCGGTGGCGGCAGGACAGGTGGTGACGCCGGCATGACGCACGATGTCGCGGTGCTGGGCGGCGGCCCGGCGGGCATGGCGGCCGCGACGGAAGCGGCATCGCACGGTGCGCGCACGGTGCTCCTGGAGGAATCGCCGCTCCCCGGCGGCCAGGTCTATCGGGCGTTGCCGCCGGGCTACGCCGGACCCGCCGATGCGGACCGGCGTGCCGGCGATGCGCTGCGCGCGGCCCTGGCTGCCAGCGGCGCCGATCTGCGCACCGGCTGCCGCGTCTGGGGCCTGGGTGGCGGGCCGCTGGTGCCGCAGGGCGCGGCTGCGGCGCCCTTCACGCTGTCCGCGCTCGGCCACGACGGCGTGCCCTTCACCATCACGACGCGCGCACTGGTGCTGTGTACCGGCACGCATGAACGCATCATCCCGTTCCCTGGCTGGACACTGCCGGGCGTGATCGGGCTGGCGGCGGCGACCATCCTGTTGAAGGTGCAGGGCGTGTTGCCGGGCCGGCGGATCGTGGTCGCGGGAGCCGGGCCGCTGCTCTACGCCGTGGCCGCGAAGGTGTTGGCGGGCGGCGGGCAGGTGGCGGCGGTGGTGGATGCCGCGACGCACGGCGAATGGCTGCGCGCGCTGCCGGCGCTGGCGGCGCGGCCCGACCTGCTCGCGCAGGGCGCGGCCTGGCGGACGAGGCTGCTTGCCGCGGGCGTGCCGGTGATCCATGGCGCGCATGTCACGGCGGCCGATGGCGATGGTGTCCTGGGGCGGGTACGCGTGGGCGACCGCGCGATCGACGCGGATGCGCTGTGCATCGGCCACGGGCTGGTGCCGGCCACCGAGGCCACGCGCACCTATCGCGCGCGGCATGAGCACCGCCCGCAGGATGGGGGCTGGGTCCCGGTGCTGGATGGGCGGCAGCGCACCTCCGTGCCGCTGCTCTATGCCGCCGGGGACGGCGCGGGTGTGCGCGGCGCGGCGGCGGCGCCGGCCGCCGGGCGCGTTGCGGCGCGCGCCGCGCTCGACGATCTCGGCCTGGCCCATGCGGGCAGCCAGGATGCGGCGCTGGACCGCGCGCGCCGCGCCGGCGCGGCCATGGCGCGGATGATGGCACTGCGGCCGGCGATGGTGGAAGCCATCCCGCCGGAGACGATCGTGTGCCGCTGCGAAGGTGTCACTCGTGCCGCCATCGACGCCGCGGCGGCCGATGGCGCGGTCACCATCAACCAGCTCAAGCACTTCACCCGCTGCGGCATGGGGCCCTGCCAGGGGCGCATGTGCGGGGAGGCGGCGGGCGCGCTGCTCGCGGCCGCGCATGGCGTGCCGATCGGCGCGGTCGGTTTCGCCACCGGCCGCATTCCGCTGCGCCCCGTGCCGATGGAAGCGATCCTGGGCGCCTTCGACTATGCCGACATCCCCGTGCCGGCGGCGGCGCCGATATGACCGCGCCCTTCGATGTCGCGGTGGTCGGGGCCGGCGTGATGGGCTGTTCCACCGCGCTGTTCCTGGCGCGTGGGGGGATGCGCGTGGCGCTGCTGGATCGCGGAGAGATCTGCCGCGAGGCCTCGGGCGTCAATGCCGGCACGCTGACCATGCAGATGACCCGCGCGGCGCTGATTCCGTACGCGTTGCGCGCGCATGAGATGTGGCTGACCATGCCACGCTGGTGCGCCGGCGGCGATGTGCTCGCCACCGCCTGCCCCGGCCTGTCGGTGGCCTTCACCGATGGCGAGGTGGCGCTCCTCGAGGACCGCGCGCGCATCCGCCGCGCCGCGGGCGCGCCGATCGACCTGATCGACGGCCGCGCGGCGCAGGCGATCGAACCGGGCCTCGCGGATGGCGTGAAGCTGGCGGGGCATTGTCCGATCGATGGGTTCACCTCCGCCTATCTGACCGGCCGCGCCTTCCGGCCCGCGCTGCTGGAGGCCGGCGTGACGCTGATGGAATCCACGCCGGTGCGCGGCGTGGATGGGCGATTCACGCTGGACACGCCGGCCGGCGCCGTGCGCGCCACCCGCCTGGTGCTGGCGGGCGGTGTGTGGTTGGAAGACATGGCCGCCTGGCTCGGCGTGCCGCTGCCCATCAAGGTGCTGGTCAACCAGCTTGTGGTGACCGAACGCATGCCGCCGCGGATGCGCACGGTGCTCGGCGTGGCGTCGGGGCTGCTCAGCCTGAAGCAGTATGCCAATGGCACGGTGCTGATCGGCGGTGGCTGGCAAGGCATCGGCGACCGCGCGCGCGGCGGGATCGCGGTGCGGCCTGAAAACTTCCTCGGCAATGTGCGCCTTGCCGCGCATACCGTGCCCGCGTTGCGGCAGGCGCGCGTCGTGCGGTCCTGGCTGGGCCTGGAAGCCGAGACGGCGGATGCGCTGCCCGCCATCGGCCCCATCCCGGGGATCGAAGATGCCTGGATCATCGGCAGCGTCCATTCGGGCTACACGAGCGGGCCGTTCATGGGGAAGATCCTGGCGCAGGCGGTACTCGGCCGGGCGCCGGAGCTGCCACTGTTTCCCATCGACCGGCTGCTGGACGCACGGAGCAACGCTGCATGACGTTCCATGGGATCTACCCGAGCACGGTGCTGCCGATGCGCGCCGATTTCTCGCCCGACTGGGAAGCCTATGCGGTGCATACGTCTCATTGCGTGATGCGCCCCGGCATACGCGGCGTGCTGATCAACGGCCATGCCGGGGAGAATTACGTCATCACCCGCGCCGAGAAGGCGCATGCGGTGGAGGTGACGCGCGCAACGGTCGATGCGTCGCGCCTGGTGGTCGCCGGCGTGAATGCCGAATCCAGCCAGGCGGCGGCCGAGGAAGCGCAGGACGCCGTCGAAGGCGGCGCCGATGCCATCATGGTGTTCCTGCCCAACGCCTTCGCGCTGGCGCACACAACCGCCATGGCCGTGCTGCACCACCGCATCATCGCCGATGCGGTGCCGGGCGTGCCGATCTTCCTGTTCCAGGCGCATCATGCTGCGGGTCGCATGGGCTTCACGCCTGAGACGCTGGCGGAACTGCTGAAGATCGAGTCCGTGGTCGGCATCAAGGAAGGCGGCTGGGAGGTCGATGGCTACGACGCGCTGCGTCGCCAGGTGCGCGCGCTGCGTCCGGATGTCGCGGTCTGCGCCAGCGGCGATGAACACCTGCTCGCCTGCATGGTGCATGGCAGCGACGGCAGCCTTGTGTCGCTGGCCGACCTGATGCCGGACGAGATCGTCGCACTCGATGCTGCCGTGCGCGCGAACGACCTGCCGGCGGCGCGCGCGCTGCACGAACGCCTGGAGCCGCTGGCCGAGGCGATCTACGGCGCGCCACCCGGCGGGCGGGCCACGGCGCGGTTGAAATGGTGCCTGCGCGAGATGGGCATCATCCCCGACGCCACCGTGCGCCCGCCGCAGCCGCCGGTCGATGCGGCCGATGCGGCCGCGCTGCGCGCCGCGCTCAAGGCGTCGGGATTGTAAGCGCCGGCCGCGCCACGAGCCGCCGTTCCGCTGCCCGCGCCAGCGACGCCAGCGCCCAGGAGACGCAGAAATACAGCACCAGCGCGGTGCCGTAGGTGAGCATGGCGCTGAAGCCGCGCTGCGTCAGCATCTTGGCGGCGAAGGTGATCTCGATGAAGCCGATCTGCGAGACCAGCGATGTCTCCTTCACCATGCTCAGCACATGCACGATGGATGGCGGCAGGATGACACGCCAGGATTGCGGCAACACCACCCGGCGCAGCGCGGCAAGGGCAGGGATGTTCATGGTCAGTGCGGCTTCCCATTGCTGGGGGCGCACGCTTTCGTAGCCGGCGCGGACATTCTCGGCCGCCAGCGCCGACATTCGGATGGCGACGGCGGTGACGGCGATGGCCCAGAGCGGTGCCTCCAGCCGCAACGCCTGGCTGACGAAGAACACCAGCAGCAGCAGCACCAGGAAGGGGATGCGGCGGAAGGCCTCGACCCACAGGACCGCGACGGTCCGCACCGCCGCGAGCGGCATCACCTGCGGCAGGCGCAGCGTGGCGAGGCCGAAGCCCAGCGCGTAGCCGATGGCGCATCCCACCACGGATGCGACCAGCGTGTTGAGCACTGCCTGCCCCAGGAACAGCATGTTCCACCAGGTGAAGAAGCGCGGCGCCTCGTTGGCCAGAATCTGCCAGGCCGACATGGGCTAGAACACCCGCGCCTTGACGCGGAACAGCCAGCGCCCCAGCCCCCACAGCAGCACCGAAGCGATGATGGTCAGCGCGATATAGATCAGCGCGGTGATCGAGAATAGCTCGACAGAGCGGAAGGAAATGGCATTGGCGTTCAGCGCGCGACCGGTCAGTTCCTCCACGCCGAAGATGGCGGCCATCGACGTGCCCAGCGTCATGATGATGTAGTGGTTGGACAGCGACGGATACAGCGTGCGCACGACATGCGGCGCGATCACGTACCAGACCGTCTGCGGGCGGGAGAAGCCGAGCGTCTCAGCCGCATCGAGTTCCGCCTGGGGCACCGAGGCGAAGCCCGCGCGCTCGATCTCGGTCAGGTAGGCGCCGGCGTTCAGCGTCATGCCGATCAGCACGGCGGTGATGGGCGACAGGATGACGCCGAATTCCGGCAGCGCGAAGAACAGGAAGAATATCTGCACCAGCTGCGGCGTGTAGGTGAAGAACCGCACGTAGCCCAGCACCGGAATGCGCGCCCACAGCGGCCCCTGGGTCAACACAGCCGCGCCCGCCAGCCCGATCAGCAGCCCGCCGGCGAAGGCGACCAGCGCGATCCACAGCGCCATGCCCGCACCCAGCAGCAGGTCGGGCAGGTAATGCAGGACCTGCCCGTACTGGAGCGTCATGTCAGAACATCGGGTTGAACGGAATGCGCGTGGTCATCGGCACGCCGAACCACTTCTCCCAGGTGGTGTTGACGAACCCGGACCGGTGCAGCTCGAACAACACCACATTCAGGACATCGCGCAGGGAGTGGTTCCCCTTCTGCACGCCGATGCCCACCCAGAAGCTGGCCAGCACCTCCTCCAGGATCTTCCACGGCACGCCCTGGAAGTTGCGCATCGGGATCACAACGGATTCCGCCACGTCCACCATGGCATCCGCGCGCCCCTGCGCCAGGGCGCGGAAGCAGTCGGGGTAGTTGTCCAGCAGCGTGACCTGCGCCGCCGCCGCATTGGCCTGAATCCAGGGCACGCCGACCGTGCCGCGCACCTGCACCATGCGCACGGCACGGTTGTTGAGGTCCCCCGGCGCATTGATCGGCACCGCCGTTCCGCTCGCCTTGGTCAGCACCACCATCGACTGGGTGTGCAGCGGCTGGGTGTAGTCGATCACCAAAGCGCGCTCGATGGTGCGGGTGATGGCGCCGAGCACGATGTCGATGCGGTCGGCCTGCAGGAACGGGATGCGGTCGGGGCTGCCGACCTGCACGATCTCCAGCTCCACGTTCATCCGCCGCGCGATCTCGCGCGCGATGTCGGCGTCGAAGCCGTCGATCTGGTTGCGGTCGTTGAAGGTGCCGAAGGGCGGCAGGGTCGGATTGATACCCGCACGCAGCCGCCGGCTGGACAGCACCTGGTCGAGCGGGCGGGCCGATGCGGCCTGCACAACGCTTCCCGCAACTGCGCCAGCGGCGAGGGAGAGTACGGAGCGGCGATGGGTTGGTCGCATTTCAAACTCCGGCATTCAGGCCGCGGCCGCGCAGCGCCACCGCGTTCAATGACGCATAGCCTAGATACCGTCACCGATGCCCGCAAGGCTGCCACAGCATGGGCTTCATGGTCCGGGTGCCGGCCGTCCGCGTCCTCAGGGATGCACCCGCCATCGTGCCAAGCGCCGCGCGGAGAACAGCGTGGAAGCGGGCGGCCCTGTGGCGACCGCCTTTGAACGGCCCGCGATGGCTGTGCGCGCGGCGTTTCCAGGGTCCATGCTGGCGTGGCGTTGCCGCTGAGCCAGACGAACTCGTGTTTTATGCGCCCATGCGCATATGCAACGCGTCAGCGTTCATCGCAGGACAGCCTTGCTTGGCGCGGCTCACCATACGCCGTTACGCGGCGCGCAGTTCGTCCCGCTCGATGCGGCCGTCCCGCAGCGCCACCATCCGGTCGAAGCGGTCGAAAATCTTCTCGTCGTGCGTCACCACGAGGATCGCCGCCTGTTGGTCGCGTGCCACCTGGCGCAGCAGATCCATCACCACCCGGGCGCGTTCGGAATCCAGTGCCGCGGTCGGCTCATCGGCCAGGATCACCTGCGGGCGGTTGACCAACGCGCGGGCGATGGCAACGCGCTGCGCCTCGCCGCCCGATAGCCGTGCGGGCATCGCCGACGCGCGCTTGCCGACCTGGAGGTAGTCGAGCAGCGCGCCGGCCCGCTGCCGCGCCGTGGTACGATCCACGCCGTCCAGCGTCATGGCCAGTGCGACATTGTCGATGGCGTTGGGAACTGGAAAATGAAGCCGATGCGCTCCCGCCGCAGCGCGCGCAGGTCGGCCACGCGCCACTGCCCGTCCCACACCGTCTCACCGCCGATGGAGAGCCTGCCGCCGGTCGGTTCCTGGATGCACGCAATCAGATTCAGCAGCGTCGATTTGCCGCTGCCCGAAGGGCCCTTGAGGCCGACGACCTCACCGGCCTCGACCACAAGGTCCACCTCGGCCAGCGCGCGCACCGCCGTTTCGCCCGCACCGAAGGTCTTGCTCAGCCTCTCGACCTGCACGATGGGCACTGCCATGCGCCTCAGCCCCCCAGCGCCTGCTGCGGCTCGATCCGCAATGCGGCGCGGATCGAGACCAGGCTGCCCAGCAGGCAGATGACCGCGATGACGCCCGCCATCGCCGTGACCTCGCCCGGGCCGAGAACGACAGCGCGCGGGAACACGTCGCGCGCCGAAAACACGATGGCGACGGCGGCGACGTAAGCCATCCCGCCGAGCAGCAGCGCCTGCTGCAGCACCAGGCCGATGATGGTGCGGTCCGGCGCGCCGATCAGCTTCAACGTGGCGATCTCACGCAGCTTGTCCATCGTCATGGTGTAGATGATCAGCGCGATGATCACCGCCGAGACGAACAGCAACACCACGGTGAACATGCCGAGTTGCACGCGCGCGCGATTGACGACGGACATGGTCAGCAAATCCGATTGTTGCCGGTCGGTCAGCGCCGCCAGGTGCTTCCACCGCTGCGCTATCTCCGCCACCAGGGCCGGATCCGCGCCCGGATGGAGCCGGGCGATGATCGCGTTCACCGTATCCGTGCCGCCCCCGCCGGTGGCCGCCGCGAGAGCGCGCCGCGCCGCCGCCGGGGCGAGGCGGAATTGCAGGTCCTGGCTGTCACGCAGATGCATGAAGATCAGCGGATCGCCGCCCGAGGATACGAGCCCGCGCGTCGTGCCGACCACCTGGTAGCGATGCCGCCCGAGCAGCAACGTCGCGCCGAGGGGCAAGCCCGAGCGTGCATCGGCGACGATCTCGAAGCGCGTCCCACCGAGGCCGCGCCCCGTGGAGATCGCCGAAGGCCCGCCTGGCCGGCCTGGCTCATAGCCGATCACCTGCACGCGGATCGTCCCCTGCGGTGCCTGGGCCTCCGCCGTGCGCAGCGTGATGGCGCCGGCCGCCGCCACGCCGGGCAGCCGCGCCACCATTTCCCGCACATCGCCCGGGATGCGCGAGGCTTCGGCGAAGGGGCCGCGCGTGCCGGATTCCACCACCCACAGGTCCGCGCGCAGGCTGCGCGACAGGGCCAACGCCTCGCTCACCACACCCTGGTAGATGCCCACCATCGACAGCGCGACCGCCATCAGCAGGCCGAGCCCGAGGCAGGTCAGCACGAAGCGGCCGAGCTTGTGGCGGATGTCGGCAAGCGCGAGGTTCACGGTTGGGGCACAGCCCGCGCCGCGCGCCCGACGGTGAAGCGCGCGCCCACCTGGCTCACCAACGCGACATCCTCCGGCAGCCCATCGGTGATGGCGACGCGCCCATCCACCAGCCGCGCGGCGATGGCCACATGTCGCCGCGCGAGCCGCCCCTCCTCGATGGTCCAGACAGTCCCGGCGGCGCCATCGAAGCCGTGCAGCGCCTGTTCGGGCAGCAGACGCGCGCGGGGCAGACGGCCGGTCTCGATCACCACCTCGGCCTGCTCCCCCACCACCGGCATGGCGGGGCAGGTGCTGCAGCGCAGATAGACGCGCCGCTCCTCCGTCACGCGGTCGGCCTCAAGCCCAATGCGCACGATCTGCGCGGCGACGGGCCGGCCGGGGCGGCTGCGCAGCGTCACCATGCCAGTCTGGCCGAGCGCAAGGTCTCCGGCACGGCCTTCATCGATGAAGGCCTGCATCCAGACGGTCTCGGGCGCGACCAGGGTGAACACCGGCTCGCCCGGATTCAGCGCCGTGCCCGCCTCGCGTGAGCGGGCGATCACCAGCGCGTCGAACGGCGCGCGCAGCGTGTGCTTGGCCAGCGTGGCGCGCTCGGTCTCCAGGTTGGCGCGCGCCTCGGCCTGGGCGGCACGCGCGACCCCGGCATCGGCGGCGTTCACCAGCAGGTCGACGCGGGCGAGTTCCTGCTCGGTCTCGGCCAGTTCGGCAGCTTCCTGGGCGCCGACGCCGCGATTCGCGAGGTCGCGCCGCCGCCGCGCGGTGGCCTGCCTCTGGGTGAACTGCGCCTCCGCCCGCTCCCGCTGCGCATCGGCGCGGGCGGCGGCGGCCTCGGCGGAGAGCACCGCGGCCTCCGCGCGGGCGACGCGCGCCTGCTGGCTGATCGGGTTGAGCCGCGCGAGCACGGCGCCAGCCGGCACGCGGTCCCCGTGATCGGCGGCGAGGTCGATGAGCGTGCCGGGAACCTCGAAGCCGATGCGCGAGAGCACCTGCGCCTCGACAGCGCCCAGGCCGAACACCGTCACCGGCACATCCTGCACGAAGCCGGCGACGGGCACCGGCAGTGGGCGCCGCTGCGAGTACCACCACCCGCCCCCCGCGACGGTCAGAATCAGCCCGGGGATGGCGAAGCTGAGAACACGCAGGCTGCCAATTCTGCTCATGTCGGACGCCGCACCCAGCCACCATTTGCTACCGCGGATCGCGAAGCCCTGGGATAGTACGCCATCGCGCGCAGCAAGCCCCTGGCGTCGATCGGGAACGTCGCGCGCACTGGCGTCATCATGAACCGGGTCCTTGGCCACTGGATTTGAAGTCGGCGGCTTCGGCCCAGGCGATGATGCGTCCCGTCGGCATCGCGCCGGCCTGGCGCGCGACTTCCCGGCCGCCCGCGAAGAACGCGAGAGTCGGGATGCTGCTGATGGCCAGTTCCCCCGCCAGGGCCGGCGCCTCCTCGGTTGAGACCTTGATCAGCCGCATGCGCGGCTCAAGCCTGGTCGCCGCCGCCTCGAAGGCCGGCGCCATGGCGTGACAGGGGCCGCACCAGGAAGCCCAGAAATCCACCAGCAGCGGCAATCCACTGAGGCGGAGATGGCGCCTGAATCGTTCCTCCGACAGCGCCAGCGGCTTGCCGGTAAACAAGGGTGACTTGCACGCGCCGCAGCGCGGCCGGTCGCCGAGGCGCGCGGTCGGGACACGGTTGATGCCATCGCATTCCGGGCAGACGATCTGGGTGGTTTCAGGCATCACATCTTCTCCCCGTCCCAACGACGATCATGCGGTCTGGGTCGCGGCTATTGCCCCGCGCTCTCCACCAAATCCTCTGGCCTGCACTGGTCGAGCACCTTGAGTTTCGCGGCCAGGTCACGCAGCGCGGTCCGCAACCCTTCTTCCAGCACCGGATGATAGAACGGCATCATCAGCGCCTGCGGCACGGTCATGCGCTGCCGTACGACCCAGGCGAGCAACTGCGCCATGTGCTCCATGCCGGGGGCGAACATCTCGGCGCCGAGTAAATGCCCCGAGCAGACTTCGCGCGCGCAGGTCGTGCCGTAGGGGCCGCTTTCGATCAGCAGGGGCCGACCGCCGCGCTTGTCCACCTCACGACGCGCGTTGAGGCCGGCGGTGCCGGCCCCCACGATCGCAACATCCACTGCGGACCCATCCATCCGAATTTG
>LNEW01000054.1 GCA_001464375.1 Rhodospirillales bacterium Ga0074136 | reverse complement strand
AGCGCATGCCAGCGCATGTTTGTTGCGTGGCACGGCCCTTGCCCTTCCAGTTCCATGCGCTGCCAGCCCCCGCCGTCCCGCTGCGTTGTCGAACGACCCTCCGGAGAGCGATTCACCGCCCTCCCGGGCTGGCCCACGGGCGCATCCGCGCGGGGCATGCCAGGCCGCGTTCCGTGGCGCCGGCCGCGATGGGTCGGTGGGGCGGCGGCTTTGCTGCTCGCGCTGGCCGTCCTGCCGGCCGCGCCGGCGGTGGCCAATCCCGGCGGTGCGGATCCGGGCCTGGCCTGTCGCGGGGCGATCGCCGCCGCGGAACGCGAAGCGGGCATCCCGCCGGGTCTCTTGCAGGCGATCGGCCGCGTGGAATCCGGCCGGCGCGACCCGGTGACCGGCCGCTTCGCCCCCTGGCCCTGGACCATCAACGCCGAGGGCCGCGGCATGTATCTCCCGACCCGGGAGGCAGCGATTGCCGAGGTGCGGCAACTCCAGGCGCGTGGCGTGCGCATCATCGATGTCGGCTGCATGCAGGTGAACCTGCACCACCACCCGAACGCCTTCCCGACGCTGGAACAGGCCTTCGACCCGGTCACCAATGCCCGCTACGCCGCGCGCTTCCTGGGCGAACTTCATGCGACGCGCCAGGATTGGGCACGCGCCGCCGGGCATTACCATTCGCAAACGCCGGAACGGGCCGAGCCCTACCGCGCCCGCGTGCTGGCGGCCTGGGCGCAGGAACAGCAGCGCCCCGGCGGGGACGCGGCGGCGGAGGCGATGGCGCTGGCGGCGCTCAGTGCCGCGCGCGGGGCAACGGGCCTGGCCAATGGCGGTGACCGCGCGCGCATTATCCCGCTGCCGGCGGGCGGCGCGGGGGCGGGGCAGGGGCGGGGGCTCGATGCCTACCGCTCGGCGCCGATCATGATGGTCGGGCGCCCGGCCGTGACGGCGCCGGTGGCCCAGCCGGCGGTCAATATCCCGCCGCCGCGCGGTCCCTTCGCCTTCTTCCGGCGGTAGGGCTGACCGCGCTCAGGCGACGAATTCGGCGCGGATGGCGGCGGTGTGCTCGCCGAGCGCCGGCACCGCGCCGAAGGGGCGCACCCCGTCCGACAGCCTGGCCGCCGGCAGGGCGATCTGCACCGGGCCTTTCTCGGTCTGCACCGGGGCGCGCCGGAGTGCCGGGTGCTTCTGCAAGCCGCCGCAGTCGTTGACGAAGCCATACGCGGTGTTGGAACGCCGCAGCTTGGCGGCGCAGTCGTCGCGCGTCAGCGTCGTGAACATCGCCTGGATATGCGCGTCCACCATCGGGCGATGCGCCACGCGATCGTTGTTCACGGTGAAGCCGGGGCGCTTGGGCAGGTCGGGCTCGTCCAGGAACAGCGCGCAGAAGGATGCCCATTCGCGTTCGTTCTGGATGGCGATGAGCACATCGTGGCCGTCCTTCGTCTGGAAGGCGCCGTAGGGGCAGATGGAGGGATGCGCCAGGCCGATGCGCGGCGGGTTCTTCCCCGTGCCCTCGTATTGCAGCAGCGGCACGGACATCCAGTCGGCCATGCCATCGAACAGGCTGACGGCGATGCCCTTTCCCTGGCCGGTGATGGCGCGCGACAGCAGCGCCTCCAGCACGGCGGCATAGGCGTGCATGCCGCAGGCGATGTCGCAGGCCGAGACACCGACGCGCCCCGGGCCTTC
>LNEW01000053.1 GCA_001464375.1 Rhodospirillales bacterium Ga0074136 | reverse complement strand
GGCTGATGCGCGACACGCCGTTGCTCGGTGTGGCCTTCGACGCCGGGGCAGCGGCGACCTCCGCCATCAACATCCCGCTGATCGCCGCCCTGGGCATCGGCCTCGCCTCGGTGATAGGCGGGCGTCGGCCGCTCGCGGACGGTTTCGGTATCGTCGCGCTGGCGAGCCTGATGCCGATGCTCGTCGTTCTGCTCGGTGCACTGGTGCTCGGCTGATGGCATCGCTCGCGCTCGACCTGCTTCACGCCCTGCTGGCCACGCTGCTCGACGCTGCGCCGATCGTGCTCGTGGTGGGCGTGTTCCAGGTCCTGATCCTGCGCCGCCGTCCGGCGCACCTGCCCAGGGTCCTGATCGGCGCCGCCTATGTCGTGCTCGGCCTCGCCCTGTTTCGTCTGGGGCTCGAATGGTCGCTGCTGCCGATTGGGGCCGACCTGTCGGAACGGCTGACCGCGCCAGGACTCGCCGCCGCAACCGAAGGCGAAGTGGCGTGGCGGCGCTTCCTCTGGCTCTATCTCTTTGCCGCCATGCTCGGCTTCACAACGACGATGGTCGAGCCGGCGCTCACCGCCATCGCCAACCGCGTGGGCGAGCTGACCGGCGGAACGCTCCGGCCGCTGACGCTGCGCCTCGTGGTCGCGGCAGGCGTCTCGCTCGGCCTGCTGTTTGGAACGCTGCGGATCGTGACAGGCCTGCCCTTGCCCTGGGCGGTGGCCGGGCTGGTGGGCCTCATCGCCCTGCTCGTCGCGCTCGCGCCGCGTCAGCTCGTCCCGCTCGCCTTCGACTGCGGCGGCTTCGCAACCTCAGTCGTCACCGTCCCGATGGTCGCCGCCTTCGCCGTCGGCGTTGCCACCGCCATCCCGGGTCGCGATCCCTTGACCGATGGTTTCGGCGTTATCCTATTCGCCCTGCTCTCCCCAGTTGCCAGCGTCCTCGCCTTTGCGGTGGTGCTGGAACGCGGGAAGCAGGGCCCTGGCCCAGGAGGAACCGATGCGGTTCAAGCTGCTACTCGTTCTGGTTGAGGATGACCGCCTCGACGCCGTTCTGAAGGCGGCGCGCGAGGCCGGGGCGACGGGGGCGACGACCATCCCCAGCGCACGTGGCGAGGGGCTGAAGCCGAAGAAGACCTTCTTTGGCCTCGACCTCGCCAGCCAGCGCGACATCGTGCTGCTGGTGGTCGAGGAACACCTGGCGCGCGGCATCCTGGAAGCGATTGCCAAGGCGGGGCGCTTCGACGCTGACCCCGGCTCCGGCATCGCCTTCCAGATCCCGATCGAGGACGCGGTGGGGCTGGAGGCTCAGATCCGCTTCCTGGCGAAGCAGGTGGAGGACAAGCTGTGAGTGGGACCCAGTATCATCTGCCGGTGCGCGAGGCGATGACAGTGGATGCCGTCGTGGTGGATGGCCTCACCACGGTCAGCGAGGGGCTGGTGATGATGCGTGACCGCAACATCAGCTCACTGATTGTGGAACGACGCAACGAGCAGGACGAGTACGGAATCGTGCTGGTGACGGATGTCGCGCGCGAGGTGGTCAACAGCAACCGCGTCCCCGCCCGCACCCACCTCTACGAGGTGATGACGAAGCCCGCCCCGAGCCTGGATGGCGAGATGAATGTCAGATACGCGATCCGCCTGATGCAGCGCCTCGGACTGACGCATGCGCTCGTCGTCGAGGGGCGCCGTCTGATCGGCATCGTGACGCTGCGCGACCTCGTGGTGCGCTACATCGACAAGCCAGCCGCGAGCGGATGAGCGGCACGGCGCGGGCGTCAGCCGCGCTGGATCCCGGCCGGCTCCGCCGCCACCATGCGGCCGAGCAGTAGCCCCCAGAGCACCGCGGACGCGACAACAGACAAGAGCACGACATCGCGGAGTTCTGCCGGCAGAAGGCCGACCGTGACGGCCAGCGCCGCGATCACCAGTGAAACCTCGCCCGCCTGGCCGGCGCCGGCGGCCAGAAGCCGCGCCGGGCGCGCTGCGTAACCGGCAAAGCGTGCGGCCGCCCAGGCAATCGCCGGTCTGGCGACCAGCACCAAGAGGGGCACGACGACGACAGCAAGCCCGGCGCCCTGCAGTGAGGCCGGATCGAACTGTGCCGCGACCGGCACGATCAGGAGCGCAGCGAAGACGCCGCGCAGCGTCGCCGCCCAGCGGATTGCGCCCCAGCCGGCTGCCGAAGCGGCAAAGGCCAAGCCGCCAAGGAAGGCGCCAAGAACCAGCGGAATCTCCACCAGCAGGGCCCCCGCCAGCATGACCCCGAGCGCGATGACAGGCGGCAGCAGCGCTGTGAGGTCGGGGGCGCCAAGACGCTCTGTCCCCGCCAGCAGGCCGGGTACGACCCATCTGCCGAGCACGACGGCAGCCCCGGCCATCACGGCGCCACCGAGCGCCGATGACAACGCAGCGCGACCCAGGCCGGGCATTTCGCCCTCCGTCTCTGGCGCCGTAGCCCAGAGACCGCTCATCCCGACCACGACCATCAGTCCACTGGCAACGAGCCAGCCTGCGAGCACGCCGCCAGTCAGGAGACCGGAGAGGCCGGCCGAAGCCAGGATGCGCGGCGCGAGGATGACCCCCGGCGCTGCCAGAGCAAAGCCAAGGGCCAAGCCCTCCGCGTCGTCCCATCCAAGGGAACGACCGAAGCTCCAGCCGAGGGTGCTGAGCCCGATGGTCTGCCCGATGGCACCAGCCAAGGCCAAACCCCGCAGCCGATCGACCGCGACTGGCGCCTCGCCCGTGCCGCACCAGAAG
>LNEW01000052.1 GCA_001464375.1 Rhodospirillales bacterium Ga0074136 | reverse complement strand
CTCCGAAATCGATAGGGTTCAGGTCTCGCAACCGAATCCTATGTCCGATCAAGGGTTTGCGCCATGTCCGCCGACCCTGATGAATTATCCAGGCTAGCCCGCGCGGATCCGCGAGGCGAGCGGCGTCCACCGCGCGACCTCGGCCTTGAGATGAGCCTCTGCCGCCGCGGGTGAAGTGTAAGCGTTGCTCAACGGCCCTTCTTGCTTCGGCAGGTTGAGAGCTGAGAGGAGAGCCATCGCGGAGGTGAAGCGATGGCGAGAGGAGTGGCGGGCACAGATGCCAGCACCGGTGCTGGCACTGTGCCTTCGGAGCGGGTGGAGATCGTCACGCGCGGCGAGCGGCGTCGGAGCTTCAGCGCGGAGGAGAAGGTCCGTCTGGTGGCGGAGACGTTCCAGCCTGGCGAGACGGTGACGGCGGTGTCGCGTCGGCACGGGGTCTGCACGAGCCTACTGCATCGCTGGCGACGCGCGGCGCGTGGAGATGTGCCTCGGCGACGTCCACCGCCGCCGCGGCTGCTGCCGGTGCGCTTGGTGGCGCCCGATGCGGCGCCTGCGTCGCCCATGCTGCCGTCCGTGTCTGACATCGCCCCCACTCCGATCGAGGTGGTGCTGCGCAACGGCCGGGTGCTGCGGGTTGCGGCGACGACGGATGCCGCTGCGGTCGCTCGTCTCGCGGCGGCGCTGGAGGCGTGATCGGCCCGCCACCGGGCGTGCGTGTCTGGCTGGCCGCCGGCCCGACGGACATGCGCCGGGGCTTCGACGGGCTGGCGCGGCTGGTGCAGGAGGTGCTGGGGCGCGATCCGTTGTGCGTGTTCGATGCGCTTGCGCTCGGTGATATCGACCAACGCGCAGGTTACGCCGTGGACGCGGCCATCACTCTCCACCACGGGTTGGCAACGGCAAATCCACCAGCGCGTATCGAGGCTGCCCGGCAGTCTACCTTCGATCTCGAAGGCTGGCATTGGCTCACCGCCGGACAGGGTATCGCGACACTTCGGCTCAATTAACCGAGCCAGGTTTGGGGTGGTCTCCGCCATTGCCTTGCCGACATGCTCAGCCGGCGTGCTGCCGCCGAGTGAAGCGAAGTCGGCATTGACCACAACGAAGCGCAGATCGGCATCAAGCAGGCAGAGCCCGACCGGCGCAGTCCAGCAGGTCACCGTCAGCGGGGCCGCGTGGGTCGCCGCCTCCAGCCCCGTGGGGGTTCGCGCCAACATAATACCTCCTGGTCCAAAGGGCTGGGTGTCCATGCGAATACTGGTCGCGACGAAGACAGCGCCGTCACAGGGTCGTGTGCGGGCTCAATCTGCGCACACGGTCAGGCGTCGGATGGCACTTCGATCGCTGCCTTCGGCGAGCCGATCTCGATCACGGGAACCATGACGCCGAAGTCGAGGCGGTTCTCCAGAAGACGAACGACGAAGTCATGGCGCAGCGCGGCCTGCCACGCCTCCTCCGGCGAAGGTTCGGTGGCGCGCCCCGCGGTTGTCATCCGAGCGGTGCGCCGCGGCCGTCCGCGCTTGTAGGGCGCGCCTTGACTGTTCACATCAGGCATCGGTGCTGGTCTCCCCTCGCCGTGGAATCGCCGCAAACTCGGTCCGCGATAGGCCAACAAATAACTGCGGAGGGCTGTCCATCGCTATCGGAGCAAACGCTTAAGTATAACTCCGTAGGGACCAGGGTGGCGGCAGGACTACGACGGTCCCTTGCGAGGCCGCACCCCACAGCCGACCCACCGGGCCGCGCTCAATCCCGACAGGCCGCACAGCCGCCCATTTGTCTCACGGGCGCGGTTCATGGCTTGCGTTGCGTTACGCCCCGCACGGGCGGCGCCAAACGGCATGCTTGGCATTCGGCGCGAACGGATCGGGCGGGATACGTTCCTGGGGTTGCGCGGGGCGGGGCGCGCATACAACCAGGAGGCGAATAAGTACTTTACTCTGAGCAATGTAAGAAAATAGATGTAACGCAATACACGGCGATAGTAATATCTGGAATATATTAGCCGTCTGCTGTGACCTTGACCGGCGCCGCGAGTGGTCATCCGGCCCCTCGCTCAGTAGACGATAACAGGGACATGCTTGGCGATGCCGACACCGACGCGACAGGATGGCGGCGCCGCGCACCACAGCGCGACCGCTTTCGCCATCCACGCGGCGGAAAGCTGGCGACCCTCGGTGCTGCCCGAGGACCTGGCCAAGCTGGAGGCCAGTGTGACGGACACCCTGGCGCGCCGGGACCCGAACCTCCGCCTGAACTTCCGGATACGACTGCCGGACGGAGAGATCCGCCAGGTCGAGTGCGTTGCCGCCTCGACCGACCGGTCCGACGGGACGCCGCTGCGCGCCATCGGCGCGCGAGATGCGGGACCGGCCGTGGCTCGACTTGGTTCATCCCGACGACGCGGACCGGCAGGCGGAAGCGCTGCCGCCGCTCGTGGAGGATGCCCGCATCCTCGCCCTGGTCGCCTTCAGCCAGTCGGGCATCGCGGTCCGCAACGCCGTTCCCGCCTCGACCCCGCATGTGATGGCCAACGGCGCGCAGCTTCGCCCGCTGCTGTTCAACCTGCTGCACAATGCCCTTCAGGCGCTGGCGCAGCAGCGGTCGGCAATGGGCCCGCCGGCGGTCACGGTGAGCGCCTCCGTGCGGGAGGGATTTGTCGAGGTCGAGGTAGCCGACAACGGCCCCGGCCTCGCCCCAGAGATCGCGGCGATGATCTTCGAACCGTTCGTGACGACCAAGCCGAGTGGCATGGGCATCGGGTTGTCCCGTGCCGATCCATTGTGGAGGCGCATGGTGGAACCATCTGCGCTGAACCGAATGCCGGTGGCGGGACGGTCTTCCGCTTCACCCTGCCGATCGCCGGCCCCGAAGTCCGAGCGAACGAAGCAGATATTCAGGAGACGACGCATGCCTGACGGCACACCGGCCGAACTCACCGCGCAGCGCGCGGCGCACTTCGCGCACGGCGCCGCCGTTCACGTTGTGGACGATGATGAGGGCGTGCGCCTTGCCTTCGGGTTGGTGCTGCACGACGCGGGTCTGACCGCCGTGCTGCACGCATCGGCAGAGGCGTTTCTCGACGCGCTGCCGCGGGCCTCGGAGCCGGTGGCCTGCGTGCTCACCGACCTGCGCATGGCAGGCATGGATGGCATCGGCCTCCTTCGGCGCCTGCGCGCAACGGGCTTCGAGCAGCCGGTCATCCTGGTTACCGGGCGCGGGGACGTGCCGGCCGCAGTGCGCGCCATGAAGGATGGCGCGGCCGACTTCATCGAGAAGCCCTGCACGGCAACGCGCCTTCTTCACGCGATTGCGGTGGCGCTGGGCTCCCCGAAGCGAGAGCCCGCGCATGAGTCGGACCACAAGGTGCGGGATGCCGCCCGCGCACGCATCGCGACGCTGTCGCCGCGCGAGCACCAGGTTCTCGACCTTCTCGCCGCCGGGCACCCGAACAAGGAAGTTGCCCGCATGCTCAGCCTCTCTCCGCGGACGGTCGAAATTCATCGCGCGCGGATGATGGCACGGCTCGGCGTGCACTCCTTCGCGGCTGCGGTGCGCCTCGCCGTCGAGGCCGACGCCCCCTTCGCCGATCATGCTTCGGTGCTGGTGCAGCCCGAACAGGCGACGCGCCTGCGGACAGGCTGAAGGTCCGCGTGCTCTCCGGCCCCGATCCCCTCGGAAGGGTCGGCGTTGCTGGCCCCATCGGCGACACGCCTCGCACCAACGCGGGGGGTGCTCAACCAACAGCCGGCGTTCGGCGCCTCGGCGAGCGACTATGCCCGCCGCAGGTCGAAGTGAATGGCCGCGCGGAAGCCTGGTCGACCGCTGCCCAGGAGCACGCCGCGGCAGCGTGCAAGAGCCTCCCGGACATCCTGCAAGTCCCGGACGCGAGAGGCATCGACCGACATCCAGGAAATGTCTGAGACGATCGAAACCCGCACCTGTCCGTTGGGCGGCGCTGAAGCCCGGTTGCGCGTCAGGATCGCGATCGGCACCGTATGGTCCTGGCGCCTCATGGCATCAGTCGCTCGGCGTACCAGTGTGGTCACGGCATCATCGAAACCCTGGGGATCGCCTTGGCAGCGCCACAGGCCTGCTGCAAGGCGCAGGCGCAAGAGGCCGCCGGGCGGCAGGAGTGCCTCAAGGGCTGGCTGCAGTGCACGCAGGCGGCCATTGGTGTCGAACGATGCCGTCGTCCCGTTTTGCGTTGGCGCATCGATGAGCTCGGCGAGCGCCCGCGCGCACGCGGAGGCCTGTTTGGCGGCGTCCACGACACGACCGAGCATGGCGGCCGCATGTGGCCCGAGGCTGGCCAGATCCGATGTCGCGCCGGCGACTACGAAAAGCATGTCGCGAATTTCGTGGAGGAGCTCCCTCGCGGTCGGATCGTCGTGCTCGGGGCTTGGAGCGTGGCCGTCGCTCAGCGGGCTGCGTGAAGGAAGCCGGAATTGCACGTCTACTGTCACGGCGGAATCCCTGTTCGCGCGCGACCGAGCCGGGGGGCACCGTCGCTTATGGCTCAAACCATCTCGTTTGCGCGCGGCGGAACCTATTCCGCAGTACTACGTAAGGCAGGCTTTCCCTGGGTCCCCTGCATCCTGGGGTGGTCCCCGATCATCGCCACCACCGCCTTCATCCAGAAGATCGCCGCCGCGACGTTCCTCCCTGTGTGGCCATCATGAACAGCAACTGCGCTTTGGCTGCTGAGTGAATTCTCCCCCGGAAGAGGGGCAGACCGAATGAGAGCCGGGTCGTGCGGTTGGAACGCGTGGCCTGCACCGCCGCCTGACGACGACCTTGGTCGGCTGGCATCAAGGGGCCAACCGCCGGACCGAATACATTCTCAACGATGACCGTCTTTTTGCCGGCCTCGCGCGTTGAACTGAAGGACATCGGCCTCCCGACAGGGAAAGCAGATGGCTGTGTCCAGAGGCATTCGCAACGAGGTCACCATGACGATCAAGGACGTTGGCCCGAAGCCGCAATCCTTCGACATCGAGGCTGCGACAAAGGAAAACGCGGATTACCGTTCCGTCGCATGGAGCGGGCGCTATCTGCAGGTGACCCTGATGTCGATCCCCGTCGGCGGCGATATCGGCCTTGAAGCGCATCCAGAGACGGATCAATTCCTGCGCCTCGATGCTGGCCAGGGCCGCGTTCAAATGGGGCCAGCGGAGGACGACATGCCCTTCGAGCAGGACGTATCGGACGGCTGGTGTGTTCTTGTTCCCGCCGGAACCTGGCACAACATCACCAACATCGGGGCGACGCCGATGCAGGTCTACGCGATCTACGCACCCGCCCATCACAAGCCCGGCAAGGTGCAGGCCACCGCGGCGGCCGCCGAAGCGGACGAGGACGACGCGCCGGCCGACTGGTCAGTGCAGAGCAACACCGTGCTCGACAAACACGGGTGAGGGCCCTCCAGCCTCTTCTTCCGTCGCCCTACCGCTGCTGTCCCGGTTCGGGCTTCTACCCTTGGCGGCTCGGCTCCGTCGTCAATCGCGCCTGGAGCTGGTGCGCGACCTGGCCTTCCGCTCTACGCCGCGCCAGAGCCGGTTCAGACCGCCGTCCGCCCCATGATCGTGCCCGTGGCGACCAGGTCCATCAGCAGCGCCATGGTCGCCTGGCCGGTGATGGCGAAGGGATCGAGGCTGGCGTGCTTGGAATACTTGAGCAGCAGCGACGGGTTCACCGCCTTGGCGTCGACCTGCCCCATGGTCCAGTTGCCGAAGCGCCGTTCGATGATCTCTTCATAGGCCAGCAGCCGGACCTGGCTGTGACGGTCGTCGCGCACGATGGCGTTGTACAGGTCGCACACCTCGTCGCGGCCGCCTTCCAGCACCTGCACGAAGACCTCGCTGGTGAAGCACAGCAGCCCCGTGATACCGCGGCGCGGGTTGTTGCGGTGCGACTGCACCAGGATCTGGTCGAGGACGGCGGGCGGCAGCGGCGTGGCGACGCGGCTGGCGTAAAGGCAACTGACGAGCATCTTGGCCTCAGCTCTGCATCGAGATCAGCGAGAGGAATTCCCGGCGCAGCGCGGGGTCCTTCAGGAACGACCCGCGCATCACGCTGTTGGTCATCTTCGACCCGGTGTCCTTCACCCCGCGCCAGTGCATGCAGAAATGGTCGGCTTCCATCACCACTGCGAGGCCGTCGGGCTTGACCTTGTCCATCAGGAGTTCGGCGATCTGCGTGATCGCCTCCTCCTGGATCTGCGGCCGCGACAGGATCCATTCGGACAGCCGGGCGTATTTGGAAAGCCCGATCAGGTTGGAATGCTGGTTCGGCATCAGCCCGATCCACACCCGCCCCATGATCGGGCAGAAATGGTGGCTGCACGCGCTGCGCACGGTCATCGGCCCGACGATCATCAGTTCGTTCAGGCTCGTCACATTGGGGAATTCGGTCACCGGCGGGGCTGGCCGGTAGCGGCCCTGGAACACCTCGTTCAAGTACATCTTGGCCACCCGGCGCGCGGTGTCCTGCGTGTTGTGATCGTTGTCGATGTCGATCACCAGGCTCTCCAGTACGCCGCGCATCTTCGTCGCGACCTCCTCGAGCAGCAGTTCGAGTTCGCCCGGTTCGATGAACCCGGCGATGTTGTCATTGGCGTTGTAGCGCTTGCGGGCCTGGCGCAGCCGGTTGCGGATCCGGTCCGATACCGGGCGGTCCGTATCCAGGCCCTTGTTTTCCGAATCATCCATGCGCGATGTCCTGGGCCTTACGATCGCAACGGCAATCTGAACCCGCCTGTCGTTCCGGCATGTCTCTCATTTCCTTGGGTGACCGTAGAATGGCGTCGGCCGCGGCGCCAGCCCGCCGCTGCACCCGGGCTGGCGTGCAGGCCGGCGGTGCGCTGCCACACCACGGGATCGGTGCGCCGTGGTGGTCGAAGAAGCCGCCGCTATCCCCGGGGCAAAGCGCATCGATCACCGCCAGCAGCCGCGCCGCCGCTTCTTCCGGCGGCTGGATGGCCAGGCCGTGTTGATGGACCCCCATGACCGGTCGGCCGCCACTCTCCTGGCCGAGATCGCGGCGCGCACGGCCCGCTGAGTTGTCGTATCGCAATCAAATGCCATGGCACCCGCCGCTTCGCGGTCTGCAGCGACGGCAGTGCCGCAGCGAGGTCGCCCCGATGTCACTGGACAAGAGTTTCAGAAAGATCAGCACGGCTGGGGACTGTCGGTTGTGCAGTTCGGCGTCAGCCTACGAGCAGCAAATCAAGATGCGTGCGACGTCCCCGCATTCAACGATACCCCCTCATCCCAAATCGTTGGGCAACCCATGCATCCGACGATGCAGGCGCTTGGAAGCAGCGCAGGGCCAATGGGCGATCGAGAAGAAGGACTCTTCTCATCGGCGTGGTTGCTGCACGAGGACCCTCCAAGGCACGGTCATTCAGCAGCCGAGATCGGCGTAGCGGCCAGCACCCGGCCCGCAGCGTCGTGATGAATCACGAGCCGACGCGCTGATCGCAAGGCGGGCAACTGATCGGCCGGAACCCCGAAGTCCGCCGCGATGGCGGCGTCATCCGGTCGCGGGAATGGCTGTCGGCGATCCTCGCCGGCATAGCGCCGGCGTTCGGCGATGACCCGCAGCAGCATGACCATGCAGGCGCTGGTCGCGATGACGACGCAGATCAGGGCGACCCGCACTACGTCCCAGGGATGCGCCGGCGGCGCGACCGGCAGCAGCCGCTGCACGAAGGGTGGCACCCAGAGCGTGCCCAAGGCCGCGGCCAGCAGGTAGAGCCAGCCCGCCCAGAGCATCACGGTCAGCGATGCATCGCGCCAGCGCGCAGCGCGGGATCGGGAGGCCGACTCCAGGATCAGCGGCGGTACGAAGCGAACGGGACCATGCATCAGCGGAACCCCCTGTCAGGGCTGGTCCAGCGGGCGCGCGCGCCGCTGCGGCGCAGCACGGCCCGCGGGAAGCCGACGGCCGTCGAGGCCGCCGAGAGCATCCAGAAGGCGGCCGGATACCAGATGACCCAGAGCAATGGACGAAAGGCCTGCGCCATGGCTGGCTCGTGGCGCCGATCGATGAACAAGGCGATCGTGAACTGCACGAGGCAGGCGACCGACAGCACCATCCCCCAGACGGACAGTATGGACGGCGCCGGTTGCAACGCTGCCGGCACCAGACCCATCAGGCCGAGCACGGTGATCACGAGCGTCAGCACCATCGCGTAGCACCACAGGGTCGAGACCACGTATTCCGTCAGCACGCCCCACATCCGCCGGCCGTCCCAGCGTAGGAAGTCGGGCGCGTAGCGCAGGAAGGTCTGCGCGCCGCCCTCGGCCCAGCGCAGGCGCTGCTTCCACAGGCCCCGCAGCGTCTCGGGCATCAGGATGTAGGACAGCGCGTTCGGCTCGAAATGCACCACCCAGCGGCGGCGCTGGAGCTTCCACGTCACGTCCACATCCTCGGTCAAATTGTCGGCCGTCCACCAGCCGACATCGCGCAGCGCCGCGAGCCGGAACGCGACCACGACGCCAGACACGGTGAAGACGCGCCCCGTGAGCCGCTGCGTGCGCTTGATCAGCCCGATCGTTGCCGAGAATTCGCCGACCTGGAGCATGCCCAGCAGCGACGATCGGTTTCGGATGCGCGGATTGCCCGTCACGGCGCCGAGGCGCGGCCGCGTCTCGAAGCGCCGCACCAGCCAGGCGACGCATTCGGGATGCAGGATGGCGTCGCCATCGATGCACACCAGGATCTCACCGTTCGCGACCATCGCGCCCGCGCGCAGCGCCATCGCCTTGCCCTGGTTCTGCGCGAGGTGCACCACGCGCAGCGACGGAATTTCGCACGCCAGGCGGTCGAGCGCGGCCGCGGTGCCATCGCGCGATCCGTCGTTGACCGCGATGATCTCGAAGTCCGGCCAGTTCTGGGCGGCGCAGGCGCGGATCGTCTCGGCGGCGTTCTCCTCCTCGTTGTAGCAGGGGATGACGATAGAGACGCGCGGGCCCGACAGGATCGGCGGCAGGACGTCGCGCCGGCCCGCGGCCTCGTGCAGCCGGAAGAACATGATGCCGCCGATCACCCAGACCAGCATCATCATCAGCGGCCAGTAGCCGACGAAGGCATAGACCCAGGGCAGGGCCTCGCTGAGCAGATCCATCATCGTCATCGCCGGAACGGGAAGGATCTGGCCGAGATCGCGTCCTGCACGATGTCTGCCTCGGGCCGGCCCTGGACGAAGTCGTCCGGGTACCAGCCCATGTGATGCGCACCCAGGCGCTGCAGCAGCCGCAACTGCGCCCGCAGCGTGCGGGCGGGGACGGGGCGCGAGGGGCGCGTGCGCCAATCCGCGGCCTGCAGTTCGAAGACGGTCTTCGCGATGCCCTCCGGATGCGCGGCGACAGCGGCATGCACGCGCCGGAGGAAGTCATGGGGATCGCGGGCCTGCTCCATGTAGGGCATCGCCATAACCGCGGCGCGGTCATAGGCGGCGAGCGCATCCGTCAGCGACTGGGCGAACCAGGTCTGCGCCGCCGGGTTCAGGACCGGCTCCGCATAGAGGTTGCGCGCGGTCACGAGCGGCGCCCGCCAGCGCCGCGCGCGCTGCGCCAGCTCCAACGTGAACGCCGTCAGCGTCTGTGTCTTGAGCGCGGTCCAGCGCGCCATCGCTGCCGGATCGGCACGGATGGCCGCGACATCCGCGGGCAAACCCGCCGCCCGGCAAGCCCCGAGCGCCGCGGGGTTCGCATCCTCGAAATCCGACAGGAAGGCGTCATCATGGAAGAGCAGCCCGGCGAAGGCGGCATGCTTCGCGAGATCCTCGTAGATCTCGCCGATCTTCTCGCGGTTGGCGGCGCTGAAGGGGGTCAGCCGCCGGTAATGCTCGGTGTCCTGCGCCGGCGCGCCGTGCCGGGTCGACAGCACGAGGTCGCCCGGGCCGCCGATGGCGAAGGCCAGCACCGGCATCCAGGCAAAGACCTGGACATCGGCACGCGACGACAATTGCCACGCGACACGGTTGAACAGGTCGGCGCGCATCGGCAGGTGGCGGTTCGGGAAATAGAGCGCGTCCGCCACGCCGTTGCCGTCCGGGTCGGCGAAGGCCTGCAGGTAGACATGCGAGGGGCCGAGCCGGGCGACACGCTCGACCAGCGCATCGAGGTTGCGGGCGGCCTGCGCGGGGTCGTCGTCATGCACGTGATCGAGATCGACATGCAGGACGCGTTCGCGCACCGGGGCGTCGAAGCGCAGCGCGCGCGTCACGTCCCGCACGCGCGGGTCGCCCATCGTCAGCACGCGTCCGACGCGGTCGAGCTGGTCGGGACGCGCCGGCTCCGGATCGAGGGTCATCGAAACCGGCATGCCCAGGCGCCGCGCGAAGCCGACCGCCTCCATGTTGTAGCGCCCATACGGCCAGACGATGCTGCGCGGCCGGCGGCCCAGCTGCCGCGCCAGGATGGTGCTGGCCCGCGCGAGGTCGGTCTCGATGCGCTGGCGCCACTCCGCATCGGTCTCGTAGCGCCCGCCGCGATACATGCGCGTCACCGTGGCAGGCTGGACATTGCCCTGCGGATTGGCCGGCACGCCATGGTGCAGGTCGTGCGTGTGCGAGGCGAATTCGCACAGGCCGGAAGCCTGCATGTCGCGTGCCTGCGCCCAGGTGATCAGGCTGCGCCGCGGCGTCTGGGTGCCACCGTAGTCAAAGGTGCCATCGAGCGGTGTCTCCATCCAGGAGGTGACCAGCGCGAAGACACCTGGCGCGGAGAACGCGCGCAGCAGCGGCAGGACGCGGGTGGCGAAATCGTCGTAGCCGTCGTCGAAGGACAGCAGCACGGATTTGTCGGGCAACGGCCGCCGGCCGTCGCGCGCGGCGAGCAGCGCGTCGATCCCCACGAAGTGCCAGCCATCCTGCCGCAGGAACGCGAGATGCTGGACGAAGGTGCTTTCGGAGATCGAGTAGTGCTTGTCGCGCCCGTCATCGCCGATCTCGTGATAGGCGATGGCCGCGAACCGACCGGGACCCGGCTGCGCCGCGGTGCCGCGCGGCAGCGCGAGGGCGGCAGGCACCGACAGCATCCCCCGCCGGGTGAGTGGCAGGATGCGCATCAGAACCTCCACCTGAGGAGCCCGGTGACCGAGACCCCGTCCTCGCGCCGGCCGTCGTAGTCACGCGACACCCATCCCGCGCCGTAGGCGAAGGAGAAGGTATCCGACAGCACGTGCTGGTTCTCCCAACGCAGCGCGACGAGCGGTGACCAGCCGTAGTTCTGCTGCCAGTAGCCGCCGGCCGTGGCGATGAAACGCACGCGGAGTTCCTGCTCGTACCGCTTCCAGGCGGACCAGGTGAGCGCGGCGGTCGCCCCGGTCTCGAGGTCGCTCTCCGGATTGTAGTAGGGCCCGCCCTGCTCGCTGTTCGACGTGGCATAGGCATAGGGTTGGAGATCGAGCTTCCATTCCGGCAGGTTCAGCACCCGCTCCTGCCAGCGGACGAAGCCGATCAGGCGGACGTTGTCGTCCGAGAATCGCATGGCGCGGAACGAGGCGCCGGCCTCGCGCAGGTCCGATGCGCGCCAGACGATCGCTGTGCCGGCGGCATCGGCATGAATGCCGGCGGCCAGGGCCGCGAGCGGGGTGTCGGCGGCGGTCAGCTCGGCATCGGCCTCGAGGCTCCAGTGATCGGAAAGGCGGACAACGGCGCGCAGGAAGGCACCGCCACGATCCACCCCCTGCTGGTCGAGGCTGACGCCGCCCGTGACGATCGCGCCCGGCCCGCGCCATTCGACGCCCGCGGTGCTGCGCCAGGCGGTGATGTCGCCGGCATTGGTGTCTGCCCTGCGCATCAGGACGCCGCCGAAGACGCGGTAATTCTCGGCGATCGGCGCCGACCAGAGGCGGGCGGCGATGTCGAGCTCCGGATTGCTCCCAGTGCGGTTCAGGCCGCCGGTGACGACGACCTCGAGCGTGCGCAGCGGCGCGCCAGGCGCCGTACCGCGGCGTTCTCGGGATACTGGGTGGCGAGGGTGGCCACCGCCACGCGGGCCTCGGACCAGCGGCGCGCGTCGAACAGGGCCTCGGCCAGGCCGATCCGCAGGTCCAGCGCGTCGGGCGCATTGGTCAGCGCGGTCTCGTATTCCTCGATGGACCGGTTGGTCCAGCCGCGCATCCGCCAGATGTCGCCGCGCAACGCACGCAGGGAGGAATTCATCGGGGCCGCGGCGGCGAGCGGTGCGGCGACCGCCTCCGCGCCGGCAAGGTCGTCGCCCCACATGCGCCACAGGGCATCGCTGGTCACCGCCTCGATCCGGTCCCATTCGGCGGACGGAGGCTCCGGCCCGCGCACGGCGCGGTAGGCTGGGATATCCCGGTCCAACCGGTCGACGATGGCGCGCGCCTCGGCCCAGCGGCGCTGTTCCGACAGCGCGTAGAACAGGCCGAGGGAGGGGTTCAGCGCACCGGGATCGGCCTCGAGGGCCGCGCGATATTCCAGCTCGGCCTCCTCCGGCCGGCGGCGATTGAGCAGGGCGTCGCCCACGGCCTCGCGTGCGTAGCCAGGCAGCGGCGCGGCGGCGGACAGCACCGCCGCCTCGGCCAGGACGTCGTCCATGCGGTCCCTATCACGCAGCGCGACCAGACGGTCGACGCGCGCCACGCGCACCGCGCCCGCGGCATCCGGACCGAGCGGCAGCCACGCGGCAATGGCGGCGTCGAGAGCGGCGATCGCCGCGTCCGTGCGGGCATGGCGGGCGGCGGGATCGTTCGGGGTGGGGCTTTCGACCTGGGTACCCCAGCGCACCAGGAAGGCATTGGCGGCACCGCGGATGCGCCGGGTCTCCGGCTCGGTCAGGAGGCCGGCGCCCCGCACCAGCGCGAGTTCGGGCGCGCCGACCGCGGCAAGGGCCAGCGCCTCGCGACGCCGCAGGCCAGGGTCGCGCGGTGCGATGCGCAAGGAGGCATCGAGGATTTGGAGCGCATCGAAGGCGCGCCCGGCGTTCAGCAGGGCGTCGATACGCGCGAGGTCGGCGCCAGCAGGGGCCGTAACCGTGGGGCGGGCGATTTCGGCTGCGACCTGCGGGATGCGCGGATTGCCGTGATCGTTGGCCTCGGCCTCGGCGATCGCGGCGCGGGCGGCGGCGCGGTCCCCGCGCGCCGCCTCGGCCAGGGCGAGGCCAAGGCGTGTTTCCGTTCCGGTGTCGCCGGCGGCGATGGCCTGCCGATAGAGCGCGACCGCCCGTGCGGCCTGCCGGCTGCGGCGCGCTGACACGGCCGCGGCGGCCATGGCATAGGGCGGCGGTGCCGGGAGGGTATCGAAGCGTGCCAGTGCCTCGCGGTCGCGCCCGGCCCAGGACAGCACCACGACGAGGTCGGCCAGCGCAGCGCGATCGCCCGGCGCGGCGGCCAGCGCGGCCTCCAGGAGGCGACGCCCCTCGGTGAGGTCGCCCGCACGCGCGGCGGCCACGCCCGCAGTCCGCAGCGCGGCCGCGTCCTGCGCCCAGGCCGGCGAGGTCGCCAGCAGCGCCAGACCCAGCGCGGCAGTGCCGAGGCAGCGGCAGGGGCGGAACCGAAATCGCTTCAGGAAGGAGGGCAGGGTGGTCGTCTCTCGGGTGATAACGGGCGGAGAAGCTGGCCCGCCCCGAAAACATGGACGCAAATCGCTACCGTCCCCTTATCGGCCCCCCGCGGCCCGGGACGCGGCCATGCGCACGAGGGCTGAACGCGGCTGATCGGAGTTGGCGTTCACCCGGTTTCGTGGACACCCCGAGGCTTGAGACGGAGGTGTTCGAGATGCCCAGGGTCTGGGTGCCCAACCCGCCGGAGTTCCGGCGACAGATGGTGGGGTTGGCCCGATCAGGACGAACTCCGCAGGACCTTGCCCGCGAGTTCGAGCCGAATGCGCAGTCGGTCGTGCACTGGGTCCGCCAAGCGGAACGCGATGGCCGGGCCCGGCTTGGAAACGGCGATGGCAGGGTCGCGATCTCTGTCCAGGATACCGCCGAGGCAGCACAGCCTGGCCGCATCGATTCATTGCTGCGGTCCACGCGCGCTGATAGTCAGAAAGGCGGTGGGGGGTCTGCAGATCCGTTCGATAGCTCGGTCATTGATACACTACGCAATGATGGCGAGGTTCGTATTTCTCCTGGAGAATGAAATGCCAACGCATGTGGAGGCGGCGGCACTTTTGCGCTACTAATTTGCGCTGAGGACTATGCCTGCGAGAGGATGACGATGACTGCTTCCGCGTTGCCGCTCGCCATCCTTGCGCTGTTTGCCGGTGCCGTCCTTGTCCCGATATTTGCCCGGTTCGGCCGGGCTGCCGCCGCATGGGCGGCCGCGGCGACACTCGCCGCCGCCGCGCTGCCGTTGTTGCCCCTCGCGTCCGGCGCCCTGGCCGGGGAGGTCCTGGTCCATCGTTTCACCTGGCTGCCGGAATGGGGGCTGGATCTGGCGTTCCGCTTCGATGGGCTGGGATTGCTCTTTGCCATCCTGATTCTCGGCATCGGCCAGCTCATCATCCTCTATGCCGCCTACTACATGCCGCAAAAGGATGGCCTGGGGCGGCTGTTCGGGCTCCTGTTGGCCTTCGCCGGCGGCATGCTCGGCGTCGTGCTCTCCGAGAACCTGCTGCTGCTGGTGGTGTTTTGGGAGATCACCAGCCTCACCTCCTTCCTGCTCATTGCCTACAAGTACGACGCGACCGAGGCCCGGATCGCGGCGCGGATGGCGCTGGCGGTGACCGGTGGTGGCGGCCTTGCGTTGCTGGCCGGCGTGCTGCTGCTCGGCCGTATTGCTGGCAGCTATGAACTGAGTGCCGTGCTCGCTGCCGGCGACATCGTGCGCGCTGACCCGCTCTATCCGGTGGTGCTCGTCCTGGTGCTGCTTGGTGCCTTCACCAAATCCGCGCAGTTCCCGTTCCATTTCTGGCTGCCCAACGCGATGGCGGCGCCGACCCCGGTCAGCGCCTACCTCCATTCGGCAACCATGGTGAAGGCCGGCGTTTTCCTGCTGGCGCGGCTATATCCGGTGCTGTCCGGCACCGATCTGTGGTTCATCCTTGTCAGCGGCACCGGCGCGGTCACGCTGGTCTACGGCGCCTATGTCGCGCTGCTGAAGCACGACCTGAAGGGGCTGCTGGCCTATTCCACCATCAGCCACCTCGGCCTGATCACGCTGCTGTTCGGCCTGGAGACCGAGCTGAGCTCGGTCGCGGCGGTCTTCCACATCATCAACCACGCGATCTTCAAGGCGTCGCTGTTCATGGCGGCGGGCATCATCGACCACGAATGCGGCACGCGCGACATGCGCCGCATCAACGGGTTGGCCCGCTTCATGCCGGTCACGGCGGTGCTTGGCATCATCGCCGCCGGGTCGATGGCGGGCGTTCCGCTGCTGAACGGCTTCCTCAGCAAGGAGATGTTCTTCACCGAGGCGGTCGCGCAGCCGGTGCTGACCGGCTACGCCTACGCGCTGCCGGTTTTCGCCACCCTCGCGGGCATCCTGTCGGTGGCGTATTCGGCACGCTTCGTCCACGACGTGTTCTTCAACGGTGAACCGATCGACCTGCCGCGCACGCCCCACGAGGCACCGCGATGGATGCGGGCTCCGGTGGAGATTCTGGTTGCGCTGTGCCTCCTGGTGGGGCTGCTGCCGCAGTGGTCGGTTGGTGCTCTGCTGCAGGCGGCCTCCACCGCAACCTTGGGGGAGACGCCGCCCTACTACACCTTGGCGATCTGGCATGGCTTCAACCTGCCCCTCGCGATGAGCCTCGTGGCGCTGGCGGGTGGGCTGATCTGGTATCGATTCCGGCACTTCTTCTACGGGCTGCATGAGCGCTACGCGCCGAACATGACCAGCCCCGCCGCCTTCGAGCGCGTCTTCAACGCGACGGCGTTCGGCGCCCGTTCGATGCTGGCGCGGCTCGACACCGTGAGCCTGCATCGCTACCTCGTCCTCCTCGTGCTCTCGACGCTGGGTCTCGCCGGCTTTGCCTGGCTGGGCGCGGTGCCCGCCCCCCTCGCTGGACCGCTGCCGCTGACGCCGGCCGGGCCGCTGTCCTACGGCGCGCTCGCGGCGGTCATGCTGGGTGCGATCGGGTGCGCCGCCTGGCACCGCCACCGCCCCGTCGCCATCGTCTTTGCCAGCGTGGTCGGCCTCGTCGTCTCGCTTGTCTTCATCCGGTTCTCCGCGCCCGACCTGGCTCTGACCCAGCTCTCCGTGGAGGTGGTGACGATCGTCCTGTTGCTGCTGTCGCTGCGTTTCCTGCCAGCCGAGACAGGTGTCGCGCAGCGCCGGGGCCGGGCCGCAGCGGATGGGATCCTGGCGATCGTCGGAGGCATCGGGGTCGCGGCTCTGGCCTATGCGATGATGACGCGGCCCTTCGAGACGATCTCCGGCTGGTTCGCCGCCAATGCGGTGGGCGGCGGCGGCGGCACCAATGTGGTGAACGTGATCCTGGTCGATTTCCGCGGGTTCGACACGCTGGGCGAGGTCGCGGTGCTGGCGCTGGCGGCGCTCGGCGCGCATGCGCTGCTCGATGGGTTGCGGCTGCGTCCTCAGGTGCCAGGCCCCGATCGGGCGGGGGATCGCCACCCGATCATGCTGGCCATGCTGATGCGGCCGCTGCTGCCGCTGGCGCTGGTCGTCGCCTTCCACATTCTGCTGCGGGGTCACAACCTGCCGGGCGGTGGCTTCATCGCCGGGCTGATCACCGGCGTCGTACTGATCCTGCAATACCTGGCGGTCGGCATCGACGTGACCACGGCGCGCCTGCGGATCGACCACGTACGGCTCTTTGCGGCGGGCCTCGGTATCGCTGCGGCGACCGGGCTCGCGAGCATGGCATTCGGGCTTCCCTTCCTCACCAGCACGCACGGCTATGTCGGCATCCCGCTTGTCGGTCCCGTGCATCTGGCAACGGCACTGGTCTTCGATCTCGGTATCTATCTCGTCGTCGTGGCGACGGTGCTGATGGTCCTCTCCGAACTCGGCCGACTCAGCCAGCGCGAAGCCGTTCCCGCGGGCGCCCGCTGATGGAGGCATTGCTCGCGATCGGCATCGGGACCCTGGTAGCAGCGGGGATCTGGCTGGTGCTGCGGGAACGCAGCTTCTCGGTCATCCTTGGCCTGACCCTGCTGTCCTATGCGGCCAACCTGTTCATCTTCGCCGCCGGGCGGCTCGCACCGGTTGCCGCGCCGCTGGCACTGCCCGGTGCGGAGACCCTCGCGGATGCGCTGCCGCAGGCGCTCGTGCTCACCGCCATCGTCATCAGCTTCGGCATGACCGCCTACCTCGTTGCCCTGGCGCTGCGCGCAAAGGGGGAAACCGGCACGGACCATGTCGATGGCCGCGAGGACGGGCCATGATGCACCTGCCATTGCTGCCCGTGCTGGTGCCGCTGGTTACGGCGGTCCTGATGCTGGCGGTGCATCGCGCCGATATCCGCGTCGCGCGCGGCATGGCCGCGATGTCGCTCGGCGGCCTCGGCATCGCCGCGATCCTGCTGCTGCGCCAGGCGGGGGATGGCACGGTGGCCGCGGTCTCCCTCGGCAATTGGCCGGCGCCCTTCGGCATCGTCTTCGTCGCCGATCGCCTGGCGGTGCTGATGGTCGCGACCACGACCGCCATCGCGGTGCCGGCGCTTCTGGCGGCCTGCGGTGGGCTGGATCGGCGCGGACGGTATTTCCACCCCTTCTTTCAGATGCAGATCGCGGGATTGAATGGCGCCTTCCTGACCGGCGACCTGTTCAACCTGTTCGTGTTCTTCGAGGTCCTGCTGATCGCCTCCTATGGCCTGCTGGTCCACGGAGGCGGCCCGGCGCGCGCGCGTGCCGGCATGCATTACGTCGTGTTGAACTTGGTGGGTTCGATCATCTTTCTGATCGCGCTCGGCCTGCTGTACGGCATGCTGGGTACGCTCAACATGGCCGACGTGGCGGAGCGCCTTTCCGTCGTGCCGGCCGCGGATGCAGCGCCAGTGCGGACCGCGCTCGTGTTGCTGGTCGCGGTCTTTGCGTTGAAGGCCGCGTTGCTGCCGCTCGGATTCTGGCTGCCGCATGCCTATGGCGCGGCCGCGGCGCCGACCGCCGCACTATTCGCGGTGCTCACCAAGGTCGGCATCTATGCCTTGATCCGGCTATCTTCGCTGGCCCTCGACGCGCCGCCCGGTGCCGCGCTGCTCTCGCCCTGGCTCCTGCCGGTGGCGTTGACGACCGTGGCGGTCGCGACCGCCGGCGCGCTTTCGGCGGTGCGCCTGGGCACGGTGGTGGCGCATCTGCTGCTGCTCTCGACCGGCATGCTGGCGGCGGCGCTGGCGGAAGGCGGCGTGCCGATGATGGCGGCCCTGCTGTATTACCTGCCGCACACCACGCTGGTCAGCGCGGCGCTGTTCCTGCTGGTGGCGCAGATCGCGGCGGCCCGGGGGCATAGCGGAGACCGGCTGGTCCGCGAGGCGCCCATGCCGGGCCGCGCCTGGCTTGGCGCGAGCTTCATGGTGCTGGCGGTCGCCGTCACCGGCCTGCCGCCGCTGTCGGGGTTCCTCGGCAAGGTGATGCTGCTCGGCGCGGCGCCGCCGAATGCCGCAGGCTACGCGCTGTGGGTTGTGTTCATCCTGTCGGGCTTCGTCGCGGCGCTTGGCCTCGCGCGGGCGGCGAGCACGCTGTTCTGGGAACGCGCCGCTCCCGCCGAAAATCCGCCCGTTCCCGCGCCACCCGCGCCTCGTGGATGGGCCGGTCCCGTGGCGCTGGTCCTGGCGCTCGGCTTCGTCCCGGCGCTGGTGCTGGGGGCGGCGCCGCTCTCGGCCTACGCACGGGCCGCGGCCGAGCAGCTGGCAGCGCGGGAACCCTATCTGCGGGCGGTGCTGCCAGCCGGCGCCGCTGCGGTTGCGCGGGAGGTGCGGCCATGAGGCATGTCCTGCCCCAGCCTGTGCTCAGCCTGCTCATCCTGGGCCTGTGGCTGGTGCTGGCGCCATCGCCTGGCCTGGGCCATCTGCTGATCGCGCTCGGACTCGCGCTCGGGCTGCCGTGGGTGACGCGCAGCTTCTGGCCGAACCCGCCACGGCTGGCCAATGCCTGGGCGGCGCTGCGTCTGCTGGGCGTCGTCCTTGCCGACATCATCGTCGCGAACATTGAAGTGGCGCGTCAGGTGGTCGGCCCGCCGGAGCGGTTGCGGCCTGAATTCCTCGAGGTGCCGCTCGACATCACCGACCCCTTCGTCGCCTCGCTGCTCGGAAGCATCGTCTCGCTCACCCCGGGCACCGTCTCCATCGAAATCGATCGGGGCGTCCTGCTGGTGCACGCGCTGCACGTGACAGACGGTGCAGAGGCAGTGGCCCGCATCAAGTCCCGCTACGAAGCTCCGCTCAGGAAGGTGTTCGCATGCTGACACTCGTGCTGCCCATCGTCGTGGGCATGGTGGCGCTCGCCATGGCGCTCAATCTCTGGCGTCTGGCCAGGGGGCCGAGCATGCCGGATCGGATCCTGGCGCTCGACACGCTGGGCATCAACACGGTCGCGTTGGTGATGCTGTTGGGAATCGCGCTTGGCCATGCGGTGTTCTTCGAGGCGGCGCTGGTCATCGCGGTGATGGGCTTCGTCGGGACGGTGGCCCTGTGCAAGTTCATTCTTTCCGGCGACATCATCGAGTGAGCGCGATGATCGCAGAAATCATCGTCAGCCTGCTGCTGCTGCTGGGCGGCAGTTTCGCGCTGCTGGGTTCCTTTGGCCTCGCACGGCTGCCGGACTTCTTCATGCGTCTGCACGGCCCCACCAAGGCAACCACCTTGGGGGTTGGCGCTATCATCGTAGCGTCCCTGCTGCATGTCGGCACCTCCGAGACGGACGCCGGGCCGCGGGAACTGGCCGTCACCCTGTTCCTCCTCATTACCGCCCCGGTGACGGCGCATCTGCTCTCGAAGGCAGCGCTGACGGAGCAGCGACGGAGGGAGAGCAAGGGAGGAGGAGCGAGCCGCCAGTGATTTGCAGAGACGTGGGACGACGCAGCAACCCATCGTCGCCGCACCGAAACAGCGGAACACCGAGGCGGAGCGGGCGGCGATCAAGGCCGGGCAGATCCGGGACGGTGCCCTGGCGCCTCAGCCCGCCACCTGCGAATGCGCTCTGGGCGGCGCCGGCGGACGCCTGCCGAGCCTTGCTGCCCGAGACGCGCCGCCTGCACCGGCGAGCGGGCGGCGTGATATACCTCCGCCGCGCGCTGCGTCTGGGCTGGTCGTGACCCCCGCGCTACTCCGCTGCCTGCCCCGGCGCCCACACCGCCGGCGCCTCGCTGCCGACCTGCGCGGTGATGCGCCCATAGGCCTCCGGCCGCCGATGCGCCGCGAAGTTGAAGATCGTACTGCGGCCCAATTCGCACATGCCGAGGTCGGCCTCCGCGACGATCAGCTCATCGCCCCAGGAGGTGGCCTGCGCCATGATCTCCCCCTGCGGGTTCACGATGATGGAATGGCCGAACAATTCGTGCCCGTCCTCGCTGCCGGCCTTCGCCGTCGCCACCGCGAAGCAGGCATTCTGGTAGCAGCCCGCCTGGATGGTCAGGTGGGAATGGAACACCCGCAGGTGGTGCGCCTCGAAGCCGCGGTTATCCATGTTCAGCGACGGCGTGTTGTAGCCGAGCATGACCAGTTCGACCTGCTGCAACCCCATCACGCGCCAGGCCTCGGGCCAGCGGCGGTCGTTGCAGATCATCATGCCCACGTTCACCTCGTGCCCCGCGACCGGCGCGCGCACCACCGGGAAGCCGAGGTTCCCCACTTCGAAGAACCGCTTCTCGAGGTGCTGTACCTTCCTGATCGGGTCGTATTCCTTGTGCCCGGGCAAATGCACCTTGCGGTACTTCAGCATGATCTCGCCGCCCGGGCTGACGAAGGCGGCGGTGTTGTAGCGGTGGCCGTCCGGCGTCTTCTCCGCGTAGCCGAGGTGGAAGGCGATGCCGTATTTCCGCGCCGCCTCGAAGATCGGTGCGGTCTCGTTGGACGGCAGCGCCGCCTCGTACCAGTGGTCGGCGTTGGCGATGTCTTCCTCGTACCAGCGCGGGAAGAAGGTGGTCAGCGCCAGTTCGGGGAAGACCACCACCTGCGCGCCCATGCGGTGCGCCTTATCCATCAGCCGGACCATGCGGCCCACGGCGACGTCGCGGCCCTCGGCTTTCTGGATGGGGCCCAGCTGGGCGGCGGCGAGGACGAGGCGGCGGGTCATGGCGGGGGTCTCCGGCGGCGTGGATCGGCGCAGCCTATCGCGCCCGCGCCGCGGGGGGGAGGTCACCGTGGTTCAATGATTGCCGCCCCGTGCTTCATCCGTGCCCGCGCCGCGGCGGCGGCGACCGATTCCTCCCAGGCCTCCAGCAGCAGTTCCGACAGGTCGTTGGCCGCCTCGCGCGTGGTCGTGATGCCCAGCGTCTCGCCGCGGTACGTCACCACGCGGAAATGCCCGGTCTGCTCGTCCTCGACCACCTCGATCATGGGGCCAGGCCCAGTTCGTGCGCCTTGATCTGCAGGGCCAGCACCTTGGAGTAGATGCGGCATTGCGCCAGGCCGCCGGCATGGAACCACAGCCCGGGCTGGCCGGTCGGGCGCCACATGCCGTTCAGCTCGCCCTCGGGATCCCAGCCCCAGACCCGGCCCACGCGGTCGCCCACCGCATCGCCGAGCAGCCGGCGCGCCGCTTGCGCCTGCCCTTCGTAGCCGGTGGCCAGCACGATCAGCTCGGCGGGCACCAGGCTGCCATCCTTCATCCGCGCGCCCTCGGGCACGAAGCGGTCGATGTCGGCGAACTGCATCAGCCCGACGCGCCCGTCGATGATCATCTGCGAACAGCCGGCATCGAAGTAGTAACCGCCGCCGCGCGCCTGGTACATCAGCTGCCAGCCGGTATCGTCCTCCCCGAAATTCAGCCTGAAGCCGCGCGCCTCCAGCCCCGCCAGCAGGTCGCGATCGGCCTCGCGGTTCATCGCCACCATGCGCTGGGCGCTGCGCCTCACCACCGGGAAAGGGAAGGAGGTGGCGAGGAGGTCCTTGTCCTCGAAGGCAATCTCCTCGTCGTACAGCGCATAGGGCGCCTGCGCTTCCTTCAGGCTGACCACCAGCGAGGGCCGGTTCTGGATGATGCTGACCGCCGCCGCCCCGGACACCGCCAGGTCCTGCGCCACGTCATGCCCCGAGGTGCCGGTGCCCAGCACCAGCGCCCGCTTGCCCGCCCAGTCGGCGCCACGGCCGAGCGCGCTGGAATGGCGCACCGCGCCGCGGAAATCCTGCAGCCCCGGCAGGTCCGGCATGACCGGCGTGGTGGACACGCCATTGGCCATGACGATGTGGCGCGGGCGCATGATGCGCGGCATGCCGTCGGCCCGCGTGAGCGTCACCTCCCAACAGCCCGCATCCGCGTCCCAGCGCCCGCCGGTCAGGGTGGTGCCGGTCCAGACATTCAGCTCCATCGCCTCGGCATAGAACTCGAACCAGTTCGCCAGCATGTCCTTCGGGATGAAGACCGGGAAGGATTTCGGGAAGGGCATGTAGGGCAGATGGTTGACGCGCGTTTCATTGTGCAGCGTCAGCGCATGGTAGCGGTCGCGCCACGAATCGCCGATCCGCGCGCCGCGATCCACCACCAGCGTATCGACGCCGAGCAGCCCCAGCCGCGCCGCCACCGACAGCCCGGCCTGCGCCGCGCCCACCACCAGCACGGCGGGATCGCGATCCTCGTAGGCGAGCGCCTTGCGCCGGCGATCGAGCCAGTTCTCGCCGCCGAAATTGCGCTTCCAGTCCACATCCTGCCAACGCTTGCCTTCGGCGGGGTCCTCGTGGCCGCGGATTTCGTCGAGCGATGTCATCAGCGTCCAGGCGCGCGGCGCGCCGTCCTCGCTGACCAGCCGGACCACGCCGAGGCAGGGGCCGGTCGCGGTCTCGAAGGCGAGGATCGCCTCGATCGAATCCGTGCCGGCGCGGGTCACGATGCGCGGCGGGGTGCGCCCGGCGGCCAGCGTGAAGCCACGGGCGCGCGCGGCCGGCAACGTAGGCGCCAGTCGCTCCGCGATCGCGGCGGCGCCGGAGGCGGTGCGCAGGTCCCAGGTGAAGGCCAGGATGTCGCGCCAGTGGCATTCGGCCGCCAGCAGCGCGGCGATCGCATCC
>LNEW01000051.1 GCA_001464375.1 Rhodospirillales bacterium Ga0074136 | reverse complement strand
TGAGCATGGCCAGGGCAGAACGGGGAGGGCTCTGCCCTCCCCGGACCCCACCCGCCAAGGGCCTAAGGGCCCCTGGACCCCTCGACTTGATCGGGGGAATTGGGGAGGGGCATGGCGCGCCCATCGCGTCGGTGCCACCGACGATGCCCCTCCCCAATTCCCCCGATTCAAAAGCCCGCGGATCCAAGGGGCCGTTGCCCCTTGGTGGGGGGAGGTCCGGAGGGGGGCAAAGCCCCTCTCCGTTCGCCCTGCCCCGCCTCATCGCAACCCTCCCGCTGCTGCTGGCCCTGGCCTGGCCAGCCTTCGGGGCCGTGGGTCGGCCGGAGGATCGCCTGCCGGACCCGGGCATGGAGGCGCGGGCCCAGGAGATCGGGCGCGAGTTGCGTTGCATGGTGTGTCAGAACCAGTCGATCGAGGACAGTGATGCGGAGTTGGCGCGCGACCTGCGGCGTGTGGTGCGCGAGCGGGTCGTGGCGGGCGATGATTCGTCGGCGATCATGCGCTTCGTCCATGCGCGCTAT
Organism: Rhodospirillales bacterium Ga0074136; assembly: GCA_001464375.1. GTDB lineage: Bacteria > Pseudomonadota > Alphaproteobacteria > Acetobacterales > Acetobacteraceae > Neoroseomonas. Next base: position 6,059 of record LNEW01000051.1, on the reverse strand, counting down.
GGCGATTTCGTGCTGTTGCGGCCGCCCTTCAATCCGGTGACGGCGTTGTTGTGGGCGATGCCGGTGATTGCGGTGGGGAGTGGGCTGGCGGTGATCGTGCTGCGGCGCCGGCGTGCGCAGGCGGGGATCGAGACTGTGCCGTTGACCGAGGCGGAGCGCCGGCGCCTGGCGGAGCTGGAGCCTGGCGGCGGCGCATGACCATCTGGATTCCGTTGGCGCTTCTCGCGCTCGCCGCGTTGTTGCCGCTTGGCGCGGCGGTTTTGCGCCCGTCCGCCGCGCGGGGGCGGCGCGAGGCCGATGTCGCGCTCTATCGCGCGCAGCTCGATGAACTGGATCGGGAGCGGGAGGCGGGCCGGCTCGATGAGCCCGGGCATCGTGCCGCGCGCATCGAGGTGCAGCGCCGCCTGATTGCCGCGGCCGACCAGGCCGAGGTGGTGGCGACCGCGCGCAGCCCGGCGCTTCTGGTGGCGATCCTGCCGCTGCTGGCGGCGGCGGGGGTCGGCATCTACCTGCTGCGCGGGTCGCCGGGGATGCCGTCGGCGCCGTACGACCTGCGGGCGGAGGCGGCGGCGCGCGACGACCAGATTCTCGCGACGCTGCGTGAGAGGCTGTCGGCGCTCGACCCGCGCAGCGACCAGGCGCGGCAGGGCTGGATCCTGCTGGGCAATGCGGAACGCGGGCGCGGCAATGCGGAGGCGGCGATCGCCGCCTGGACGCGGGCCTTGGATGCGCGGTTCGAGGCTGACCTGGCGGGCGACATCGCGGAGATGGAGATCGCGCGCGGCGCGCCGGCGGCGGCCACGCCCTGGCTGACGCGCGCCCTGGCCGACCAGCCTGGCGACCCGCGCTATCGCTTCCTGGTGGGGCTGGTGGAGGCCGAGAGCGGCCGCCCGGCGAATGCGCGGACGCTGTGGCAGGCGCTGCTGACGGAGACGCCGCCGGATGCGCCCTGGCGCGGGCTGCTGGAGCGCCGGCTCAACGCCTTGCCCTGACCGGCGGCGCGGGCGGGCGCGGCAGCGGCGCCAGGCGCGGGGGCGCCGTGGCGGGCGATGCGGCGGTGCGGGGCGCCGCGCCAGCGGTCGCGGGCGGCCCTGACGCGTTGTCGATCTCGCGCAGCGCCGCCAGCACCTGCCGATGCAGATCCATATCCTTGTCGATCGACAGGTGGCTTTCGCCGGTCACCTGGCGGTTCTCGATGCGGCCGTCGAAGCCGGGGCCGGGGGACAGGAGCCGCGCATAGGTGTCGCGGTCCTGGTGGAAGTTGATGACGCGGCGCGGGCCGCGCGGCACCGCCAGCACCCAGGACGGGTCGAAGGTGACGAGCAGGTCGACGGGCACCGCCGCGGCGCCCAGCCGCCCGGTCATCAGGATGGCGTCGTCGGCGCCGAAGGAATGGCCGATCACCGCCAGCGGCCGCTTGAGCGTACCCGCGTGCGCGTCTGCCGCCACGCGGTCCGCGAGCCCGCGCCATTCGGCGTGGTTGTGGACGGTGGCGTCGTAGCCGGCGTCGCGCAGCATGAAGGTCAGCACGTTCATGCCGGTCGAGAACATGTTGAGCAGCCCGCGCAGCACCAGCACCCGCCCGCGCGGCGGCTGCGTGAGCGGCTGCACGGTGGTGGTGCCGCAGGCAGCGAGGGCCGGCAACAGCGCCATCGCGGCGCGGCGTGGGAGGCGAATCGGGGTCATGGACACGGCGCGGGGATGCAGGTGGCCTTTGGCGAGAAGATGGCGGCGCGTGAGGGCGCGTGGCGGCGGCGGCAGGTGGTGTGACTGTTCGGGGATGCCGGCACCGGCCCGCCGCCAGCCCGGGGCCGCTGTCATGGGTGTCCGTGGGCGGGTTGGCGCCGGGCTGCGGAACGCGCCTGGCGGCAGATGCCCAAGCGGTCCCTCAGGCGGCGCGGCGCGGCGCTGGGCGCGGCGGGTGGGCCGCGTCCAGCAGTGCGATCACCTCGCGGTGCAGCGCGGGGTCCTTGTCGATGGTGAAGTGGTTGTCGCCGCGCACGGGGCGGTTCTCCAGCGTGCCGGTGAAGCCGCGCGCGGCGGTCAGGCGGGCGCCGCCCCACAGGTCGCTTTGCTGGAAGTAGTTGCGTACCAGCGCGGGGCCGCGCGGCACGCTGCGCACCAGCACCGGGTCGAAGGTGACGACGATGTCCATCATGCCGGTGGCCTGGCCGAAGCGCGCCGCCAGGAGGATCGCGTCATCGGCGCCGAGCGAATGGCCGATCACGGCGAAGGGCCGCGGCAGGCGGCCTTCGCGTGCCAGGACCAGCGCCGCATCGGCCTGGGCGGCCCAGTCGAGGTGGTTGTGCACGGCGGCGTCGTAGCCATCCCGGCGCAGGGTTTCCTCCAGCTCGTCGATGCCGGTCGAGAACACGTTGGCCAGGCCGCGCAGCAGCACCACGCGGCCGCGTGGCGGGCCCACGATGGGGGTTTCGTTCTCGCCGCTCGCGCAGGCGGCGGCGGTGCCGGCGAGGCCGAGCAGGGCGGCGCGGCGGGTCGGGTGGGGCATGGGCCTGGAGCGGGTCAGGGGCTGCGGGGGGGTGGGGCGAGGGGAATGATGCGCGGTGTGCGCGCCGCATAGGAATCCCATTCGGCGCCGAAAGTTTCACGCATCAGGGATTCCTCGCGGGCCACCCGCAGCAGGTACAGCGTGCCGAAGCCGATGATCCCGGCCGGCCCGGCCAGCCAGTTCTGCAGCGTGAAGGCCTGCGCGACCGCCCACATCCAGAAGGCCGTATACATTGGATGGCGAACGAAACGATAGACTCCGCCGGTGACCAGCGAATGTTCCGCGCGCACCGCCAGCGTGACCGACCAGTTGCGCCCGAGCGCCTTGTGCGTGGCGTAGAACAGCGCCAGCGCCGCGGCGAACAGCGCCAGCCCCGCGATGGCGCGCACCGTCGAGAACGCCTGGTCCAGCGCGGCCGGGAAGCCTGTCGCGATGTAGAGGAACGGGATCACCCCCAGCCCGGCGAAGGACACGCCCAGCACCGCCTTCTCCCGCAGGTCCATCGCGTCGCGCAGCAGCACGTTGCGCTTCGACTTGCGTTCGAAGGGCCGGCGAATGACCCACCAGGCCACCATGCACAGGCCATGCAGCAGTTTCGCGAGCAGGGGCGTCACGCGGTGGCCTCCAGGGGTGTGCGCAGCAGCGCGCCGTCGGGGCCGATCAGCCGGTCGGGGTCCGGGTCGCGCCCCACAGCGCCGGGGCCGCAGGCGATCAGGCCCCAATCGTAGAAATAGCGCCGGCCATTGCCGGTGACGTAGATGCGGTGGGACCGCAGCATCGACAGCCGCACGCGCCGCCAGCCGGTGGCATCGAGCATGGCGCGGGGATGGATGCGCTCCATGCGCGGCCCCCGCCCGGGCAGGCCCAGCAGGGCGACAGGGTCCGCGCGATGGAACGACACCAGGTCGCGGCGCGAGGTGTATTCCAGCCAGGTCAGCGCGGGTGCGGCGGCGATCCGCGCGACCGCCGCCCGCAGCGCGTCCGCCTGCGGCATCAACGCGATCTTGAGCAGCGAGGAGCCGAGCCCGACCAGCACCAGCCGCGGTGCCGGGCGCGGCGGGTCGGGGTCCTGCGCCAGCGCATCGGCCAGCGCCTGCGCCAGCAGCACCATGCCCAGGCTGTGGCCGGACAGCACCACCTCGTCCACGTCGCGCGCGCGGCGCGCCGCCGTGATCTCCTGCGCGAACCGGGCGATGCGCGCCACGATGTCGGGCCGCGTGCCGGCGGCCAGGTCGCGCGCGAAGGACCAGTCGGCGAACAGGTGCCCCAGATGGGCGCGGCGGTCGGCCAGCAGCACCAGCCCCAGCGCCAGCGCCACGCCGAGCGCCAGCCCCGCCCAGCCGCCGAGCAGCAGGCCCGCCAGCAGCCCCGCCAGCAGCGCGCCGCCCAGCAGCGCGACGGGCAGCGCGACGAACACCAGGTAGCGCCAATGCGCCGCGCCGTAGCGCCCGAGCGTGCCATCCGACAGCAGGCGCAGCAGCGCCGCGCCGCCGCGCAGGATGCGCGAGGGCAGCGGCACCGCCAGGTCGCGCGCGATCAGGTCGTCCCAGGCGAGGATGCGGATCTCGGCCTGGGTGGACCAGTCGGGCCCGGACAGCCGCGCGGGGAAGGCGTGCACCACGCCGTCGGACGAGGCGGTGCCGGGCCCGGCTTCGGCGGCGAGGCCCCAGGTCGCCGCGCTGCGGTCCAGCGTGCGCGCCAGGCGGCGCTGCTGCGCCGCGGCGCTCAGCGGCTCATAGCCCGGCACGTGCAGCACCAGGCGGCGGCGGACCGGCAGGAGCGGGGTGGGCGGCGCGATCGTCATCTGTGCCGGGACCCGTCACGCGGGGCGGGGGGGGTTTCACCCGGGGGATGGGTCCGTGCGTGGGGCGCGCCGGGGGGCCGGCCCCCCGGACCCCCCGCTGGGAGGCTGCGGCCTCCCAGACCCGCGGGATTGATGGGGTGGGGCGAGGGAGGGGCTCGCCGGTGCGCCTTACGCGACAGGCGCGCCAAGCCCCTCCCTCGCCCCACTCCATTCATGGCGGGGTCCGGGGAGGCACTGCCTCCCCGGCGGGGGTCCAGGGGGCAGCGCCCCCTGGCATCGCCCCAACCACCCCTCACGCCCCGCGCGTCGCCGGCGCGGCCGCGCGCCCCGTCAGGCGGCGGATGGCGGCGATGAATTCCGGCGCGTCCCAGGCGGCATCGCCCTCGAGCCGCGCGCGTTCCCGCCCGGCGCGGTCCACGATGATGGTGGTGGGCAGGCCGCGCGCGCCCAGCGCGCGGGACGCCGCGCCGCGCGGGTCGAGCCACACCTGCAGCGTCCGCACGGCGGTGCGTTCGTAGAAGGCCTGCACGACCTCGCGCCCGCCGCGGTCCGACGACAACGGCAGGACCTGGACGTTGTCGCGTTCCAGCGTGGCCGCGAGTTTATCGAGTGCGGGCATTTCCGCCACGCAGGGCGGGCACCAGGTGGCCCAGAGGTTGATCACCAGCCCCCGCCCGGCGAAGTCGGCCAGGGTGTGGGCGCGGCCCTCGGCGTTGGTGAAGGTGATGTCGGGCAGCGCGGCGTCGTTCTCGCGCAGGCGGTTCAGCCCATGCGGGGCGGCCATGGCTGGACGCGCCGGAAGCCCGGCCTGTATCAGGGTGGCCGCCGCCAGCGCCGGGGCGGTCAGCAGCACGGAACGGCGGCACGGTTTCAGCACGAAAGACCCTCGCAGGTGAGCAGCAACGCCAATCGGCAATGGGGCGGACGCTTCGCGGAAGGCCCCTCCGCCATCATGGAGGCGATCAATGCCTCGATCGGCTTCGACCGCAAGATGTGGCGGCAGGACATCCGCGGCTCGCTCGCCCATGCCGCGATGTTGGCGCATGTGGGGATCATCACCGCCGATGACGAGGCCGACATCCGCCGCGGCCTGACGGACATCTCCGCGCGCATCGAGAAGGGCGACTTCCCCTTCGACGAGGCGCTCGAGGACATCCACATGAACGTCGAGGCGCGGCTGTCGGCCGCGATCGGCGATGCCGGCAAGCGCCTGCACACCGGGCGGTCGCGCAACGACCAGGTGGCGCTGGATGTGCGCCTGTGGGTGCGCGATGCGATCGACGGGCTTTCGGGGCAGATCGAGGACGTGATGCGCGCCCTGGTCGACCGCGCGGCCGAACATGCCGGCACGGTGATGCCAGGCTTCACGCACCTGCAGCCGGCGCAGCCGGTCACACTCGGGCATCACTTCCTGGCCTATGTCGAGATGCTCTCGCGCGACCTGTCGCGCCTGCGCGACTGCCGCGCGCGGATGAATGAATGCCCGCTGGGTGCGGCGGCTTTGGCCGGCACCGGCTTCCCGATCGACCGGCACATGACGGCGAAGGCGCTGGGCTTCGACGGCCCCACGCGCAACAGCCTGGATTCCGTGGCCTCGCGCGATTTCGCCGCGGAATTCCTGTTCGCCTGCTCGATGTGCGCGACCCACCTGTCGCGCTTCGCCGAGGAAATCGTGATCTGGACGAACCCCTATTTCGGGTTCGTGAAACTGTCGGATTCCTTCACCACCGGCAGTTCCATCATGCC
>LNEW01000050.1 GCA_001464375.1 Rhodospirillales bacterium Ga0074136 | reverse complement strand
AAGATGCCCTTCCGCGACGCCCACCACGCGACCGGTGCGCTGGTGCAGAAGGCCGAGGGGCTCGGCGTCGACCTCGCGGGCCTCACCATCGAGGAAATGCGCGAGGCCGAGCCCCGCATCACCGAGGGCGTGTACGACGTGCTGTCGGTGGCGGCCTCGGTGCGGTCGCGCACGTCGTTCGGCGGCACCGCGCCGGCCAATGTCGCGGCCATGGCGGCGGAATGGAAGGCGAAGCTGGCATGACCCGCATGGCGCTGGGCGCTTTCGCGCTTCTGCTGCTGCTCGGCGCCTGCGGCAAGGTCGGGCCGGTGCGCCCGCCGGGGCCGCCCGACCAGGTGACGCATCCGCGGCTTTATCCGAACCGCTGACAGGTCATTCTCCGACGGACATCCGCAAACCCATCCGCTGCCGGGGCGTCGATGACATCCGCCGGGGCAGCGCCGCGCGGGCCTTGCGGCGCCCGGCCCGCGCGATGCGGGCGACAGGCGATCATTCGCCCGTCCGGCCCTGGTCCCTCGCCGCGGGGGGCGCGCCGACCCTCGCCGGGACATCGGCGCAGGGGTCGGCGTCGACCACGCCCCACCCGAAGACCGGGTCGCGCCCAG
>LNEW01000049.1 GCA_001464375.1 Rhodospirillales bacterium Ga0074136 | reverse complement strand
TGCGCCATGCCCGCGGCGCCTATGTCATCACCATGGACGACGACCTGCAGAACCCGCCCGAGGAGGTGATCCGCATCTACGACCATGCGCGCCTGGGCGGCTTCGACGTGGTCTACACGCGCTATGCGGTGAAGGAACATGATGGCTGGCGCAACATCGGCAGCCGCTTTGCCAACTGGGTGGCCGACCAGCTGATGGACAAGCCGAAGGGGCTGTACCTGTCATCCTTCCGCTGCATGTCGGCCCTGGCGGTCGGCGAGGTGGTGAAGTACCGCGGCCCCTACCCTTATATCGACGGGCTGCTGATGCAGGTGACCCAGCGGCTCGACAGCATCGAGGTGAAGCACTTCGCGCGCGCCGAGGGGCGGTCCAACTACACGGTGCGGCGGCTGGTGCGGCTGTGGATGAACCTGGCGACCAATTTCTCGGTGCTGCCGCTGCGGCTCGCGGTCTTCGCGGGGGTGGCGATGGGCGTCCTCGGCCTGGTCGCCGCCGCCTGGGTGATCTTCGAGGCGCTGGTCGGCGAAACGCCGTCCGGCTGGGCGTCCCTGATGACCGTCACGCTGCTGATCGCCGGCGTGCAGTTCATGATCCTGGGGGTGCTCGGCGAATATGTCGGCCGCGCCTTCATGTCGGCGAACGGCAAGCCGCAGGGCGTGGTGCGCGAAGTGATCGCCGCCAGGGAGCCCTCGCCATGACCGCCTATTGGGTCGCCCTCGCCGCCGCCATCACCACCTCCCTGGTCGGACAGGTGCTGTTGAAGTCGGGGGCATCCGGCGCGGTGGCGGCCGATGGCGGCTTCATCCACCAGCTGTTCCGCCTGCCCACCATGTTCGGCCTGGTCTGCTACGGCGGCGCCGCACTCCTTTATATAGTAGCGCTGCGCAAGATCCCCATGAGCGTGGCGCTGCCCTGCACGGCGGCGTCCTACGTGGTCATCGCCATCGTGGGCTGGACCATGTTCGGGGAATCGCTCGGGATGCAGAAGATCGCGGCGATCGGGTTGATCTCGGCCGGCGTCGTGCTGCTGGCGACGACCGCGTGAGGCGCAGGCCGCATGCGGCGCTACGCGGCATGAACCGTCGCGGTGCGCTGCTGCTCGGCGTGGCCGTGCTGGCGCGACCGGCCGGCGCGCTCACGCCCTGCATGCCGGGCACGCGTCCCGCCGTGCTCGCGCATCTGCGCTTCGGCCTGCTGATGCCCAATGGCGACGACGTGACCGACGCGCAATGGCGCACCTTCCGCAGCGACATCCTGGATCCCGTGCTGCGCACCGCCATCACAGAACGCGACGAACCCCCGGTGAGCGCGCCGCGCCCGCAGCGCACGCGGTCGGTCTTCGCGGAGGTGCGCGCCTCCTGGAACCCGGACGCACCGCCCGAGATGCCGGTGGCGGTGCGCTCCGTCCTGCGCGCCTGGACCGCCCGCTTCCCCGAGGCGCCGGTCGAAGCGCAGTTGCTGCCGGTCTGCCTTGCGACCTGACCGCGCCCGCCGCGCCGCGCTGCTGCTGCCCGTGCTGCTGGCGGCCTGCAGCGCGCCACCGCCGCCCGCCTGCCCGGACGGCACGACGCAGGCGACCGTGGCCGAGGCCTATTTCGGCGGCTCCCGCCGCGACGCACCCGACATCACCGAGGCCGAGTGGCGGGACTTCCTCGCCGCCACGGTCACGCCTGCCTTCCCGGACGGGCTGACGACGCTCGACGGCCGCGGCCAGTGGCGCCGGCCCGACGGCACCATCCTGAGCGAAGCGAGCAAGCTGCTGGTGCTGGTGCTGCCCGGCGTCGATGCCGCCGCCGCGCGTGCGCGCCTGCGGCCGGTCGAGGAGGCCTGGAAGGCGCGCTTCCGCCACCAGTCGGTGCTGACCGTCTACCGCGCCGCCTGCGTCGGCTTCTGATCAGGGCGCATTGCCGATCCGGCAATACCGCCCGGACATGGTGCCGGCCGTGCAGCCGGGCGAGCAGGTCGGGGGGTGCGGCGTCGTCGTCCACGGCCCGATGCTGCACTTGCGAAGGCCACGAATGCCCGCGTTGTCCGGCCCGGGGGCGCGTGCCAGCATCGATGAAGCGGCGCCATGCGCAGCGCCGGGAGGAATGCCATGACCCTCGCAACCAGGGCACCCCGCCGCGCCCTGCTGGCGGCAGCCGCCGCGTTGCCCTTTCCCGCCCGCCTTGCCGCGCAAGGCGCCTGGCCCACCAAGCCGGTCAGGCTGGTGGTGCCCTACGGCGCGGGCAACCTCGCCGACCATGTCGCCCGGGTGCTGGCCGACGACCTTTCGCAGCGCTGGGGCCAGCGCGTCGTGGCCGACAACCAGCCCGGGGCGGGCGGCGCGATCGGCGTGGCGCAGATCGCGCGCGCCGCGCCGGATGGCTACACGCTCGGCCTCGTGGCCATGGCGGCGCTGGTGATCACGCCGCACATGACGCGCGCGCCCTACGACCCGCTGCGCGACCTCACCCCGGCCGCGGGCGTCACGGTGGCGAGCGGTACGCTCACGCTGCGCACGGAGCTCGGCCTGCGCAGCCTGCCCGACTTCGTCGCCGCGGCGCGCGCGCGGCCGTACTATTCCGCCGGCAACGGGACGGTGCCGCATCTCAACATGGAGATCCTGCGGCGGGGGCTCGACTTCCCTGCCCAGCACGTGCCCTACCGCACCAGCGCGGCGGGGCTTGCCGACCTGCTTGCCGGGCGCGTGCAGGCCACGATGGACAGTTTCAACGTCGTGCTGCCGGCGATCCGCGCGGGCGGGCTCTCCGCCGTGGTCGCCACCCCGCGCACGCGGCTGCCCGAACTGCCCGAGGTGCCCTCGATCGCCGAGGTCGCGCCGCAGGTCGACTTCGCCCATGCCTGGCAGGCGGTGTTCGGCCCGGCGGGGCTGCCGGCGGAGATCGTCGCACGCGTCGCCGCCGACACGCGCGCCGCGCTGGCGCGGCCCGACTTCGCGGCGCGGCTGCCGGCCGGGGCGGGCCTGTTCGACCTCGGACCGGAGGCGCTGGCCGCGCGCATGCGCACGGACCATGCGCGCTTCGGCGCGCTGGTGGCCGAACTCGGGCTGAGCGCGGCGTGACGCCGATGGCCCGCTACCGTGCCATCCGGCTGCCCGGCAACCCGATCATCCGCCCGGGGATGGACGAGCGCATGGGCGCCAACATCCAGGGCGCCTCGGTCATCCGCGTGCCCGACTGGGTGCCGAACCCACTCGGGCGCTACTACCTGTATTTCGCCGACCACAAGGGCGACTACATCCGCCTGGCCTATGCCGATGCGCCCGAGGGACCGTGGCGCGTGCATGCGCCCGGCAGCCTCGCGCTGGCCGACAGCCTGTTTCCCACCGAACCGCTGCCGCGATCCGGCGACACCGACTCGGGCGACCGGCTTCCGGGCCGCGCGCCGCCGGGCACGCCGGGCGTGCCGGACCCGATCGAGGATGCGACCATCCCGCACATCGCCTCGCCCGACGTGCATGTGGACCAGGCGAGCCGGCGCATCGTGATGTATTTCCACGGCCTGGCGGGCTTCCGCACGCAGCGCAGCCGTGTCGCGCTGTCGGCCGACGGGTTGGCCTTCCGCGCGCTGCCGGACCTGCTCGGGCCATCGTATTTCCGGGTGTTCCGCCATGGCGGCTGGACCTATGCGCTGGCGATGCCGGGGATCGTGTTCCGGTCGAAGGATGGGCTGACCGGCTTCGAGCGCGGCCCGACACTGTTCCCCGGCACCCAGCGCCACACCGCGCTGCGCCTGCGCGGCGACAGGCTGGAGGTGTTCTGGACGCGCGTCGGCGACGTGCCCGAAAGCATCCTGCTGAGCGAGGTGGACCTGTCCGGCGACTGGATGTCCTGGCGCGCCGGTGCCGAGGCGCTGGTGCTGCGCCCCGAGGCCGATTGGGAAGGCGCAGCCTTGCCGCTGGCACCGTCCTGGCGCGGCGCGATCAACCTGCCGGTCAACCAGCTCCGTGATCCCTGCATCCTCGAGGAGAACGGGCGCGTGCTGCTGTACTACGCCGTGCAAGGTGAGGCCGGGATCGCGGTCGCGGACCTGGTGCCGGCGTGACGCGCGCCCTACTCGACAGCCGGGGGCGCGGCGGGCGAGGCTCGGTCGGGAAAGCCAAGGGGGATACCGCATGTCGCTGATCGAAAGCCTGAAGGGCCGGCTGCGCCTGCCGCTGATCGGGTCGCCGCTGTTCATCATCTCGGTGCCCGACCTGGTGGTGGCGCAATGCACCTCGGGCGTGATCGGGTCGATGCCGTCGCTGAACGCGCGCCCGGTCGAACAGCTCGATGAATGGCTGGTCGAGATCAAGGAACGGCTCGCCGCGCACGATGCCGCGCATCCGGACCGGCCGTCGGCGCCCTTCGCCATCAACCTGATCGTGCACCGGTCGAACGACCGGCTCGACCAGGATCTGGCGCTGTGCGTGAAGCACAAGGTGCCGCTCATCATCAGCAGCCTGGGCGCGCGGCCCGAGGTGAACGAGGCCATCCATTCCTATGGCGGCTACATCATCCACGACGTGATCAACCAGGTGTTCGCCCACAAGGCGATCGAGAAGGGTGCGGACGGGCTGGTGCTGGTGGCCGCCGGCGCCGGTGGACACGCGGGCGCGCAATCCCCCTTCGCGCTGCTGCAGGAAACCCGCGCCTGGTTCGACGGGCCGATCGCGCTGTCCGGGTCGATCGCGCATGGCCGGTCCATCCTCGCGGCCGAGGCGATGGGCGCGGATTTCGCCTACATGGGCAGCGCCTTCATCGCCACCGAGGAAGCCCGCGCGGTGGACGACTACAAGCGCATGATCGTCGAGAGCGCCGCCGGCGACATCATCTACACCAACCTGATCACCGGGGTTCACGGCAACTACCTGAAGCCATCCCTGCGCAAGGCTGGGCTGGACCCGGACAACCTCGCGGGGGTCGAGGGATCGCAGATGAACTTCGGCACCGACCGCAAGCGGAAGTGGAAGGACATCTGGGGCGCCGGGCAGTCGGTGGGCGGGATCGACGCGGTGGTGCCGGCGGCGGCGCTGGTGGACCGGCTGGCGGCGGAATATGCGGCGGCGCG